>JBGAII010000050.1:0-27665 GCA_044225625.1 Rubrivivax sp.
CGGCGCAGCGGCGACGCCGGCACCGGCCTGGGGTTGACGATCACGCACCTGCTGACGCAGCTGATGGGTGGCGAGCTGACGGTGCAGAGCCAGCCGGGCCAGGGAAGCACCTTCACCGTGCGCCTGTACCTCAGCGAGGCTGCGGCGCCGGCGCGGCCCGCGGGCGCGACGCACCGGCCGGTCACCGGCTACATCGGCGCCCGCCGCAGCCTGCTGGTGGTGGACGACCAGCCCACGCAGCGCCAGATGCTGGCCGGCATGCTGGTGCCGCTGGGCTTTCGCGTGCGCGAGGCGGCCAGCGGCCGCGAATGCCTGGACAGCGTCCTGGACGACCCGCCCGACGCGGTGCTGCTGGACATCACGATGGACGACATGGACGGCTGGGAGACCGCGCGCCGCCTGCGCCAGGCCGGCATGAAGGCGCTGCCGATCATCATGGTGTCGGCCAATGCCTTCGAGAACATGGCGGACAAGATCGCCGCGCACGGCGTGCAGGGTTTCGTCGACAAGCCGGTGATCGAGTCCGAACTGCGTGCCGTGCTGCAGCGCGAGCTGGAGCTGGAATGGGTGGCCGAGCTGGCACTGCCCAGCTGGGCGCCGACGGCGCTGCCGCGGCCGGTGCGGCTGCCCGAGGAACATGCGCGCACGCTGGTGCGGCTGGCGCGTCTGGGCCACCGCCAGGGTCTGCTGCTGGCGCTGCAGCGGCTGGTCGAGGAGCACCCGGCCTGCGGCAACCAGGCGGCGCTGCTGCGCGTGCTGGTCGAACGCTTCGCCTGGGACGAGCTGACCGAGCAGCTGACCCGCTCGCTGAACGAGACCGATGCCGAGGCCCTATGAGTGCGCCGGGCCGCTCCCAAGCGCTCATCCCGGAGCACGCAGTGCGGAGGGTTGGTCCAGTGAGTGCGCCGGGCCGCTCCCAAGCGCTCATCCCGGAGCACGCAGTGCGCAGGGTCGTCCGGTGAGCGAGGAAGTCGTGCTCATCGTCGACGACGTGCCCACCTCGGCGGGCGCGCTGGTCAGCGAACTGGAGGCCGAGGGCTACACCGTGCTGGTGGCGTCCGACGGCGCATCGGCACTGTCCCGGCTGGAACTGGTGACGCCGGACGCGATCCTGCTCGACGCGCTGATGCCGGGCATGGACGGCTTCGAGACCTGCCGGCGCATCAAGGCCCAGCCGGCCTGGGCGCACGTGCCGGTGATCTTCATGACCGGGCTGTCGGACACCACGCACATCGTCGCCGGCTTCGAGGCCGGCGGTGTGGACTACGTGGTCAAGCCGGTGCGCGCGCAGGAAGTGCTGGCGCGACTGGCCACGCACGTGCGCAATGCGCGCGCCGCGCGCCTGGCACGCGAGGCGGTGGACCTGGGCGGCCTGGGCGTGCTGGTGGTCGACGGCCGCGGACGCATCGCCTGGCAGTCGCCGCAGGCGCAGCGCTGGCTGGGCGAGTTCTTCGGCGGGGCGGATGCGGCCGGCTGGCTGCAGGGCGACGCCGACGAGCGCGAGCAGGCGCATGCCGACGGCCGCAGCCTGCTGGCGCGGCGCCTCGGGCACGTCGGCCTGGGCGAGACGATGTGGCTGCTGCGCGTGCGCGCGGCCGGCGAGGCGGCGCCATCGCGCCTGGCCACCGCGTCGCTGACGCCGCGCGAGACCGAAGTGCTGTCCTGGATCGCCAAAGGCAAGACCAACCGCGACGTGGCCGACATCCTGGGCCTGAGCCCGCGCACGGTGAACAAGCACCTCGAGCACGTGTTCGAGAAGCTGGGCGTGGAGACGCGCGCCGCCGCGGCGGCGCTGGCGAGCCGCGAGCTGGGGTGACGCGCCGAATGGCCGATCGATCCGTGGCGCGACCGCCGACTCGGCCGCCATGGTCTGCGCCGCTGCGGCAACTGCCGCGCTGACCTACTTCGACACGAACCAGGCGGCCTGCAGCCGCTCGTAGGTACCGTCGGCCATCAACTGCAGCAGCGCCTGGTTGATGGGCTTGCGCAGCGCGCTGTTTTCGCTGACGGCGATCGCGTACTTCTCCGGCATGAAGACGGGACCGACCACCTGCACCTGGCCGTTGCCCTCGCGGGCCGCCCAGTACTGCAACGTGGGCGCATCGAAGACCACGGCCTGGGCCTCGCCGCGCAACAGCGCCCGGATCGCGTCCGGACCGTAGGTGACGTGCGTGAACGGCAGCCCGCGCCGCGCCAGGTAGTCGCCGGCCGGCGTCCCGCGGACGCTGAGGATCGCCTTGCCCGGAAGGTCTTCGGGCCCCTGGATCGTCGAGCGCAACCGGTCCACCGTCTGCGACGAGGTCACCGTCGCGGTCAGCTGGGCAACGATCACCACGCCCAGCAACCACATGCACACCACCACGATGCGCTTGACCACCCCTGGGGCGTCGCGGTCGCCATGCTCGCCGGTGGCGATGATCAGCATCGTGCCCCACAGGCCTTCGCCGATCGCGCGCAGGTAGCTCTTGCGGAAATCGCCATTGCGGCGCCGTTCGACCAGCCACAGCAGGTTGGCCAGAAGAAAGACGATGACCGCCACCGCGGCGAACAGCCGCCCGATGGCCGCCCACGGCACCGAGGCCAGTGTCGCCGCGAGGCCGGCGTCGTCCTGCGAGCGCACCATGATCT
Source organism: Rubrivivax sp. (assembly GCA_044225625.1). Classification (GTDB taxonomy): domain Bacteria; phylum Pseudomonadota; class Gammaproteobacteria; order Burkholderiales; family Burkholderiaceae_C; genus Rubrivivax. Next base: position 2,629 of record JBGAII010000050.1, read on the forward strand.
GCAGTCCGCCGTCGAAGTACGGGTACGAGAAATCGACGATCTCGTCGCGCTGCGGCGTCAGCGCGATCGCGGCGATGCCGGCGTCGACCTCGTGGCGCTGCACCATGCCCAGCAGTTCCTGTTCGCTGGCCGCCAGCTTCCACCGGGTCGTGACCTGCAGGCGGCGCGCCACCTCGTTCCACAGATCGATGCTGAAGCCCGTGGGCGGGTCGGTCTTCGGCATCACGAACGGCGCGGTCGGCAGCGTGGCCACGACGAGCGTGCGGCCGGCGGGCTCGGCAGCGGGCTGCGCCACCGCCGTGCCGGCGAACAACGCCCATGCGACCCGCAGCGCGACCTGCCTCGCCACGCGTCCGCCCACGGCTCGAGCCCGCTGCATCACGGCTGGTGCACCCTGCTCAGATGTCGTTCTGCACCTCGATGCGCCCCTGCCGGATGGCCTTGATGAACGCGCGGTAGTCGGTGCGGTTCTGGTCGCTGTAGGCCACCGCGAAGTCGGCGATGGCGTCGTCCAGCGTCTGGCTCGAGCCGGCATAGCCGGAGATCAGCGCCGCATCGCCGGTGCGGGCGTGGGCCCGCGCCAGCGCATGGGCGCACATGCGCGCGTACTGGCGCAGCAGGCCGAAGTCCCAGTCCTCGATCACCGCCGACATCTTCAGGTCACGCAGCTGGCGGATGTAGTAGTGGCGGCCGTCGGCGCCTTCGGTCCAGCCGAGGAACATGTCGCTGGCCGACTGCATCAGCCGCTGGCCGACGATCACGCGCTGGCCGTGGTTCGGGTGCAGGCTCTTGCCGGCATAAGGCTCCAGCACCGACGTGCGTGCTTCCTTCACCTGCAGGAACAGCGGGTCGTTCTCCTCGGCCATGAACAGCATGACCGAGCAGTTGGTGCCGACGCTGCCCACGCCGACGACCTTGACCGCCAGGTCGCAGAAATGGAAGCGGTCGAACAGCGTGCGCACGTGCTCGGGCAGGCTCTGCCGGTAGCGGGCCAGCGGCTCGGCGAAGCCGCTGCGCACCGCCGGCGCGATGGACTCGTCGGGGTGGAAGATCAGCGGCGGCTCGTCCTTGATGCGGTGCGACTCGCCCTGCAGCTCCGCCAGCTTGGGGTACAGGTGGTCGGGCACGTTCTTGCGCTGCGCTTCGGCGATGCGCTCGTCCACGCGCTTGCGCACCTCGTCCATGACCGCGGGGTCCGCACTGCGGTCCTGGTAGCGCTGCAGATCGATGCGGTCGTACCAGACGTCCAGCACGCGCATCGCCGCATAGTCGCTCATGCGCTCGCGGTACTCGCGCGCCAGGTCGCGCGCGGCGCGCGCCGCTTCGCTTTCCGACAGCCTCAGGAACTGAGCTGCGATGACCACGCTGGCGGCGAGACGCTTCAGGTCCCATTCCCACGGCGCGGGCAGCGTCTCGTCCAGGTCGTTGATGTCGAAGATGATGTTGCGTTCGGGCGTGGCGAAGCCGCCGAAGTTCATCAGGTGCGCGTCGCCGCAGGCCTGCACGCGGATGCCGCTGGTCGGCGTGGTCGCCAGGTCGGCGGCCATCAGTGCCGCGGCGCCGCGATAGAAGGCGAAGGGCGACGCCGACATGCGCCCGAAGCGCACCGGCACGAGGATCTGCATGCGCCCGTCGTTCGAGGCCTGCAGCAGCTCGATCGGGTCGCGCCGGTCGGTTGCCGGCGCCCATTCGGCGTGCGAAGTGCGCGGCGCCACGTCGCGCAACGCGCGGCCTCGGGCGCGGCGCTCGTCGACCGTCGCATGGCCGGGTGGCGCCGTCTCGGCGGTGGGGGCGGCCTTGCGGGCCTTGCGGGTAGCCATGAACCGGTTCTCCTCGTGAAATTGTCGATGGGTCGCGTCGCGTCGCGTCGCGCGGGCCGCGGCGCCTACTTGGGGAACATGAACTGAACCTGCAACCGCAGCTGCCAGTTGGCGCCATCGTCCGGATGCACGACGTTGTAGTACGCGCCGAGCTGCGTGTTGATCGGCAGCTTGCCCAGGTGGAAGATCTTGCCGATGCCGCCGCCCAGCGGCACGGTCCAGCGCTGGCTGCTGTCGGCGTCCCAGTTGGCGGTGACGATCGGTGACGTCGTCAGGTACAGGCCGCCGGGAAAGTTGTAGTTCAGGAAGGGCTGCATCAGGAAGTTGTTGTAGCGCCCGCCCTGCTTGTCGCCGCTCAGCGACCAGACGTTGTTGACCAGCACGCCGTAGACCCAGGGGTTGCCCTTCTCCAGCTTCAGCACCACCGCCGTCGGCCCAAGACCCCAGTTCTTGTTGCCCAGCATGTCGCTGGTGTTGGTGGGCATCTGCACGATGGCTCCGGCACCCCAGATCAGGCCGCCCGGACCGGGACTGGACGGCGACAGGAAGGCCGAGAACTGGATGTCGCCCAGCCCGAAGGTGTCGCCCTGTCCCGGCACGAACTCCGGCTGCCAGATCACCGGCATGATCGTGCGGGTGATGAGGTTCCAGTCCTGGTTCACCTCGACGGGGATCACCGGCTGGATGTTCAGGATGTTCTGCGTGCCCGACAGCGGACCGGTGTTGAAGTTGGTGTTGTTCTGGAAGGGCACGCTGACCAGGTTGCCTACCGGGTTCTGGGCCAGCTTGGCGAGGTCCTCGGCCGACATCTCGGCCCAGGCCGGCCCGCCCAGCAGCGTCAGCGCGGCGGCGCCGGCAGCCAGTCGGACCTGGCAAGCGTTCTTGGGGTTCATCGGCTTCTCCGGTGCGTTTTCGATCGACATGGAATCAACGGTTCCGTTGACCGGCGGGGATTCAGGCCTTCAGGCTTGGGGCTCCGTCGGGGGCGCCATTCTGGCGTGCCAGCAGCACGCGGGCGACGGTCGGATAGACCAGCAGCGACAGCAGTGCGGCACCGATCAGCGCCTGCGCCGTGTCGGCGCCCAGTTGCTTCGACCGCAGCCCGACATTGGCGATGACGACGACGATGCCGAGCGAGCTGACCGCGGCGGACAGGGCCAGCGGCGGCAGTTCGCGGCGGGGCAGGTCGTGCCGGTACAGCCAGGCCGTCGAGCCGCGCGTCAGCAGCAACAGCGCCAGGAAGACCGGTATCAGCAGCAGCGTCGTCATGTCGCGGCCGAGCGCGCCGATGTCGAAGGCGATGCCGGTGCCGACGAAGAAGAAGGGAGCGAACCAGCCGAAGCACACCGCGTCGATCTTCTTGCGGAAGTCCTCGCCATCGGGGCCGCGCACGGCGACGCCGACGATCATGCCGGCGGCGAAGGCGCCGAACACCGATTCGAAGCCGAGCCGCTCGGAAACGAAAACCAGCACGGCCAGCAGCAGCAGGGCCAGCCGCACCGGCAGCTGCGTGCTGGCGTGCATCGTGCGCGCCAGCAGCGCGATCACCCGCGGCGGCCGCAGGCCCGCACCGACGGCGGCAGCCAGTGCGATCAGCGCCAGGAACAGCACCAGGAACGCAAATTCCTGCCAGGTGCTGTAGCGCGTCGACACGACCAGCGAGGCCGCAACGATCGGCCCGACCTCGCCCAGCGTGCCGGCGGCCAGCAGCAGGTTGCCGAAGCGCGAGCCGAGCAGGCCGCCGTCGCGCAGGATCGGCAGCAGCGTGCCCAGGCCGGTGGTCGTCAGCGCGATGACCAGCATCGGCGGCGTCGCGATGCCGAACAACGGATGGATCAGCACCAGCGCCAGGGCCGCGATCAGCACCGATGCCACCCAGCCCGTGGACGCCAGCGCCAGCGGCCGGCCGCGGATGAGGCCGAAGTCCATCTCCATGCCGGCCATGAACATCACCGCCACCATGCCCACGTCGTGCATGAACCGGACGAAGCCGTCGTTGCCGACGAGGCCCAGCACGTGCGGCCCGAGCAGCATGCCGAGCACGACCTCGAAGACGACGACCGGCACATGGGCGCCGGCGCGTGTCTGGGCGATCAGCGGGGCGGCCACGGCGGCCAGGAAGACCACCAGGATCGGATGCTCGCTCAGCATCGGTGCGTGGGGCCTGCGACATCGGCCGCAGGCGTGCCGTCGGCGCTGCCGAAGCGCTCGCCCGCCATCACCGCAGCGACCGCAGGCGACAGTTCGGCCGCCAGCGCGGTCTTGTGCACCACGCCGTCGGCGCCATGGGACAGGATCAGCGCGTCCAGCTGTGGGTCCTCGTAGTCGCTGAGCACGAGCACGCGGCTGCGCGGTGTCAGCCGGTGCAGCTCGGCCATCAACGGCTCGAGCCGGCCTGCCGCCAGGCCCAGGTCGACGATCACGAGCTCCGGCTGCAGCTTGCCGGCACCTTCCTTCAGCGACGCCACGTCGGCGACCATGAAGACGCCGTCGAACAGCGCCAGAAGCCAGGTGCGCAGGCCTTCGGACAGGCGCTGGTGCACATGGCCGACCAGCACACAGCCCATCGCGCTCCGGCTGCCCATGGTGCGGTGCGCCTCAGACGGCCGTGCGCCGCGCGACGGCACCGGGTTGTGGCGAGGGCGCGTGCAAGGGGGGCCTCAGGTCGAGCCACCGAAGAACGTTCATCCAAGATTCCCCTTGAGTGGCGGTCCCGTGCTCTCCAGCCCGGCGAACCAGCCCAGCAAGCGATGGGAATCATGAGCAATCCGCATGCTGCCGTCGCCTCGTACGTTTACCAGTGATGACTCGAGCCCGGAGGCGGCGACGACGCGGCCGCCGCTGACCCGCGGCCCGGTCAGCGCACGACGAAGGCCGCCACACGCTCGACGAACCAGAAGGCCGCCAGCGAGCCGATGGCATGCGGTGCCCAGCGGACACCCTGGTCGGCCATGGGGGCCAGCGCGCGGACCTTGCGGGCCGCCGCGGTCAGCGCCAGCACGGCGCCGATGAAGGCGAGTTGCCCCAGTTCCACGCCGACATTGAATCCGAACAGGGCCAGCGGCAGCTCCGCGCGCGGCAAGCCGATTTCCGACAGCGCCCCGGCGAAGCCGAAGCCGTGCAGCAGCCCGAAGCAGAACGCGATCAGCCAGGGTCGGCTGGCGGTCAGGCTGGGCTGCCCGGCGCGCAGGCGCAGGATCTCGGCCGCCACCAGCACGATGGAAAACGCGATGGCCGCCTCGACCGGCGGCCCGGGCACGTGCACCACGCCCAGCGCGGCCAACGCCAGCGTGATCGAGTGGGCCAGCGTGAAGGCCGTGACCGTGAGGATCAGCGCACGGGTGTTGCGCACGATCAGCATCAGCGCCAGCACGAACAGCAGATGGTCGTAGCCGAACAGGATGTGCTCGACACCGTGGCCGACGAAGGCGGTGAAGACCGCCAGCGCGCCGCCGGTCGGCGCGGCGATGTCCACCCAGGGCTGCGAGCTGCGTACCAGCGTCGTGCTCATCTCGCCGTCCAGCGGCTGCACCCGCACCAGCACGTCGGCGATCGTGCCCTGCAGGCCGGGGAACTCGATGCGCTGGCCGGCCAGGCCGCCCGGCGCGGAAACGACGCGGCGCTCGACGCGCGAATCGGACAGCTCACGCACCGCAGGCTCGGTCAGGTTCTGCACGCCCTCCGGCAGCTTCAGCAGCACCGGCAGCGGCATGCCTGCCGTCACCGGCACCCGCCACAGCAGGTCGTAGCGCTCGGCCGCGGTCTGGCGCAGCTCGAGGTAGGCCGGGCGTGCATCGTGGGCCATCGCCTGGCACGACAGCAGCAGCCACAGGCAGGCGAGCAGGCGGCGCAGCATCAGTCGGACCCGCGTCGCGGGCTCTGCTTCAGGTAGGCGACGATGGCCGCGCGCGAGTCGTCGTGCTGGCGGACGTTCGACGCAAGGATCGTGGCGAACGCCGGCGTGGCGTCCCAGTAGCCCCAGGCCGCCAGGTCGGGCGCGACGAATCCCGCCATGTCCTCGTGCGTGTGCATGAACACGCGGTAGGCCTCGATCACCCGCTGACGCGGGATCGGTCCGTCGCTGCGCGCCTGCACGCTCAGGGCCAGCAGCGCGGCCTGGACTTCGGCGGTCGAGCGCGAGGGCTCGCGCAGGAAGCGCTCCTCCACCCAGGCGACCTGCGCGGCGCCTCGCAGTTCCAGGTCGGCCGCGATCAGCGACGACAGGTTGGCGGCAGCATGGCGGGTGCGCCAGGGGTTGCCGAGCTGCGCCTCGATCATCCCGGCGTCGCGGCTGTCGCCGGCGAACCCCAGCAGCAGGATGTACAGCGACTGCCGGGCCGCCAGCGCCGGATCGTTGACCCAGGCCCGCAGTGCCTGGGCATCGAGCCGGGCCCGGGCGGCGCGCATGGCGGCATAGGGCGCGGCCGCGCACTGCGCGTAGGCGATCTCCGCCAGCAAGGCCTCGCGGCTTTCGAGTTGCGGCAGCGCCAGCTCGAGCCGGCGTTGCCATGCGGCCCGGTCGGTCTCCGCCGGGCGTCCCGAGGCGAACGCGCGCAGCAGCGGCGCATGCCGGGCAGCGATCGGCCCCAGGCTCACCCACATCGGCCAGCTGTCGTCGCGCACCAGCAGCAAGGCCTGGCCCGCGGGCGGCGGTTCACGGACCACCACCTCGTCCAGCAGCGTGTCGCTACGCTCGCCCTTGATCGTGGCGACGACGCGGAAGCGCCTGCCTTCCGGCACGGCCAGCACCGCCCGCGACAGCTCCTCCAGGTCCTGCGCGGAGGACCGCGCCGCCGTGCCGATGCACAGCGGGCAGGCCGAGGCCAGCGCGCTGGCCAGCAGCAGCGCCGGCGCCGCGACGAGCGCGCGCCGCTTCATGACGCCGGCAGCACGACCTCGTAGCGGGCGCGCATGGCTTCGTAGAGCTTGTCCCGGGTCTTCTCGCGGTGATCCTCGGTCCAGGCGTTCCTGACTTCGGGTTCGATCTCCTCGAAGTCGGGCACGCGCTGCGGCGTCATCGCGTCGATGAACACCAGATGCCAGCCGTAGCCGGATTGCACCGGACCGGTCCAGGCGCCGGGCGGCGTGGCGGCCAGTGCGCGGGCGAAGGCCGGGCCGAACTCCTTGGCCACCACGTCCATCGAGCGGTCGCCGTAGAAGCTCTGGAACATGAAAGGGTCGCCGGCCGTCGTCGACACATCGATCGGCTGGCCGGTGAAGCGCGCCAGGGCGGCCTCGGCATCGGCGCGGGCGCTGGCGCCCCGCCGGTCGGGCGAGAAGTACACATGGCGGAAGGTGGCGCGGGCCGGCAGCGCAAAGCGCGACGTGTTCTGGTCGAACCAGGCGCGCAGCTGCTGCGGCGTCGGTTCGTCGAGCTTGGACACGTCCTCGGCCACGAACTCCATCTTGCGGGCCAGCTGCCGCCGCACGATCACGTCGTCCTTGTCCAGCCCGAGCGCCAGCGCCTCGCGGTACAGCACCTCTTCGCGCACGCGCTTGTCGACCAGGGTCTGCAGCTGCTGCGGCGTCGGCGGCGGCATGCCCTGCGCCATCCAGGCCACCGTCATCTGCTTGAGGTCGTCCTCGGTGATGACGATGCGGTTGAGCGCGTCGCGTCCGGCCTGCGCCGGCGCGACGAGCCGCCAGCCGGCGAAGAGCAGCAGCCCGACCAGCAGGAACTGGATCAGCGGTTCGCGAAGCAGGCGCCGGAACACGGCTACTTGGCCGCAGGCTTCTTGGCCCCGCCCAGGCTCAGCGGATTCAACTGCGCGACGGCCGGGATGATCTCGTAGTTGGCGTAGCCGAACTCGTTGCTGCGGGCGGCGATGTACTTGTCGCCGGCCTTGTAGACGGTGATGTCCATCGGCGTACCCGACATCGGGTTGACGATCTTTCCGTTGTTGATGAAGTAGGGCGAGGTCACGCCGAGCTGCGAGGCCTCGACCGCGTTGCCCACCAGGCTGGGCAGCTGGGTGTTCCGGCCCAGGAAACGCAGCCAGATCTGGCCCTGGTTGGGCGCGAACTTCTGCGTGTTGAAGCCGGGTTCGGAAGGCGTCGCCACCTTGGCGCCGGGGCCCGAATCGCCGTACACGACCTGGTACTTGTCGCCGGTGACGTTGTTCTGCAGCCAGGTCGACTTGCCGACGACCAGCGCACGCAGCTGCGCGTCGTTCAGCGCCACCGCGCCCTGCTTCTTCAGATCGGCCACCGTCTTGGCGCCGGCCTTGGCCGCCGTGCGCGCGTCGGCCGACGGCGTGTACCAGATCGGCGAGGACCAGGCGCGCTCCTGGATCGTCGGCGGCACCACGTCGGGCGGCGCGATGCCCAGCTGCTTGGCCTGGATCGTGGTCCAGCGCGGCGTCGGGATCTCGAGCACGCGTGCGTAGTAGAAGGCGTCCAGCGACGGGTCGAACTCGGGGTCGGTCCAGACCTTCTTCAGTTCCACCGCGCCGATGGTGTTGGTGTAGGTGGCCTCGGCGATGTCGACCGTGTTGCCCACCGGCGGCACGATGCCGGTGTACTTGTCGGGCTTGCGATCACCCGACCAGACCACGTCGTAGACCTTCTCGAAGCTCTGGCCGTTCTTGCTCCAGCCCTTGACGATCTGGATGCGGTCGAGATTGCCGGAGGTCGGGTCCTTGACCGCCCAGACGATGAAGCTGGGCGCCTTGCCGCGAGCGGCCGGCAGGTCGCCGCCCATCGGCACGCCCTTGGCGTAGCCGGTCTTCACCCAGGCCGCGTCGTCGAGCATCGCGCTCGTGTACTCCCAGCCGCCGAACAGCCGCACCTTGATGTGCGGGCCGCTGACCGCGAAGGTCTCCTTGCGCTGCATGCCCTCGAACAGCGAGGCACGCGTGTTCTCCTCGGCCCATACCCCCGTCAGGCCGGCGGGGTACAGGTTGCGCGGGTCCATGCCCGCGGCGATCTGGCCGGACATGCGGATCTGCGGCGTCGCGTCGGTCAGCGCGTGGGCGCCGAACCAGTTCTGCTGGCGGTAGGCGACAGCCGTGTTGTGCGAGTCGGCGGCGGCGCCGAAGCCGAACTTGTAGGGGTTGAAGCCCTTGCTGCCCTGCATCGCCACGCCGTCCTTCAGGGCCTGGCGCGCGAAGCTGCCCACCAGCTGCGGCGTGCGGCCGGGCGGGTCGCCGATCAGGAACTGCATGATCTCGAAGCCGGCGAACTCGTCGTTCGGCGACAGCAGCGGGTGCGTCTCGGAGGTGCCCTTGATCTGGTGGATCTCGGTCAGCTTCTCGTTGCGCATGCGCGACTCGGCCCAGGCGGCGTCGATCGGGCGGCCGCGCAGGTCGACCTCGGTGGGGTACATGCGGCCGTCGGAGATGTTGGCGTTGTGCGAGATCGCCAGCAGCTCGTTGCCGATCTTTCTCTGCCCGTCCATCCAGCTCCACAGGTCTTCGGGGTTGGACGAATCCAGCGCGCTGAAGGGCGCGTCCGGCACCTTGTGGCATTCCTTGAAGAAGACGTTGCGGTGCATGTTCATGTTGTTCGGCATCGACGTCCACTCGTAGGAGCAGAAGGCCGTGAACTTGCCCGGCTCGTTGGCCGCCTGGGCCGCGGCGATGGTCTCCTTCCACACCGTGCCGGCGACCTTCGGGTCCATCAGCGGCTTGACGGGCGGGCCGCCGAACAGCACCTTGGCCGCGTAGTTGAAGATGCGGATCCCTTCCTCCGCCAGCGGCTTGTCGGGATTGATCTTCAGCGGCTGCGCGGCCGGCAGCTTGCTCACCGGCGAGTTGGGATCGTTGGCGTACTTGATGACGCCGACGTATTCGGAGTGGTCGGTGACGCCGGCCCAGTCGAGCGGCGTGACGATCTTGACGTCGTAGCCGGCCGGGTGCTTGATCGGCTCGCCCTTGAAGTACTTGTAGGCATCGGCCGGACCGGTCGTGCGGTTGCCGAGCAGCCAGGCATCCAGCGACCAGCTGGTGTGCACGTGCGTCTCGCCGAAGTACGCATCGCGCTCGGGATTGCCGGCCAGCGCCGGGCCCGCGAAGGCGCCGGACACCAGACTCGCGGCGAGCGCGACGCGGCATGGACGAAAGCGAACTTGCATCAGTTTTCTCCTTGGTCGGCCTGCGGTGGGCAAGGCGTGGTCCGCGCCCGCCATGGCCTGCACACGGTCGCGCATTGCCGGCCTGCAAGCAGACGCCGGGCAAGCGGATGTGCGCGGTGGGTGCGCGGTTCCGTCCTCGCCGGTCCGCCCAGTGTGGCCTGCAGCAGCGCTGAAGTCGCCTCGTAGGTTTACTAGGGTCGGCGTCGCGCGACCGCCCTCAGGGGCCGAGCAGTCGAAGGCGCTCGGCCAGCTGCACCAGTTCCGCGCTGGTCTTCACGCCGAGCACGGCCATCGACTGGTACTTGTGGTACTCGACCGTGCGCTGCGAGATGCCGAGCAAGCGCGCAATCTGCTTGGCCGAATGCCCGGCCGCCAGCAGTTGCAGGATCTCCCGCTGGCGCAGGCTCAGGCCGGTGGCGGGGTCCCGCGTGGGGCGCGTGCCCGACGGGCTGTGGAAGACCTCCGCCTGCAGTTCGCTGCTGACGTAGATGCTGCCCTGCGCCGCGGCCTGCAGCGCCCGCAGCAGCTCGCGCGGCGCCGCGTCCTTCAGCACGTAGCCGGCGGCGCCGGCTTCCATGGCCAGGCGCGCATACACCGGCTCGGCATGCATCGTCAGGAAGATCACCGGCACGTCCAGGCCCTCGTTGCGCATCTCGGCGAGCGCACGGATGCCATTGAGGCCGGGCATCGAGATGTCGGCGACGATGAAGTCCGCCGGTGTGCGGCGTGCGAGGTCGAGCAGCGAGCGGCCGTCCGGCGCCCAGCCCACCACCTCGTAGTCGCGGGACAGCAGCGCCTCCAGCCCCACCGCCACGATGCGGTGGTCATCGGCCAGCAACACGCGGGGCCGCGTCACGAGACTTCCTCTGCCGGCACCGAGGCCAGCACCTGGGTGCCACCGCCGGGGCGGCTGCGTGTCTCCAGCCGGCCGCGCAGCAGGGCCACCCGCTCGCGCATGCTGACCAGCCCCAGCGAGGCGCGGTCGCGTTCGGCCGACGGGTCGAAGCCGCAGCCGTCGTCGGCGATGCCGAGTTCGATGCGGTCGCCCTGGCGCTTCAGCCCGACGCGGACCTGCTTCGCCTGGGCGTGCCGCTCGACGTTGCGCAGCGCCTCCTGGGCCACGCGCAGCAGGCACAGCGCGGCCTCGCTGGACACGCCGTCGACGGCCTCGGCTTCGAGGTCGACCGTCATGCCGCTGCGCCTTGCCAGCCGGTCGCATTCCAGGCGCAACGCCGCCTCGAGCCCCAGGTCGTCGATCACCGAGGGGTGCAGGCGGTAGGCCAGTGCATGCACGTCGCGGCCCAGCCGCGACAGCGCCCCGCTGACCGATTCTTCGGCCGCGGCGCGCGCCTGCGCGCTGTCCAGCTGCGTCAGCGCCGCCATCTCGATCGACAGCGAGGCCAGCCGTTGCGTCACGTCGTCGTGCAACTCGCGGGCGATGCGCCGGCCTTCGTCCTCGTAGGCGGTCATCAGCCGTCCGCCGAGCGTGCGCGATTGTTCCTCGGCGCGCTGCCGGCGTGAGCGCTGCACCAGCAGCGCGATGATCAGCAGCGCCTGCGCAACCATCACCGCCGAGACGGCGACGATCTCCTTGCGGTACTCCTGCCAGACCGACGGCGGCCTGAAGCGTACCTCGCTGCCCGGCGGCAACAGGGCTTCGTCGATCTGCCAGCGCAGCAGCTCCCGCCCGTCGTAGACCGGCGCCTGCATGCCGATGGTCAGCGTGGTCGGTTCGGCGGCCGGTCCGTCGGCCATGCTGCGCAGCGCCAGCAGGGCGGACTCGGCGCCGACCTGCGATTCCGAGAGATAGGGCCCGCCGACCACGCCGCGTCCCAGCTCGTTGCCGAACAAGGAGAACAGCGGCACCTTCGAGACCCGGCGCAGCCGCGACAGCGCGTCGAGGCGTTCGTGCGGAATGCCGGCGCCGTCGACCATCATCACGCCGTAGAGCACCGCCGCGTCGGGCGGCAGCTCGCCGATGCGCTGCTCGATCTCGGCCATCGGCAAGCCGTCGTAGAAAGTGAACTGCGCGCGGCCGGCGAGCGATGCGCTGGCCTCCTCGAAGATCTTGCGCCAGTAGTGTTCCAGCGGCGAATCGCCGAGCACCATGGCGATCCGCCGCGTCTGCGGCCGAATGCGCAGGATGTTCTCGAAGGCCTGCAACGGATCCAGGTGCGTGGCCACGATCGCATCGCCCGGCAGCAGCGAACGCTTCGGCGCCACGCGGTGGTCGAGGCCCATGAAGAGCAACGGCACGCCCGGAAACATCTCGCCGCGGCGCTGTTGCGCGAACTTGGCCGCCTGGCCGCCGACGGTGACGATCAGGTCCGGTCCCGGGTCGGAGAAGCGCGCCTTCAGGTAGGCGGCAAACGCGTTCTCCTCGTTGCTGCCGACCGCGCGGCCGGCGTCGAGCGAGGTCTCGAGAAACACCACCGGCCCGGGCGCGTGCGAGGCCAGTTCGCGGCGGAACGACGACGCGACGGTGTCGAAGGGGGCGATGTCGCGGCCGAAGGAATGGATGATCAGCACCCGCTTCGGCGCCGAGGTGGCCAGGGCGGCCAGCGGCCATGCGCACAGGCTGATCGCGGCGAGCAGCAGGGCCACCCGATGCCAGCACCACCGTCGTCGCAGCGGCGGCAGGCCGCAGGCCGGTGCCGCGGGTGCGAACGATGAGGCGGTGTGCATGTCGAGGCGGGCCGTCGAGGGCGGTCGGAGGTGGGACGGTGGTGCCGACACGAAGGCTACCGCGCCGGCCGGCCGTGCTTGCCGCAGCAGCCGGCTGTGCCGTGGGCGGCCCCCTTCAGTCTGCCAGTGCGTCGTCCAGGACCTCCACCCAGTGCCGCACCGGCGTCGGCGTGCCGCTCTGCAGATGCTGGATGCAGCCGATGTTGGCCGAAACGATGACCTCGGGCTGCAGTGGCGCCAGGTGGCCCAGCTTGCGGTCGCGCAGCTGGGTGGCCAGCTCCGGCTGCAGCACGCTGTAGGTGCCGGCCGAGCCGCAGCACAGGTGGCTTTCGCCGGCGGCCAGCTTGACATCGAAGCCCAGCGCGGCCAGGTGGGTCTCGACGCCGCCGCGCAGCTGCTGGCCGTGCTGCAGCGTGCACGGAGGGTGGTACGCGAGGCGTACCACCCTCCCGGCGGTCGAGGATGCCGCACTCCCTCCCCGCTCCCCTGCCGAGCGGGGGCGGGCCAGCTTCTTCTTCAGCGGCTCGACCAGCTCGGGCAGCAGCTCGCTCAGGTCGCGCGTCAATGCGCTGACGCGCTGCGCGCGTTCGGCATAGTCGGGGTCGTGCGCCAGCGCATGGCCGTAGTCCTTGACGGTGACGCCGCAGCCGGAGGCGTTCATCACGATGGCCTCGACCGGGCCCACCGAGGTCAGGCCCTCGACCAGCGGCCACCAGGCGTCGATGTTGCGCCGCATGTCGGCCAGGCCGCCTTCGTGGTCGTTCAGGTGCGTGCGGATCGCGCCGCAGCAGCCGGCCTCGTCGGCCACCAGCGTCTGGATGCCGGCGGCGTCGAGCACGCGGGCGGTGGCGCTGTTGATGTTGGGCATCATTGCCGGCTGCACGCAGCCCAGCAGCATCAGCACCTTGCGCGGATGCTCGCGCGTCGGCCACAGGCGGGCGCGCGGTCCGGCGGCGGCCGGCACCTTGTTCTTCAGCGCCGCCGGCAGCAGCGGGCGCACCGCGCGGCCCAGCGCCATCGCCGGGCCGAACAGCGGCGAGGTCAGGCCTTCCTTCAGCAGCCAGCGCACGGCCTTCTCGCTGCGCGGGCGCTCGACGCGCTCTTCGACCAGCTTGCGGCCGATGTCCACCAGGTGGCCATAGTCGACGCCGCTCGGGCAGGTGCTTTCGCAGTTGCGGCAGGTCAGGCAGCGGTCCAGGTGGGCCTGCGTGCTGCGCGTCACCGGCGCGCCTTCCAGCATCTGCTTCATCAGGTAGATGCGCCCGCGCGGGCCGTCCAGCTCGTCGCCCAGCAGCTGGTAGGTGGGGCAGGTGGCGGTGCAGAAGCCGCAGTGCACGCAGCGCCGCAGGATGGCTTCCGCCGCGTCGCCGTCGCGCGTGCCCTTGAACTCGGGTGCCAGGTGGGTTTGCATCAGCGTGGGTCGGCGGGTGGCGTCAGGCGGCGAGCGTGTAGCTCAGCACCCAGTAATGCGGGTGTTCGATCCATTCGGCGTCGCGCACCTGCCCGCCGAGCGCAGCCAGCGCCTCGTCGCGGGTGGGGAAGTTCTTCAGCACCTCGTGCACCGAGCCGTCGTCCAGCGTGCGCCGCTGCCAGCTGTCGCCGGCGGCGTCGGTGCGCGCGATCGGCGTGCTGCTGCCGGCCACGTAGCGGTTGTCGATGAAGACCACCCTTGCACCGGGCTCCAATTGCGCATGCAGCTGGCCGATCCAGCCGGGCAGACGCGCGCGTTCGACATGGCTCCACCAGAAGCCGGCGAAGGCGGCGTCGAAGCGCAGCGCGCCCAGCGTGTCCAGTCGCCAGGCGTCGAGCGCCGTGACCTGCACGCACGCGGGCAGCGCCTTGGTCCGGGCAATGGCCAGGGTCTCGGGGTTCAGGTCGGTGGCCCGCCAGGCGGCGGCATCGCGCGCGCCGTGCGGCGTCCACCAGCCGGTGCCGCAGGCGATCTCCAGCACACGGCGTCCGGCGAACACGCTGGGCAGCCAGGCTTCCAGCGCGCGCAACTCGACCTGGCGCTCGGGCTTCTGGTAGATGCGCTCATAGCTTTCGGCGCGCTGCGCGTAGTAGCGCGCCAGGTCGGCGTCGCTCATCGGGCGGCCCTCCGCACCGGGTGCTCCGGGATGAGCGCTGGGGAACGGCACGGCGCGCTCATGGACACAACCCCGGATACATGCGGCCGGGGTTGAATACGCCGTCCGGGTCGAAGGCGCGCTTCAGCTCACGGTGGATGCGGTCCAGCGGACTCTTCAGTGGCGCGAACACGCCTGCGCTGCGTTCGCGGCCACGGAACAGCGTGGCATGGCCGCCGGCTGCGGCGGCGGCGTCGCGCACCTGCGCCGCCGGCTGGTGGCTGATCAGCCAGCGCTGCGCGCCGCCCCACTCGATCAGGCTGTCGCCTTCCAGCGCCAGCGGCGGCGCCACCTGCGGCAACGACAGCCGCCACAGCGTGGCGCCTTGCTCGACCGCCGCGCGGGCGACGTCGAAGTATTCGTCGGCATGGTCGCGCAGCCCCTCCCAGAACGCCGCGGCC
The DNA here is from genome assembly GCA_044225625.1 of Rubrivivax sp. GTDB lineage: Bacteria > Pseudomonadota > Gammaproteobacteria > Burkholderiales > Burkholderiaceae_C > Rubrivivax. The sequence goes on from JBGAII010000050.1 coordinate 17,732, forward strand.
AGCTCCGGAGCCACGAGTTCGCCGCCGAGCGTGCGCCCGGCCGACTCCACCGCCGCGGCGGCGCCGGACACGCGCAGCACCAGCAGGCCCTGCCACCAGGCGCTGGCGTGCAGCGGCAGCGGCCGGCCGGCCCATTCGTTGAGCTGGCGGATGGCCTGGGCCTGCTCCATCTCGAAGCGCAGCGTGGCCGTGGCCGCGGGCCGCGGCAGCACCTTCAGCGACACCTCGCAGATCGCGCCGAGCACGCCCATCGAGCCCGCCAGCACGCGCGACACGTCGTAGCCGGCGACGTTCTTCATCACCTGGCCGCCGAAGCTCAGCACCTCGGCCTTGCCGTTGAGCAGCGTGGCGCCCAGCACATGGTCGCGCACCGAGCCGACCGCCGCGCGCGCCGGCCCGCTGAGGCCGGCAGCGACCATGCCGCCGACGGTGCCGCCGCGCGCACCGGCCTGTCCGGCGTCCTCGAAGCGCGGCGGCTCGAAGGCCAGGCACTGGCCGCGTTCGGCCAGCACGGCCTCCAGCTCGGCCAGCGGCGTGCCGGCGCGCACCGTGACCACCAGTTCGGTGGGCTCGTAGCTGCTGATGCCCGACAGCACGGCCATGTCCAGCGGCTCGCCGCGCGGGGCGTCGCCGTAGAAGTCCTTGGTGCCGCGGCCGCGGATGCACAGCGTGCCGCGGCTGGCGCGAGCCTGCTGGACGCGCTCGATCAGGCCGCGCAGCGCAGGCTCTTGGACGATCTCCGGCGCGTCGTTCATCCCGGCAGTCTAGAAGCGCGGCAGGTCGGGGAAGGGCAGCAGGCCCTTGCGCACGTGCATCTTGCCGTACTCGGCGCAGCGCGACAGCAGCGGGATCACCTTGCCCGGGTTCAGCAGTTCGGCCGAATCGAAGGCGCGCTTGACGGCGAACATCTGCTCGCGCTCCTCCGGCGAGAACTGCACGCACATCGAGCTGAGCTTCTCGATGCCCACGCCATGCTCGCCGGTGACGGTGCCGCCCATGGCCACGCTGGTCTCCAGAATGTCGGCGCCGAACTGCTCGCAGCGGTGCAGCTGGTCGGGGTCGTTGGCGTCGAACAGGATCAGCGGGTGCAGGTTGCCGTCGCCGGCGTGGAAGACGTTGGCGCAGCGCAGGCCGTACTTCTGCTCCATCGCCTGGATGGCCAGCAGCATGTCGGCCAGCCGCTTGCGCGGGATGGTCGAATCCATGCACATGTAATCGGGGCTGATGCGCCCGCTGGCCGGAAAGGCGTTCTTGCGTCCGCTCCAGAACTTCAGCCGCTGCGCCTCGTCCTTGCTGACCTCCATGCGCGTGGCGCCGCTGCCGGACAGCACGTCGAGCATGCGGTTGATTTCCTCGTCCACCTCGTCGGGCGTGCCGTCGCTTTCACACAGCAGGATGGCTTCGGCGTTGAGGTCGTAGCCGGCCTGCACGAAGTCCTCGACCGCGGCGGTCATCGGCTTGTCCATCATCTCCAGCCCCGCCGGGATGATGCCGGCGGCGATGATCTGCGCCACCGCGTCGCCCGCCTTGCGGATGTCGTCGAAGCTGGCCATGATGCAGCGCGCCACCTGCGGCCTGGGCACCAGCTTGACCGTCACCTCCGTGGTCACGGCGAGCATGCCCTCGCTGCCGACCACCAGCGACAGCAGGTCCAGACCGGCACCGTCCAGCGCCTCGGAGCCGAACTCCACCGGCTCGCCTTCAATGGTGAAGCCGCGCACGCGCAGCACGTTGTGCAGCGTCAGCCCGTACTTCAGGCAGTGCACGCCGCCGGAGTTCTCGGCGACGTTGCCGCCGATGCTGCAGGCGATCTGGCTGCTCGGGTCGGGTGCGTAGTACAGGCCCAGCGGCGCGGCGGCCTCGCTGATGGCCAGGTTGCGCACGCCGCACTGCACGACGGCCGTGCGCGAAAGCTTGTCGAGCTTCAGGATCCTGTTGAACTTGGCCAGCGACAGCGTCACGCCCATGCGGTGCGGCAGCGCGCCGCCCGACAACCCGGTGCCGGCGCCGCGGGCGACGATCGGCACCTTCAGCTCGTGGCAGGCGCGCAGTACCGCAGCCACCTGCGTGTCCGTCTCCGGCAGCGCCACCAGCAGCGGCTGCTCGCGGTAGGCGGTCAGGCCGTCGCATTCGTAGGGTACGGTGTCCTCGCTGCGCCACAGCAGCGCGTGCGCCGGCAGCAGCGGCTGCAGGGCGGCCAGCACCTCGGCCTGGCGCGCGGCGCGGCTGCCGGCATCGGCGGCCGCAGCGGCGGGCAGGGGGGCGTTCATAGGATGGCGAGCGAAGCCATGGGCGCGACTTTAGCGCGCCCGTTCAGGAGGCCAGGAAAACGGTCAGCACGCCGGTGTAGCCGTACAGATGGCGGCGCGCGATCTCGCCGCCGGCGAAGAAGCCGGCCAGCGGCACGTCGCCGAGCGCGTGGCGCACGATCTGCGCCTCGGCCGAGGGCCCACCGAAATGCGGCCCGCCGCGGCCGGCGCAGCTGACATAGATGGCGCCGGCGATGCGCCGCGCGGCGGTGCCGTGCCCCGGTGCCGGATCGGGCCCATGCGGCGCTGCGCCCACCGTCAGCGAGGCGTCCAGCGCCGGCGTCTCCAACTCGTCGCGGATCTCGCTGCAGATGCGCACCAGGTCACGGCGCGCGGCCTGCACGTCACGGCTGCAGAAGGCCAGGCGCATGCCGACCTGCAGGCGGTCGGCGATGGCGACGAGTTCGCGACCCGGATCGATGCCGACCAGATGGCGCACGCGCACGTCGCTGCCGAAGGTCGCGCCGCGCGCCAGCATCGGCTCCGTTTCCTGACTCAGCCCGGCCAGCGTGGCGCGCAGTCTCGGCAGCAGCTTGCGCGGCTCGTCCAGGCCCAGGCCGAGGTCGCGCAACAGGCAGCGCAGCGCGGGCTCGCCGTCGAGTTCGAGTGCGGCGTTGTCGTCGCAGGCGGTCACCCGGCGCACCGGTCCCACCGGCTGGCAACCCTGCGTCACGCGCGACAGCAGCGCCACCTCCTGGGTGAAGGCCACCCCCGACAGCGCACCCTGCCAGACGCCGTCGGCCACGTGCTGCACGCCGTTGCGCGATGCGGCCAGGCCGCCGAACAGGTAGCCCGAGGTGGTGCGCTCGCTCAGCTCGTGCAGCAGCTCGGCCAGGTCGGGCGTGTCCGGATCGGCATGCACCAGCGCGCTGAAGGCCTGGAAGCCGCCCAAAGGCCGCGCGCCGGAGAACACGCGGAACTGCTCGCGCGGCAGACCGGCCAGCAGCAGCACCAGCGCCGGCTCGTCGAGGTATTCGACGCCGCTGGCCATCACGCCGACGCCGACGTTGCCGACCCAGGCGACCGCGGGCCAGCGCTGGCGCAGCGCGGCCAGCAAGGCGTCGGCATGGGCCGCATAGTGGTCGGTGTAGTAGACGAAGCCCAGCGTGGCGCCGCCGGCGGGCTGCGGCTGCGCGTCGACCTGCGCGGCGGCCATGGTCAGCGCCATGCGCCAGTCGGGGTGGGCGCCGTGGCCGCTGGCGAAGGGGCTCATGCCGCGGTTCCTGTCGCGACGCGCCGGCTCATCCGGCGCGCTTGCGTGCGGCTTTGGCCGCGGGCCGGGCGGACTTCTTTGCCGCCGGGCGGGTGGCGCCGGACGGTTTGTCGGCCGCGGCCGCGAGATTGCGCGCCGCGATCGCGCTGCCGTCCTGCATGGCCTTGGTCGCGATGTCCGTGAACTGCTGCGTCAGCGCACCCCACCATTGCATGGGGTCGACGGCCGGCTTGGCCGTGGCCGCACCGTCTTCGGCCTCGTCGGCCTGTGCCGCGGGCGCCGGTTCCGCCGCGGGTGACACGGCCGGCGGCGCTGCCGCGGGCGCGACCGCCGGCCTGGCCGCTGCCGCTGCTGCCGCCGGCAGCGTCAATGCATTGCGCAGATCGGCCATCGGCAGGTTCATCGTCTGCAGCGTCGACAGCGTCATGCGCTGCACCTCCAGCGCCTGCACCGTCATGCCGATCATGCGCGCGTTCTGCTCCAGCCAGAACTGCAGTGTCTTCAGTTCGCTGATGCGCTTCTCCAACTCGGCGGGGTCCAGCGTCGGCGCGACCCACTGGCCCATGGCCGGCGTCGCCTGCTGTGCCCCCTGCATCAGGTTGTGGAGGAAGTCGAAGCCGGGCACCAGCTTCGAGAAGGCGTTGCTGTCGATCATGGAATGCGTCTCCGGAAAAGGCGGGATCGAGGCGGGGTCGAGGGCCGTGTCGCAGCTCTTCGCAGGCGATTGTGCGCGCCGCCGCGGCCGGTGCAAGTCTTCAGCGTGCCGTGGCGCCGCTCAGGTCGAAGACCAGCTGGCCGTCGGCCTGGCGCCAGTGCAGCCGGCCCAGCACGTCCATGCCGAGCAGCGGTGCCGACAGCGCCGGCAGAGCGCTGATGCGCAGCTGCTCGATGCGCACGCCGCCCTGCAGCACCAGGTCGGCGCGCACGATCTCGCCCTGCACCATGCCACCCGCGGTCTGCGAGCGCGTGCGGCCTTCGACCGGCAGCTGCAGGCGGCGCGCCAGCTCGGCCGGCAGCGCGCTGCGCGTGGCGCCGGTGTCGACCAGGAAGTCCACCGCATGGCCGTCGACGGTGGCCGGCCAGTGGTAGTGGCCGTCGGGTCCGCGGCGGATGGCCACCTCGCCGCCCGACACCTCGAAGCGCGTGCGCTGCTGCTGCGACAGCCACGCCTGGACGGCCAGGAACAGCGCCAGCCCGACCAGCAGCCACACCGTGGCCACCTTCAGGCTGCGCGGCAGTTCGTTCATGCCGGCGCCAGCGCGCCGACGCTCTGCTCGATGGCGCCGAACACGCTCTGGCCGTCGGCCATGGCCTCGATGCGCAGCCGGTCGCCGAAGGCCATGTAGGCGGTGCGGGGCTCGCCGTGTTCCAGCATCTCGCGTGCGCGCCGCTCGATGATGCAGCCGTAGCCGGCCGCGGCATCGCGCTGGCTGAGCGTGCCGCTGCCGACGATGCTGCCCGCGCGCAGCCGGCGCGTCCGGGCGAGGTGCGCGATCAGCTGGCCGAAGTGCAGGCTCATTTCGGCGCCGCCGTCGATGCGGCCGACGCGCTTGCCGTTCCAGTGCACGTCCACCGTCACGTGGGCGCGGCCGCCGCGCCAGGCGCTGCCCAGCTCGTCGGGCGTCACCGCCACCGGCGCGAAGGCGGTGGCCGGTTTGCTTTGCAGGAAGCCGAACAGCTTGGCCAGCTCGGCCGGGATCAGCTCGCGCAGGCTCCAGTCGTTGGCCAGCATCAGCAGGCGCACGCCGTCCAGCGCCGCGTCGGGGCCGGTGCCCATGGCGACGTCGCCGGTGACCACTGCCAGCTCGGCCTCGAAGTCGATGCCCCAGGCCGCGTCGGCGAAGACCGCCTCGTCGCAGGGGCCGAGCAGGTCGTCGCTGCCGCCCTGGTACATGCGCGGGTCGTCCATGAAATCGGCGGGCGGCTCGGCGCCGCGCGAGCGGCTGATCAGGTCGATGTGGTTCGGGTAGGCCGAACCGTCGGCCCACTGGTAGGCGCGTGGCAGCGGCGCCATGCACAGCCGGGGGTCGAAGGCGAAGGCGTGGCGTGCCTTGCCGTGGTTCAGCGTCTGGTACAGGTCTTCCAGCTGCGGCGACAGGAAGCTCCAGTCGTCGAGCACCTGCTGCAGCCTGGTCGCGATGCCGGTGGCGAAATGGGCGGTCTGCAGGTCGCGCGCGACGACGATCAGTTGTCCGTCGCGCGAACCGTCCTTGTAGGTGGCGAGTTTCATTCAGCGGTCCCCGGTTGGTGGCACCATTGTCCGATGCGTGCGAGCCGGCATTCGTTCTCCCGCAGCGTTGCGTGGACGCTGCTGGGGATGGCCGTGCTGCTGCTGCACGGGGCGCTGCTGCAGCAGCTGTGGCCGGCGCCGCCGGCGCCCGGTGCGGCCGCCCGGCCCGCGTTGCAGATTCGGGCCCTCGTGGCGGCAGCTCCGCCGATGCCCGACGCGCCGAAGCCCGTGACGGAACCGGCGACCGCGCCGGCCGACGCGGCGGCCCTTTCACCTACTGCGACTCCCGCGGCGCCACGGACGGGCCAGCGCGCGGCGGCGCCTTCGCCGCGTGCGCCGCCGCGCGCAGCGTCCAGGGAACCGCCGGCGCCGTCCGCGGCCGAGGCCGCGCCGCCCGCCGCCGCGGAGACGGCCGCCCCGGCCCGGGCCGCCGTCGCACGGCCCGAGCCGGCCGCGCTGGCCGCCGGGGATGCCCCGTGGCCGGTGTATGCCACCCGGCTGCCGGCGGCGGTCGAGCTGCACTACCGCGTGCAGCGCGGCGACCGCGTCGGCCGTGCGAGCCTGTACTGGCAGCCCGGCGACGGCGGCTACGAGTTGCGGCTGGACACCGCCTGGCCGGGCCAGGCGGCGCGCGGCTCGGCCAGCCGCGGGCTGATCGACGGCGATGGCGTCGCGCCGGTGCGCCATGCGGAGTTGCAGCGCTCGCGCGAGACCCGCGCCGTGAACTTCCAGCGCGAGGCCGGGCGCATCACCTTTTCCGGCCCGCAGCTGGCCTATGCGCTGCGGCCCGGCGTGCAGGACCGGCTGAGCTGGCTGATCCAGCTGCCGGCGATCCTGCAGGCCGACGCCGCACTGGCGCAGCCCGGTGCCAGCGTGCGCATCTTCGTCGTCGGCACGCGCGGCGATGCCGAAGCGTGGCAGTTCGAGGTGCAGCGGCGCGAGGCCCTGACGCTGCCCGCCGGGCCGGTGGCACAGGCGCTGTACCTGCGGCGCGAGCCGACGCGGCCCTATGACAACCGCGTCGAAGTGTGGCTGGACCCGGCGCGCCAGCACCTGCCGGTGCGCGCCGTCTTCACCACCGTGCCGGGCGGCCCGGCGCTGGACATGGCGCTGGCCGAGGCCGGCCCGGAGACCGGCCTTGAAAGCGAGGCGGCGATCCCTAGATAAGCCTGCAGGAGGCCCATCCATGCAGATGCTCTACAACTCGGACAGTTTCGCGGTGCTGCAGATCGAACTCGGCGAGCCGGATGCCGGTGCCGAGGGCGTGGCGCGTGGCGGCTACGAGATCGTCGACAAGTTCGCCCGCAAGGGCATCTTCATCCAGGGTGCGGTGGCGCAGAGCTTCCACGATGGCGTGCAGGCGCTGATCGAAAAGGGCCCGACCGAAGAGGCGATGGACGAATACATCGCCGGCTACACCACGCTGGCGCAACAGCCGATGCATCTGCACTGACCTGTAGCGGCCGCAGGGGCTTGCGGCCACCCCCGGCCTGCGCCAAGATGCCGCGCATCGTGATGCGTGGCGGGAGGGTGGATGGCCAGAGGCCAGGGCGGGGCACGCTGGGTGCTGTCACCGGGGCTGGAGGATGCGCCGGTGCTCGACCGGCTGTGCTCGCATTTCGTGCTGACGCTCACGCTGCGGCAGGCCGGCCGCTTCAACCTGCGGCGTGACTGCAACAGCCTGCTGGCGCTCACCGGCCGCCACCTCGTGTGGCCGCCGGCGGTGCTGGCCCGGCTGCGGGCCTACCTGGGCCTGCGCTGCAAGGGCAACGAGGGCTGGCGCGGCCACGAGGGCTTGAGCGACGAGGCCTTCGTCGAGCGCCATGGCGCCTGGCGCGGGGCCTACGAAGAGGGCAGCCTGTTCTTCTATCTGGACGAATACGTCAAGGACGCGCCGAAGGACCTGCTGGCGGTGCTGGGTGCCAGCTGCGACTGGCTGGAGCGCCGGCTTCAGCGCGAAGCCACGCTGGTCGAGAAGAACATCGACGCGCTGGCCGGCCTGCTGCAGCTGAACCCGGCCGAACGCGCGCTGCTGCTTTACGGCACCCTCGCGCGCTATCAACGGGACCTGCGCGGGCTGCTGGTCGAGTTCAAGGTGTCGAGCGCCCAGGAGGCCTATGCGGCCATCGCCTCGGTGGCCGGCGTCGATGCGCGCGAGGTGGCCGAGGCGCTGCGTGCCGGCTCTCGGCTGGAACGCGTCGGCATGGTCGAGAACCTGATCTCCGAACACAACATCACCGACCTGGCGGACCTGATGAAGGTCAGCGAACAGCTGCCGCCGGTGCTGATGCGCGAGTACCCGCAGCCCGGCGACCTGATGGCGGTCTTCACACGCCCGGCCAGCAAGAGCGAGCTGACGCTGGCCGACTTCGGCTTCGTTGCCGAGGACGCGGCCATGCTGCGTGCGCTGCTGCGCCAGGCGGTGGCGGGCAAGGAGCCCGGCGTCAACGTGCTGCTGTACGGCCCGCCGGGCACCGGCAAGACGGAGCTGGCCAAGGTCTGCGCCGCGGCGGCCGGTCTCGAGCTGTACGAGGTGGAATATGCCGATCGCGACGGCAATTCGCTGTCCGGCCGCGACCGCTATCGCAGCCTGCAGATCAGCCAGGTGTTCCTGAAGGGCAGTTCCGACGTGGCGCTGCTGTTCGACGAGGTGGAGGACGTGTTCCCGCCGATCAGCAGCGAAGCCGCCCAGCTGATCGCGCGGCTGGACAGCGCCGACGCCGGCTCCGGCGGCATGAACAGCAGCGTCAGCGGCAAGGCCTGGGTCAACCAGATCCTGGAGACCAACCCGGTGCCGGTGATCTGGGTGACCAACCGCATCGAGCAGATCGACCCGGCCTTCCGCAGGCGCTTTCAGTACCACCTGCTGCTGAAGAGTCCGCCACCGGGCGCGCGTCAGGCGCTGGTGGCGCGCGCGCTGGCCGGCGTGCCGGTGGGCGAGGGCTTCGCCGCCCGGCTGGCCGAGCGGCGCGCGCTGACGCCGGCGCAGATCCGCACCGCGGTGCGCTTCGCGCAACTGGCCCACGAAGGCGGCCCCGGCGGCGCCGACTTCGAGGCGCTGATCCAGCGCCAGCTCGGCAATGCCGATCAGGCGCTGGGCACCGGTGGCGGCGAACGCGGGGCGCGCCCGGTGGTCACCCGTTACGACCTGAGCCTGCTGAACGTGGAGTCGCGCTTCGAGGTGCCGCGCATCGTCGAGGCGCTGCAGCGCCGCGGCCACGGCAGCCTGTGTTTCCATGGCCCGCCCGGCACCGGCAAGACGGCGCTGGCCGAACACATTGCCGCCGCTGTGCAGCGGCCGTTGATGATCCGCCAGGCCAGCGACCTGGTCAGCAAGTACGTCGGCGAAACCGAACAGAACCTGGCGCGCATGTTCGACGAGGCGCAGGCCGAGAACGCGGTGCTGCTGCTGGACGAGGCCGACAGCCTGATGCGCAGCCGGCGGCGGGCCGAACGCCACTACGAGGTGAGCGAGGTCAACCAGATGTTGCAGGGCATGGAGCGCTTCGGCGGCATCTTCGTCTGCACCACCAACCTGTTCGAGGACCTGGACGAGGCCGCGCTGCGCCGCTTCACCTTCAAGCTGCGCTTCCATGCGCTGAAGCCCGAGCAACGCGAGCAGATGTTCGTCACCGAGGCGCTGGGCGGCGAGGCGCAGCGCCTGAACGACGAGCAGCGCGCGCGGCTGGCGGCCCTGGACGAGCTCGCTGCCGGCGACTTCGCCGCGGTGAAGCGGCAGGTCGAGATCCTCGGCGAGACCTTCGAGCCGGACGAGTTCCTGTCGCAGCTGGAAGGCGAGCACCGCCTCAAGCCCGAGGTGCGCCAGCGGCGCGCAATCGGATTCGTGCGCTCCTGATGCCTGTCGGCGTTCGATCGCATGAACACAATGTGCGCTGTCGGCGCATAGCCGTCGTTTCGTTTGGCTCTTGTGGTTCCCGATGGCCGGCGTGCCGAGTCGGCTGCGGTAGCGCGCTGGCGTCACCCGCGTTCTCCGGCCCACGCTCGCGGGCGACCGGCTTGTGTTCGCCAGCGCTTCCTCATCAACGCGGACCAAGCGGGTCACCCGCCAGCGTACCGCGAATGGGGCCTGCGCCAGCGGGTGGCCACCATCGCACTACAACAAGCGCTCGCTGGGCGCCTGCACGAACACCGCGGTGGTGGCAGGGCGTGTGGTTCGGGTTT
>JBGAII010000051.1:0-27765 GCA_044225625.1 Rubrivivax sp.
GCACCTTCAGCGTCGAGGCCGCGGTGGCCACGCTGGTGCCCCGCGATGGCCATGTGCTGGTGCCGGACAACGGCGCCTACTGCAAGCGCGCCGGCAAGCTGACGCAGATGATGGGCCGCAAGGCCACCGTGCTGCCCTTCGCCGAGGACCAGCCGGTCTCGGCCGCGGCGGTGGACGAGCGGCTGAAGGCCGATGCCTCGATCACCCACGTGGTGCTGATCCACTGCGAGACCGGCACCGGCGTCGAGAACCCGCTGGCTTCAGTCGCAGCCGTGTGCCGCAAGCACGGCAAGGGGCTGATCGTCGATGCGATGTCCAGCTTCGCCGCGCTGCCGATCAGCGCGCGCGAGCTGCAGTTCGACGCGCTGATCGCCGCCAGCGGCAAGTGCCTGGAAGGCGTGCCCGGCATGGGCTTCGTCTTCATCCGCAAGGCGGTGCTGGACGGCTGCGCCGGCAACAGCCAGAGCCTGGCGATGGACCTGCACGACCAGCATGTCTACATGGGCAAGACCGGGCAGTGGCGCTTCACGCCGCCGACGCACGTGGTGGCGGCGCTGGACGAGGCCACCGCGCAGTTCGTCGAGGAAGGCGGCCAGCCCGCCCGGCTGGCGCGCTACACCGACAACTGCCGCACGCTGGTGGACGGCATGGGCAAACTCGGCTTCAGGCCGTTCCTGAAGCCCGAGGTGCAGGCGCCGATCATCGTCACCTTCCACGCGCCGGCGCACCCCAACTACGACTTCAAGCGCTTCTACGACGGTGCCAAGCAGCGCGGCTTCATCCTCTACCCCGGCAAGCTGACCGAAGTCGAAACCTTCCGCGTCGGCTGCATCGGCGCCATCGGCCGCAACGAGATGCAGCAGGCGGTGAACGCGGTGGCCGAGACGCTGGCCGAGATGGGCATTCCGGACGGCACGCCGGCGCTGTGAATCGAGGAGACCCCATGGCCACGAAGAAGCAGTCCGAGCACCCCGCCCTGAAGGCGATCCGCGACGAGGGCCACACCAAGGTCAAGGTCGCGGTCAGCGACATCGACGGCATCCTGCGCGGCAAGTTCCTGCACAAGGACAAGTTCTTCGGCGCCGCTCAGGCCCACCCCGACGGCGGCTTCGGCTTCTGCGACGTGGTCTTCGGCTGGGACGCACACGACGTCTGCTACGACAACACGCAGGTCACCGGCTGGCAGCACGGCTTCCCCGACGCGCTGGCGCGGCTGGACCTGGGCACCGCGCGGCGCGTGCCCTGGGACGGCGGCGTGCCCTTCTTCCTGGGCGAGTTCGTCAATGCCGACGGCAGCCCCTACCCGGTGTGCCCGCGGCAGACGCTGCAGCGCGTGCTGCGCCGGGCCGAGAAGCTGGGCTTCGCGCCGATGGCCGGCATGGAGTTCGAGTGGTTCAACTTCGCCGAGACGCCGCAGAGCTGGGCCGCCAAACAAGGTGTCGGCCCGACGACGATCACACCGGGCATGTTCGGCTACTCGCTGCTGCGCATGGGCGACCAGCGCGGCTTCTTCAACGCGCTGATGGACGAGATGGGGGCTTTCGGCGTGCCGATCGAAGGCCTGCACACCGAGACCGGCCCCGGCGTCTACGAGGCGGCCATCGCCTTCAGCGGCGCGCTCGAAGCCGCCGACCGTGCGATCCTGTTCAAGACCGGCGCCAAGGAGATCGGCAAGCGCTTCGGCGTGATGCCCAGCTTCATGGCCAAGTGGAGCCAACAGTACCCGGGCTGCAGCGGCCACATCCACCAGAGCCTCTCCGACGGCAAGAGCAACCTGTTCTACGACGCCAAGAGCCCGCGGCGCATGAGCAGGCTGTTCGAAAGCTACCTGGCCGGCCAGGTGGCCTGCATGATGGAGTTCGCGCCGCTGATCTGGCCCACCATCAACAGCTACAAGCGGCTGGTCGACGGCTTCTGGGCGCCGGTCAAGCCCACCTGGGGCATCGACAACCGCACCGCCAGCTTCCGCGTCATCGCCGGCAGCCCGAAGAGCACGCGGCTGGAAACCCGCTGCCCCGGCGCCGACGTGAACCCCTATCTCGCGATGGCCGCGGTCATCGCCGCCGGGCTGCACGGCGTGGAGAAGGGGCTGAAGCTGACCGCGCCGCCGATCACCGGCACCAACCAGGGGGCAGAACACATCCCGCGCGCGCCGCGCACGCTGATCGAGACGACGCAGCAGTTCCGTGAATCGGCCATCGCCCGCGACTGGCTGGGCGACACCTTCGTCGAGCATTTCGCGGCGACGCGCGAATGGGAGTGGCGCCAATGGCAGGACGGCGTCACGGATTGGGAGTTGAAGCGATACTTCGAGATCATCTGAGCGCGCTCGCAGGGAGGACGCCATGACACACGAGGCCACCCGGGTCCTGTTCGGCCTGGCCCTTGTGCTGCCGCTGGCGGCGCTGGCGCAGCAGAGCTCGAATGACCTGGAGATGCTGAAGAAATACGCCGGCACCTGGGCCGTGGATTGCAGCCAGCCGGCCGGCGCGCGCATCACGGTGGACGCCAGGAACCTGGGCTTCAGCGCGGGCGGAAAGCAACTGAAGACGGCTGCGCCGCTGGCCGCCTTCAGCTATTTCGGCCAGCAGCAGCCGCCCGCCGGGTTCGATGTCGCGCTGCTCGGCGAAGCCCGGCCCACCGGGCTGGCGCTGCTGGCGATGAGCGACAAGAGCGGTCCCTACCTCCGGGTCGACGCCGACGGCCCGCTGGAGAAGCAGTTCGGCAAGGCGGCACTGGCCGGCAAGTTCAGACGTTGTCCATGAGCATCACCCGTTTCTCCTTTCCCACCCCCATTCTTTTCGGCGCCGGTGCGCGCAAGCTCGTCGCCGAGCATCTGCGCGAGGCCGGCTGCCGCCGGCCGCTGATCGTCACCGACCGCGCGCTGGCCGCGCTGCCGGTGCTGGCCGAGTTCCGCAGCCATCTGGCGGGCCTGGCGGTGGCGGTGTTCGACGGCATCCACGGCAACCCGACCTGCGCCATGGTGATGGCCGGCGCCGCGGCCTTCAAGGCGCATGGCGCCGACTGCGTGATCGGCTTCGGCGGCGGCGCCGCGCTCGACGTGGCCAAGATCGTCGGCCTGATGGCCACGCACGAGGGCGACGTGCTCGAGTACGTGTGGGACCACCCGCAGGTGCGGCCGATCGTCCACCCGCTGCCGCTCTTCGTCGCGCTGCCGACGACCAGCGGCACCGGCTCGGAAGTCGGCCGCTCGGCAGTCGTCAGCGAAAACGACAGCCACGTCAAGCGCACGGTGTTCAGCCCGAAGATCCTGGCACAGGCGGTGTTCGCCGACCCCGAGCTGACGCTGGCGCTGCCGGCCGGCGTCACCGCGGCCACCGGCATGGACGCGCTGACGCACAACATCGAGAGCTACCTGTCGCCGGCCTGGCACCCGATGTGCGACGGCATCGCGCTCGAAGGGCTGCGCATCGGCGCCCGCGCGCTGGCCACCGCGGTGGCCGAGCCCGGCAACCTGCAGGCCCGCGCCGACATGATGATGAGCTCAATGATGGGCGCGGTCGCGTTCCAGAAGGACCTGGGCGGCGTGCACGCCTGCGCGCACGCGCTCGGCGCCGTCTGCGACCTGCACCATGGCCTGGCCAATGCGCTGATGATCGACACCGTGCTCGACTGGAACCGCGAGGCGGTGCCCGCCAAGTTCGACGAGCTGGCGCATGCCGCGGGCGTGGCCGGCGGCGGCGCCGCCTTCGTGCCCTGGCTGAAGGCGCTGAAGGCCCGCATCGGCATCGCCGACGGCCTGGCGCGGCACGGCGTCCGGCCCGAGCAGTTGCCGCGGCTGGCGGAACTGGCGGCGGTGGACTTCACCAACGGCACCAATCCGCGCCCGGCCACGGCCGCGGACTACGAGCGCCTGCTGCGCCACGCCATGTAGGAGGGACGGCATCCATGCCCTACCAGCGACCCTGGCTGCTGATCGGCGTCTCGGCACGCATCTACTATCCGGAAGGCCCGGTGCTGGACCTGGGCGGCGTCTGGACCAAGACGCTGCACTACCTCGAACAGTCGGTCGCGCACTGGGTGATGAGCGGCGGCGCGCTGCCGGTGATGGTGCCGGCCGTGGATGCGGACAGCGTGGTCAAGAGCTACGAGATCGAGCTCAAGCACTATGCCGAGGCACTGGACGCACTGGTGCTGCAGGGCGGCAACGACCTGGCGCCGGAAAGCTACGGCGAGACGCCGATGCATGCCGACTGGCGCGGCGACCGGGTGCGTGACCGCTACGAGATGGCGCTGGTGCAGGCCTTCATCGATGCCGGCAAGCCGGTCTTCGGCATCTGCCGCGGCTTCCAGTTGCTGAACGTGCTGCACGGCGGCACGCTGTTGCAGGACATCGCCACGCAGCGCCCCGACTCGCTGGCGCATCGCGACGTGCCGCGCTTCGAGCGCCATTTCCACGAGATCGAGCTGGTGCCCGGCACGCGCCTGGCGCAGCTCTATCCGCAGGTGCGGCGCGCGCAGGTCAACAGCATCCACCATCAGGGCATCAAGGACCTGGCGCCCGATTTCGAGGTCGAAGCGCGTTCGCCCGACGACGGGCTGATCGAAGCCATCCGCCGCCGCGGCCCGGGCTACGTGGCCGCCGTGCAATGGCACCCCGAGTTCCACAACAGTGCGATGCACGGCAGCTTCGACGACAGCGCACTGCTGCGCGATTTCCTGCAAGCCGCCCGCGCCGCGCGCGACGCCTCATGAAGACACTCCCATGCCCCTGCTGAAGATCCACAACCCCGCCACCGGCGCCCTGCTGGCCGAGGTCCCTGCCGACGACGCCGCCAGCGTGGCGGCCAGGGCCGACGCGGCCCGTGCCGCCCTGCCCGCCTGGAGCGCCGTGCCGCTGGCCGACAAGCTGGCCATGGTGCGGCGCTTTCGCGCCGCGGTGGTCGCCGAGCGCGACGTGCTGGCGGCCACGCTGAGCCAGGAGGTCGGCAAGCCGATCTCGCAGGCGCGCAACGAGCTCGACGGGCTGCTGCCGCGCATCGATTTCTTCCTCGACAAGACCGCAGCGTCGATCGCCGACGAAGCGGTGTTCGACGACGGCGCGATACGCGAGCGCATCTCCCACGACCCGCTGGGGGTCATCGCCAACATCTCGGCCTGGAACTACCCCTGGTTCGTCGGCTGCAACGTGCTGCTGCCGGCGCTGCTGACCGGCAACACCGTGCTCTACAAGCCCTCGGAACATGCCACGCTGACCGGCCAGCACATCACCCGGCTGCTGCATGCCGCCGGGGTGCCGGTCGACGTGATGCAGTGCCTGGTGGGTGCCGGGGAGGTCGGCGGCGCACTGCTGACCCAGCGCCTGGACGGCGTGTTCTTCACCGGCAGCCATGCCACCGGGGTACGCATCGCGCAGGCGGTGGCGCCGAAGCTGCTGAAGCTGCAGCTGGAGCTCGGCGGCAAGGACCCGAGCTACGTGCGCGCCGACGCCGACCCGCGCACTGCCGCCGAGAGCCTGGCCGACGGCGCGATGTACAACACCGGCCAGAGCTGCTGCTCGGTCGAGCGCATCTACGTGCACGAGAGCATCCACGACGCCTTCGTCGAGCACTTCGTCGCCACGGTCAAGGCGATGCGCATCGGCGACCCGATGGATGACGCCACCTACATCGGCGCGATCACGCGCGCGCCGCAACTGGCCGTGCTGCAGGCACAGGTCGACGATGCACTGGCCAAGGGCGCGACGCTGCATTGCGGCGGCCGCACGCGGCCCGGCCCCGGCCATTGGTTCTCGCCCACGGTCTTCAGCAACGTGAACCACGGCATGGAGCTGATGCGCGAGGAGAGCTTCGGCCCGGTCATCGGCATCCAGAAGGTCCACGACGACGACGAGGCGGTGGCGCTGATGAACGACACGCGCTACGGTCTCACGGCCGGCATCTACACGCGCGACGAGGCCCGTGCGCTCGAGCTGCTGGCCCGGGTCCATGCCGGCAGCGTCTACTGGAACTGCTGCGACCGCGTCAGCCCGCGGCTGCCGTGGTCGGGGCACGGCGATTCCGGCGTCGGCCTGACGCTGTCGACGCACGGCATCCTGGCCTTCACCCGCCCCAAGGCCTGGCATCTGCGACGGCCCTGATGCGCCTGACGCTGTTCGACCTGGACCACACGCTGCTCGCCGGCGACAGCGACCAGCTGTGGTGTGAGTTCCTGATGGCCCGCGGCGTGCTGCCGCGCGAGCCCTTCGCATCGCAGAACCGCGCGATGGCACGCGACTATGCCGCCGGCGAGGTCAGCGCCCAGGCCTTCTGCAACTTCTACATCGGCACGCTGGCGGGGCGCAGCGCCGGCGAATGGCAGACGCTGCGGCGCGACTACCTCGACGAGTGCATCGTGCCGCGCATTCCTGCCGCCGCACTGGCGCTGGTGGCGCGGCACCGCGAGGCCGGCGACCTGGTGGTGCTGACCACCGCCACCTGCCGCTTTCTCAGCGAGCTGAGTGCGGTGCACCTGGGCATCGCGCAGCTGATCGCCACCGAATGCGAGCTCGGTCCCGATGGCCGCTTCACCGGCCGCAGCCGCGGCGTGCTGAACATGCGCGAAGGCAAGGTGCAGCGCCTGCACGACTGGCTGGCAGGCCAGCGCCTGCAGCTGTCGGATTGCGAGTCGACGCTGTACAGCGACTCGATCAACGACCTGCCGCTGCTCGGCACGGTGCGCCGCGCCGTGGCGGTGAACCCCGATGCACGGCTGGCGGCGGTGGCGGCCGAGCGCGGCTGGCCGGTGATCGCGCTGCACTGACGCGCGGCCGATGGGTGCCACCGCGACGAACCCGCTGCTGGTCGTGACCACGGTGGCCACGCGCGAGCAGGCGCTGGCGCTCGGGCGCGCGATGGTCGAGCGCCGCCTGGCGGCCTGCGCGCAGCTGACGGCCATCGAGAGCATCTACCGCTGGCAGGGCCAGGTCGAGCAGGAGCCCGAGTTCCGTGTGCTGTTCAAGACCCAGGCCGAACATTACCCGGCGCTGGAGGCGGCGCTGCGCGCCGAGCACCCCTACACGCTGCCGGCGATCCATGCGCTGACGACCGACCGGGCCGAGCCGGCGTATGCCGAATGGGTGGCCGCACAGTGCGGCGGCACCGGCTGACCCCCGGGTCCTCAGAAGCGCAGCGCGTTCATCAGCGGCGGCAGCGTCGCCACCTTCATGAACAGCTGGCGGATGCCGCGCACGCCGAGCTTGTCGAAGATCGACTGCACCTGGGTGCGCACCGTCGACAGCTTGACGCCATGGCGGTCGGCGATCTCGCGCGGCTCGAAGCCCTCCACCAGCGCGGCGAGCACGGCCGATTCCGCAGGCGTCAGCCCGTGGTCGGTGGCCAGCCTCTGCGTCGACAGCCGGGCACAGAGCTCCTGGCGCCCGAGCACCAGCAGCACGGCTTCGGCACGCTGTCCCGGGCTGCTCTTCAGAGGGACCACGGCCACCGACAGCGCCGCCGCATCGCCGCCGCGCAGCGTGATCAACCCGCGCTGCGAGCGCTCCGACGCCGCCTGCACGGCGGCCTGCAGACGCAGCTCGTCGTCGGCATCGGCGGCACCGAGCTGGCCGTTGCGCCGCCACAGCGGCTGCTCGCTGCGCAACGCCATGCGCGCGGCGTGGTTGCAGCGCAGAACGCGCAGGCCCTCGGTGACGAGCAGCATGCCGTAGTCCACCTCGTCGAGCATCGCCGCGTGCAGGTCGAAGGCCGGCGACGCGGCAGGGCGAGGCGGTGCGACGCGCTGCTCGGGCGCGGCGCTATCGAATCCGGACAGGGTGGCGTGCATGCTTTCTGCTCCTTGGCGGCCGCGACGCACCGGGGGTACGGACGGCGTTGAACACGGCCGCAGTCTCCCCGCCACGGCGCGCGGCGCCAATACGACCTTGGGGCTGTCGAAGGCCTAGGCCTTCGGCATAGGCACGGCCGCGCCCGCCGCGCCCGGAAATCGACTAGGCTTGCCGACGCAGCGCCGTGTCCCGCCGAGCCTTGGCCGGCCAGCCCTTGGAGCCTGAATGCGCGTTCTTCTGATCGACGACCATGAAATCGTCTGGAGCGGCACGCAACGCATGCTGGCGCGGCTGGCCCGCGAGGTCGCGCCGGGCGCCAGCTTCGGCTTCGAGGCCACGCGCAGCGTCGCCGAGGCCGTGCGCCTGCCGGCCGAGGGCGTCGACCTGGTGCTGCTCGACTACCACCTGCCCGGCCTGGCCGGGCTCGAAGCGCTGGCCGCGGTCAAGGCGCATTTCGAAAGCACGCCGGTGTGCCTGCAGTCGGCAGAGAGCGACCCGGCGCGCGTGCGCGCGCTGATCGAGGCCGGCGCGGCCGGCTTCGTGCCCAAGTCCTACAGCCTCGACGAGATGGAAGCCGCGCTGCGCGTGGTGCTGCGCCACCGCACCTACCTGCCGGCGGAGTTCGTGCTGGCCGAGGATTCGACCCGCTCGCGCGAGTCCGACGAGCTGAAGAGCGACGAGCTGGCGCAATTCATCGACAACGAGATGTCACCGCGCCAGCGCCAGGTGCTGGCGCTGGCCGTGCAGGGGCTGCCGACGAAGCTCATCGCCAGGCGCCTGGGCATCGCCGAAGGCACGGTGAAGGTGCACCTGTCGATGGTCTACCGCGCGATGGGCGTGCGCAACCGCACCGATGCGCTGTGCCGCGTCTTCCGTTCACAGGCCGCCGCGGCGCTGGACCTGAAATGAAGCCGGCCGACACTGCCTCCACCGACGCGACGGCCGACGTCACCGCCGACGCCGACCGGCTCGACGAGCGGCGCCTCGACATCCTGGTGGAACAAGGTGCCAGCGTGCGCTGGCAGGTCGTTGCGGTGGTCACGATCATCGCCGCGATGGTCTGGCATGCGGTGCCTTCGGCGTGGGTGCTGACCTGGGCCGCAGCCGCCATCGGCGTGCGCGAATGGCGATCGCTGGCACTGACGCGCATGCTGGCGCACAGGGAGCTGCCGATTGCCGTGCGCAAGCGCCGGGCGGTGCAGTGGAATGCGCTGATCGGCGCGGTCAACGGCTCGGCCGCGCTGTTCATGCTGTGGACCGACACCACGCACGACGCATTGCTGTCGTTGGTGCTGGTCGGCTGGGGCGCCGGCGGCGTCGCCACCGGCGCGACGCTGCTGCCGGCCTTCATCGCCTATGGCGGCATGTTGTACGGAGCCGTGGCCGTGTCGTGGCTGCTGCACGGCAACTGGCTGGGCGTCGGCGTCGCGCTGCTGACGCTGATGCAGTTCGGCCTGCAGACCCGCTATGCGCGCCGCGCCGGCGAGAGCTTCGTCGAGTCCTACCGCATGCGCCAGGAGAACCTGGCGCTGGCCCAGCGCCTGGCCGAAGCGCGCGACGCGGCGGAGTCCGCCAACCGCGCGAAGAGCCGCTTCCTTGCCGCGGCCAGCCACGACCTGCGCCAGCCGCTGCAGGCGCTGGCGCTGAACAGCGGCGAACTCACCCGCTGTGCCGACCTGGACACGCTGAACGCACTGGCGCCGGACATCCACCGCGGCGTC
Source organism: Rubrivivax sp. (assembly GCA_044225625.1). Classification (GTDB taxonomy): domain Bacteria; phylum Pseudomonadota; class Gammaproteobacteria; order Burkholderiales; family Burkholderiaceae_C; genus Rubrivivax. The sequence goes on from JBGAII010000051.1 coordinate 9,505, forward strand.
GAGGACCTGCGTGCGATGCTCGACGGCCTGCTCGAGCTGTCCAGCCTCGACGGTGACACGATCCTGGCGCAGCCGCGGCGTGTCGACCTGGACACGCTGCTGCCGGGCGTGTTGGCGGGCTTCCAGGCCGCAGCGGCCGCCAAGGGCCTGGCACTGCACTGCCGCTGCGAGCCGAACCTGCAGGCCATGGCGGACCCCAGCCTGCTGCGCCGGCTCTTGTCGAACCTGCTGGACAACGCCATCAAGTTCACCGCCGTTGGCGAGGTCTGTCTGAGCGCGGCCGCGGTCGAACAGGGCGTCGAGCTGCGCATCAGCGACACCGGCATCGGCATCGACGCCGCGGCGCAGGAGCTGGTCTTCGAAGAGACGGTGCAGCTGCACAACCCCGATCGCGACCGGACGAAGGGCTACGGCCTCGGGCTCAGCATCGTGCGCCGGCTGGCCGACCTGCTCGACGCCCGGCTGAGCCTGCATTCCGAAGCCGGCGTCGGCTCGACCTTCATGCTGCGCCTGCCGGCGGCGTCGGCGGCCGCCGTGGCGAAGGCCGCGCCGGAGCCGGCTGCCGCCTCCGCGACGACGCCGAGCCGCGGTTGCCGGGTGCTGGTGCTCGACGACGATGCCGCAGTGCGCGGCGCCTTCGAGCGGGCGCTGGCCGGCTGGGGCTGCGAGGTCGCGGTGGCCGCCACCATTGCCGAGGCCGAGGCGCTGCTGCCCGCCGCACGCTCGCAGGTGGCCCTGGTGGACTACCGGCTGCGCGCCGGCGACGATGGCCTGGAGGCGATCCAGCGCCTGCGCCGTCTGCATCCGCCGCTGGTCGCGCTGCTGTGCACGGCCGACGCGTCGCCACAGATCCGCGACGGTGCCCACGCCGCGGGCGTGCCGATCCTGCGCAAGCCGATCGACGAGCAGGCGCTGGCCAGGGCGGTACACCAGGCGATGCGCGACGCGCCGCCGCTGCCGGTCTGAAGGCCGCACCCGCACGGGGGCCGACCGATGAGCGACCGGCACGTCCTGTCCCAGGGCGCGGAAAGCCTGCTGGCGCAGTTGCACGAGCAGCGCCACGACGAGCGCGACTGCGACGTGCTGGTGGTCGGCAGCGGCTACGGCGGTGCGGTCGCCGCGGCACGCCTGGCGGGCAACGTCGGTGAGGACGGCGCGCCGATCGCGCTGTGGGTGGTCGAGCGCGGCCGCGAATACCTTCCTGGCATGTTCCCGACACGCTGGTCCGAGCTGCCCGCCGACGTGCGTTTCAGCCGCGGCGACGGCCGTCCGGCGCGTGGCTATGCGGAGGCCCTGTTCGACCTGCGCCTCGGCGGCGACGCCAGGGTGCTGCTCGGCAACGGCCTGGGCGGCGGCTCGCTGATCAATGCCGGCGTCATGGCCCGCGCCGCCGAGACGGTATGGCACAGCGGCTGGCCGGCGGCGCTGGACCGGCTGGGCGTGGAGGCCGGCTACCTGAAGGCCGAGCGCATGCTGCAGCCGGAGCGCATTCCCGACAAGCCGCCGAAGCTGCAGGTCTTCGAGCAGCTGGCCGGCGCAGCGCCGCAGACTGATCTGCGCTGCCCCGTCACCGTCAACTTCAAGGCGCCGCGCGACAGCGCCGCCGGCGTACCGCTGCAGACCTGCACGCGCTGCGGCGACTGCCTGAGCGGCTGCAACCAGGGCGCGAAGGGCAGCCTGGACACCAACTACCTGGCGCTGGCCGCCCAGCGCAAGGCGCGGCTGTTCTGCGGCGTGACCGTGCAGCGGCTGGTGGCGCCGCAGCGGCCCGGCGAGGCATGGCAGGTGTTGTGCCAGACCACCGAGCCGTCGCTGCGGCCGGCCGCGGGGCGGCAGCCCTTCGTCGTGCGTGCGCGGCGCGTGATCCTGGCCGCCGGCGCGCTGGGCTCGACCGAGATCCTGCTGCGCTCGCAGGCCGCCGGGCTGGACTGCTCGGCGCGGCTGGGCCAGCGCTTCTCGACCAACGGCGACATGGTGGCGGCCGTGTTCCGCCACCGGCAGCAGGTGCAGGCCACCGCCGAGCAGGAGACCGACCCGGCCGACCCGCAGGCCCGCGGCGTCGGGCCGACGATCACCGGCCTGGCCGCCGTGCAGGCCCAGGGCCAGGCCTTCGTCGTCGAGGAGTTCGCCGTGCCGGCCGCGCTGTCGTCGCTGTTCGGCGAGATCGTCTCCACCTTCTGCCTGCCTGGTCTGCACGACGCGATGGAGCACAACCCGGACCCGGCGGAAGACCCGCTGGCCGCCACCGGCCGCACGCTGACCCACAGCGGGCTGTACGGCTTCATCGGCGACGACGGCGCCCAAGGGCGGATCGAATGGGTGCCGCCGGCACCGGGGCAGCCCGAGCCCGCCGATGCATCGGTGCGCGTGCGCTGGCCCGCGTTGGCCGGCCTGCCGCTGTTCGAAGCGCAGATGCGCTGGCTGAAGGAGGCCTGCGCCCGTGCCGACGGGCCGGGCGGCCATCCCGTCCACAACCCCGGCTGGCGGCCCTTCGGCGATGCGCTGCAGGGCCTGAACGAGCGCCCCGACCCCGGCGCGCCGCTGACCGTGCACCCGCTCGGCGGCTGCCCGATGGGCGACGGCGCCACAGACGGCGTGGTCGACCACGCGGGCCGCGTGTTCCGCGCCGACGGCGGGCTGCACGACGGACTGGCCGTGCTCGACGGCGCGATCGTGCCGCGGGCGCTCGGCATCAACCCGGCGCTGACCATCGCCGCACTGGCCGAGCAGGCGCTGCCCGAGCTGCGCAACGCCTGGGGGCTGCGCGAGCCGCCGGTCCCCGCCGAAGAGGCGCTGCCGCCGGGCCCGCCACCGATGGCCCGCCGGCCCGAAAAACGAGGCCCGACCGCCGTGCGCATCAGCGAATCGCTGCAGGGCCGGCTGGACATCGGCGGCCGCCGCTGCTGGGCCCGCCTGCAACTGGCGTTCGAACCGATCGCCGACCTGGGCGACATGCTGCGCGCCGCCGACAAGGCGGTGGCGCTGCGCAGTGCGACTCTGGCGCTGTACGAGGCCCCGGCGGACTGCGACGAATTCAGCGCCGAGCCGGGGCCGCAGCTGGCCGCAGCCCGTCTGAGCGGCCGGCTGGGACTGCTGGTACCGGTGGCGGGCCGGCGCAGCTGCCTGCTGCGCTATGAGCTGAAGGTCGACAGCGTCGACCCCGGCGCGACACCCGGCCTGCTGAACGCCGGGCAGGCCCTGCTGGGCGTGAAGAAGCTGGCCAAGGGCAGCGGCAGCCTGCTGCGTCAGCTCAGCGACGTCGTGCTGTCCATCGACGGCAGCGAGGTCGGCATGCTGAGCCTGGACATGAACGACCTGGTCGACCGCGAGGAAGCACTGCTGGCCATCACGCGGCAGTCCAGCATGCCCGACGCGCTGGCGGATCTGGCCGGCCTGGCGAGCCTGACGCTGCGGCACTTCTTCTACGGCCAGTTCAACGCGCTCCAGCGCTACGGTGACTACGACGATGCGCTGATCCGGCAGAACCTGGCGCAGCGCCTGCCCGCCGCGCTGCGCAACGGCGTCGTGCCGGTGGTGCAGCGCCTCGGTGCGCACGGCGCGCGGCTCAGCCGCTATGCCCCCGGCGGCGTGCCGAAGGGCCGGCCGGTGCTGCTGATCCACGGCTACGGCGCGTCGGGCACCACCTTCACGCACGCCTCGATCCCTTGCAGCCTGGCCCAGTACCTGGTCGACGAGGGCCGCGAGGCCTGGGTGCTGGACCTGCGCACCAGCATCGGCAACGAGCCCGACGATCCCGACCAGCCGCGCGCCGGTCCCTGGCCTTTCGATACCGTCGCCCACGAGGACATCACGCAGGCGGTCGAGTACGTGGCCGCGGCCTGCGGCGGCCGCGTCGACGTGGTGGCGCACTGCATCGGCGCCGCGATGTTCTGCGTCGCCGCGCTCGACGTGCCGCGGCTGCACGAGCACATCGGCGCCGTGGTGCTGTCGCAGGTGGCACCGCTGCTGCGCATGAGCCCGGCCAACCGGCTGCGCGGCTTTCTCGCGAGCTACCTGGAGCAGTTCGTCGGTGCCGACGAGCTGGACGTGCGCCACGAGTACCGGCGCGTGCGCGGCGCCGACGGCCAGATCGCGTGGGCGCGCGACGCCGGCCGCGCCGACGCGATGCGGCTGGTCGACATGCTGCTCGCCAGCTTTCCCTACGACGATGCGGAGCTGAAGCGCGAGGCGGCTGTCGTCAAGCGCACCGGCATCGACATGCGCAGCGTACGGCGGCGTTCGGATGCGATCTGGGGCCACCTGATGGAGCTCGACAACGTCGCCGACGAGACCTGGGCGCATCTCGATGCGATCAATGGCTGGGTCAAGCTGCGGTCGCTGGCGCAGACCATCCACTACGCGCGACACGGGCTGCTGACCGACGCCGCGGGCCACAACCGTGCGCTGCGCCAGGAAAGGCTGCAGGCGAACTTCGGCTTTCCGGTGCTGCTGCTGCACGGTCAGCGCAACCGCGTGTTCGACTGGCGCGGCAGCCACGCGGCCTTCCGCCTGCTCGCGCCGCTGCGCGGCATCGATGCCGCACAGGCGCCGCAGCCGCGCGGCGACCTGCTGCACTGGGGTGGCGACGGCAGCGTTCAGTTGCTGGTCGCCAAGGCCTACGGCCACCAGGACTGCATCGTCGGCAAGACGGCCCATCAGGACCTGTTCCCGCAGCTGCTGGGCTTCCTCGACGCGCAGGCGGCGAAGCCGGCGCTGCCGCCGCCGCCAGCCGAGCTGCCGATCGAATTCGAGCCGCCGTGGATCGGCCCGCTGGTCGGCGTGCCCGCGCCGGACCCCGATGGCCTGCACTGGCGGCTGACGCTGCTGGCGCACCCCAGCCCGCGCCGCGCCCGCACGATCGGCCTGGTGCTGGTGCCGATCGGCGCCGACGGCGAGCCGATGTTCGGCCTGGCGCGCGGCCTGCTGCCTGAAGCGGTGGCCGCGCCGCGGCAGATCGGCGCCGACGCCGCCACCGACCACACCGAGGCGCTGCGTGACCGTGGCGTCTCGTTGCGGCTCGAACGCCGCAGCGTGCCTGCCGAGGTGCCGGGCTTTGCCGTGCTCGCCGTGCATTCGGACCTGGCGCTCGCGCCGGAGCAGCTGTTCCGCAGCACGACCACGCTGCGCTACACAGCCACTGCGTTCTTCGAAAGGCTGGTGAAGCGGCTGCCCGCCGGCTGGCTGGCCGGCGGCCTGCCGCTGAACGCGGGCGCGGCCCGTGCGCTGGCCGCGCAATGGCCGGCGCTGCAGAAGGCCGGCCGCCTGCGCCATGCCCGCCTGCAGCTGGGCCAGGCGGTGTTCGACGCCGCGGACCAGCCCGACGGACCGCGCCAGCCGCTGTGCTTTGCGCTGGCCAGCTGCCAGTATCCCCCGGGGCTGTTCGACACCGAGGTGGCCGGCGCGTCGTTCGCGCGCCTGGCCGCCGACTGCGAGGCTCCGGCGCCGCCGCAGTTCCTGCTGGCCGTCGGCGACCAGGTCTACCTCGATGCCACCGCCGGCGTCTTCGATCCCGGCCTGGGCGCCGCGGCGGCCGAGCGGTTCCAGCGCGCCTATGAACTGAACCGGCGCCTGCCGGCCTTCCGCGACGCCGCCGCACGGCTGCCGCTGGCGTCGATGCTCGACGACCACGAGGTGCGCGACAACTGGCAGCCGCAGCCGCCGCTGGATGCCGAGGCGCAGCAGGCGCTGGCACTGTTCGCCCGCCACCAGGCGCTGCTGAACCCGGCACCGCTGCGCCCCGGTGCATGGCACTTCGGCTTCCGGCCGGCCGGCGCGCTGGTGCTGGTGCTGGACACCCGCAGCCAGCGCGAGTTGCGCCGCGTCGACGCCGCGTCGCCCGGCGAGGCGCTGGAGACCGCGCGCCTGGTCCCCGAGGCGGTGATGCGCGAGGTCTGCCGGCAGCTGAAGGAGGCCGACCCGCGGGCGGCCAAGTTCGTCGTCTCGCCGGTGCCGCTGCTGCCCGCCGAGCGCATCGACCCGGCAGCGCCCGCGGCGCGGCTGCGCAGCGACGGCTGGCCGGGCTACCCGCGCTCGATGTTCGAGCTGCTGGCCTTCATCCGCGATCACGACATCCGGCGCGTCGTGCTGCTGTCCGGCGACGCCCATGCGTCGGCGGTCGTCAAGCTGGCGCTGGACGGCGGCCCGGAGGTCTTCGGCGTGATGAGTTCCGGCCTGTACGCGCCCTGGCCCTTCGACCATGCGCGACCCGAGCAGTTCGTGCTCGAGGGGCCGTTGACGCTGCGCCACGAAGGACAGGCACTGCAGGGCACGATGCACCGCGGCGCCTGGAGCGCCGACAACGGCTATGCGCGCATCGCCCTCGAAGCCGAAGGCGACGACGCCCACGCGTGGCTGACGGTGGCGCTGTGCGGCGCCACCGGGAGCACGCTGCGCTGCCGGCACGACCTGCGTGGCGGTGCCGCCGGCGGATGGATCGCCACACCCTGAGGAGAACCCGATGACCAGCCAGTTCGACGGCACCGTCACGCTCTACAGCAGCCTGGAAGACTTCGAGGGCCCCGAGGTCCGGTCCGTGCGCTTCACGCTCGCACTCGGCACCGACGGCCGTGCGCTGACCGTGACGGCCTTCGCGCCGGTGGTCATCGACCTGGAAAGCAACCCGCTGCAGCTGACGGTGACGATGACCGGCCAGGGCGGTGGCCAGCTCGACCCGGCCAGCGGCGCGGTTCAACTGGCGGTGGACTTCCTGTTCCATTTCGAGCCGGCCTTCCTGGCTTCGCCATCGACGCTGGCGCTGGCATTGACCACCGCCACACAAACCAGACCCGACGGTCAGCCGATGTCCGGTACGCCGCTCGCCGCCGGCCAGCCGGCACTGAAACTGGTGGGCAGCGGCGTCTTCGTCGAAGGCGCGCTCGACGCCGAACGCTGCGGCGCCATCATCGAAGGTACGCTGCAGCCGCTGCTGCTCTGAGCCGATCCGTGGCATCGTTGCGGCTTCGTGCAACACGCAGGAGGCCGCGATGCGCAAGACCTGGGCCATGCTTCTGGGCGCCGCGGCGCTGTGGCTGCCGCCGCTGCAGGCCGCCGAACTGCCGATCTTCGACGCCCACCTGCACTACAGCCACGACGCCTGGGACAAGCTGCCGCCGCCGGACGCGATAGCGATCCTGCGCCAGGCCGGGCTGAAGCGCGCACTGGTCTCCAGCTCCGGCGACGCCGGCACGCAGCGCCTGCTGGCCGAAGCACCCGACCTGATCGTGCCCTCGCTGCGGCCGTACCGCACGCGCGGCGAGATCAGCACCTGGGTGCGCGACGACAGCGTGGCCGCGTTCCTGGAAGAGCGGCTGAAGAACGCGCGCTACGCGGCGATCGGCGAGTTCCACCTGTACGGCGCCGATGCCGACCTGGCCGTGCCGCGGCGCATGGTGGCCCTGGCGCGGCAGCACAAGCTGGTGCTGCACGCGCATTCGGACGCCGACGCGATCGAGCGCCTGTTCAGGCAGGACCCGCAGGCGCGGGTGCTGTGGGCCCATTCGGGCTTCGAGCCGCCGGAAAAGGTGGCCGAGCTGCTGCGCCGGCACAAGAACCTGTGGGCCGACCTGGCGTTCCGCAGCGAACACGGCAGCGGCGGCAAGCTGCCGCCGGAATGGCGCGCGCTGTTCACCGAGTTCCCCGAGCGCTTCATGGTCGGCACCGACACCTTCACGCCCGAGCGCTGGTTCTACGTCGTCGAGCATGCGAACTGGTCGCGCGCCTGGCTGGCCGAGCTGCCGCCGCCGCTGGCCGAACGCATCGCCTGGCGCAATGCCGAGGCGCTTTTTTCGTCGTGGAAGGCGGGGCCGGCGCAATGATCGGCCGATGCCTGGCCGTGCCGCTGGCGCTGCTGCTGGCGCTGGCCGCCGGACCGGTGCGGGCTTGCGGCGATCAATGGGGCGCGCAGGCGCGGCGCATCGATGCAGCGCAGGTCCAGCTGGCCTACCGCCTGCTGCCGGACCCGGTGCCGGTGGGCCGCCACTTCGCGATCGACATCGTGGTCTGCCCGAAGGGCGCCACGCCGCTGCCGGCGGCACTGCGCGTCGACGCAACGATGCCGGAACACAAGCACGGCATGAACTACCAGCCCAGCGTCAAGTCGCTGTCGCCCGGCCAGTACCGCGCCGAAGGCCTGCTGTTCCACATGCCCGGCCGCTGGGAGCTGGTGTTCGAGCTGCGCGACCGCAGCGGTACGCCGCAGCGTCTGACGCAATCGCTGCAGGTGAAGGCCACGCCGCGCACTGGGGCTGGCCCTGGTGGCCGCGCTGCTGTGCCACAGCGGCGGCCACGCACAAGCGCCGACCGCGCCGCTGCAGGACGACGACCTCCCGCGCATCCTGGCGCACGGCCCGTGGCCGCTGCCGGTGGCGCCCGACCCGTCGAACCGCGCCTCGGGTCAGCCGGCGGCCATCGCCTTCGGCGCCACGCTGTTCCACGAGCCGCGGCTGTCACGCGACGGCCGCCTGTCCTGCGCCAGCTGCCACCAGCCGGCGCGCGGCTTCGACGGCCTGCCGCGCGCCTGGGGGCTGCAGCCCGGCACGCGCAACATGCTGGCGCTGGCCAACCTGAGCCAGCAGCGCTGGTTCGGCTGGGACGGCGCCAACGACAACCTGTGGGCGCAGAGCCTGCGTCCGCTGCTCGATACGCGAAATGGGCGGCAGCCTGTCGCAGCTGGCCGCCACCGTGCGCCGCTCGCCCGAACTGGGCGCCGCCTATCGCCGGGCCTTCGGCCAGCCGCCCGGCGACGACGACGAGCGCGTGGCCGTGGACGTCGCCAAGGCCCTGGCCGCCTACCAGGAGACGCTGGTCACGCCGCGCACGCCCTTCGACGACTTCCGCGACGCTCGCCCGCGGCGACCTGCGGCAGCCTACCCCGCGGCCGCGCAGCGCGGATTGGCGCTGTTCCTGGGCCGCGGCCGCTGCAACGTCTGCCACGGCGGGCCACTGCGCCACGGCGAGTTCAGCGACATCGGCATGCCCTTCTTCATCGGCCGCGGCCAGGTGGACCCGGGGCGCCACGGCGGCATCCAGGCATTGCAGCGCAGCCGCTACAACCTGCTCGGCCCGTACAAACGACGCGACCCGCAGCACCGCCACCAGCACCCGCCACGTGCGGCTGGAGCACCGCCACTACGGTGAATTCAAGGTGCCGAGCCTGCGCAACCTGGCGCGCACCGCGCCTACATGCACGACGGCAGCCTGAAGACGCTGCGCGAGGTGCTGCAGCACCTGTCGGAGCTTCCTCGACGAGAACCGGCTGCATGATGGCGAGGCGATCCTGGTGCCGCTGCATCTGACGCTGCAGGAGACCGAGGATCTGCTGGCCTTCCTGGACAGCCTGAACGCCGGCAACGAAGGACACGATGACCGCCGAAGCACGCCAAGCCCATCTGCCGCCCACCCTTCGCGACCTGCACGCTTGCGCGCACTGCAGGCAGGCGCTGATGGCTCGCGCGTGCACGTGCTGCTGAGCCTGGCCGGCGGCAGCATGGCCACCTTCACGCTGCAGCCGGGCCAGGTGTCGGCCGCGGTCCGGCATCGCACGGTGGAAGAGCTGTGGTACCTGCTGGCGGGCGCGGGGCAGATGTGGCGCCGCGATGCGTCCAGCGAGTCGATCGCCGAGCTGTCGCCGGGGCTGCGCCTGAGCGTGCCGCTGGGCACCGCCTTCCAGTTCCGCTGCAGCGGAGGCACGCCACTGGTGGCGGTCGCCGTGACCCTTCCGCCCTGGCCTGGCGAGGACGAAGCCCAGCCCGCGACCGGCTTGTTGGCGAACCCGGACTGACCGATCGGGAAGACTCGTGGGCTTTGCCCGTTGTCGGCGCATTGCGGTCACTCGTTGTCTTCTTAGGCCGGCATGCGAAGGTTCAGCGTGGCGCGTGCGGGCCGCGTTCTCGGCTCGCGGGCCGGCGCGGGCCGGCGGCCGTCGCCTCGTCATCACCGACCAAGCGGGGACGGGATCAGCGTGCCGCTGGGCCTGCGCCCGCCCGGTTCCACGCCCTGCCACCACCGCGGTGTTCATTGGCTTGCCCAGCGGGCGCTCGTTGTAGTGCGATGGTGGCCACCCATGCGGGCGCAGGCCCCATTCGCGGCGTACGCTGGCTGGGTCCCCGCCTGAAGTCGGTGGCGATGAGGCAACGGCCGCGAACAGAATCCCGTCGCCCGCGACGTGGGCCGGAGAACGCGGGTGACGCCAGCGCGCAGCGACGATGTGGAACGCCGGCCCGTGAGGACAGATGACCCGACAACAAATGACGGCTATGCGCCGCAAGCCGTCATCCTGATCCCTCGGCCCGGCCGCCGGCGCCCGTGACCGGCGCGGGGAAACGAATGCACAGGCACAGGCCGCGGTCCTGCGCGCCCGCCATCAGCACCGCCTCGGCGCCATGCAGTCTGGCGATGTCCCGCACGATCGCCAGCCCCAGGCCGCTGCCGGTACCGGCCGCGTCACGGCCGCGCTGAAAGCGCTGCCAGACGCGCTCGTGCTCGTCGGGCGCAATGCCCGGACCATCGTCCTCGACCGACAGCTCGGCGTGCCCGTCCTGGCGGCGTGTGCGCACCGTGATGCGCGCGCCGCGGCCGGCATGCTCGATGGCGTTGTGCAGCAGGTTGCCCAGCAGTTCGGCCAGCAGCAGCGGGTCGCCTTCGACCCAGGCCGGCTGCAGGTCGAAACCCAGGTCCTGCCCGGCCTGCAGCGAGGGCTGCAGCCAGCGGTCGGCGGCTTCGGCGGCCAGCCGTGCCAGATCCAGGCGCTGCACGCGCCAGGCACCGTCCAGCGCCGCGCCTTCGGCCCGCGCCAGCGCCAGCAGCTGCTGCGCCAGCCGCGCGCCGCGCTCGGCGGCCGCATGCAGGCGCGACAGCACCGGCTGCAGCGCCGGCGGATGCGGCTGGGCCAGCGCCAGGGCCGCATCGACGCGCAGCACGGCCAGCGGCGTGCGCAGCTGGTGCGCCGCATCGGCGATGAAGGCGCGCTGCGCCGCAGCGGCCTCGCGCAAGCGGCGGAACAGGTCGTTCAGCGCCAGCACGAAGCTCTGTGCCTCGCGCGGCACCTGGCGCGGGTCCACCGGCTCCAGCCGGTCCGGCGTGCGCGCGGCCACCTCGGCCGCGGCGCGGCGCAGCGGCCGCATGCCGTAGCGCACGGCCAGCAGCGCCAGTGCCGCCATCGGCAGCGCGAGCGCGGCCGCGCCGAGCAGCGCCGCCAGCAGCGCCGCACGTGCCGCGGCGGCGCGCTTGCCCAGCGTCTCGCCGACCAGGATGGCGCAGGGCGCCGCATCCGGTGTGCCTGCGCAGGCCACCGCATGGGCCGCGATGCGCACCGCGCGGCCATGCAGCTGCGCCTCGAAGAAGCGCCACTGTCCGGGCTCCAGCCGCGGCGCCAGCGCCAGCAGCGCGGCATCGCCGCCCAGCAGACCGCCCTGCGGGTCGCCGACCGCGAACTCCACGTGGTCCACCGCGTCGGCACGCAGCGCACGCGCGGTCTGCTCGCTCAGCGGCAGCGTGACGCGGCCGTCATGCGATTCCAGCACCTCGGACAAGGCCACGGTGGTGTCGGTGAGCGCGCGGTCCAGCCCGTCCAGCGCCGGCCGCAGCGCCAGCAGGTAGATCAGCCCGGCCGCCAGCGGGATCAGCGCCAGCAACGGCAACAGCAGCCAGACCAGCAGCGTGCGCTGCAGGCTGGGCTGCGCCGCCGGGCTGCGCCGCCTCATGCACCGGCCTTCATGCGACGGCCTTCACGCGATGTCCTTCACGCGCCGGCCTTCATGCGCCAGCCCTCACGCCCCGGCCGCCGGCTCGAGCAGATAGCCCAGGCCGCGCACGGTGCGCAGGCGCACGCCGGCGGGCTCGACCTTGGCGCGCAGCCGCGACATCAACAATTCCAGCGCGTTGTCGGAGGCTCCCGCCTCCCAGCCCGGGATCAGCGCGGTCAGCTGCTCGCGCGGCAGCACCTGGCCGGTGCGCAGCATCAGGTACTGCAGCACGATGCCTTCGCGCGCCGACAGGCGCAGCGGCTGCTCGCCGATGTGGGCACTGTGCGCCACGATGTCGAAACGCAGCGCGGACAGCACCAGCGTGCGGCTGCGGTGCAGCTCGTGGCGGCGCACCAGCGCGCGCAGGCGGGCCAGCAGCTCGTCCAGCGCGAAGGGCTTGACCAGGTAGTCGTCGGCGCCGATCTCCAGGCCGCGCACGCGGTCGCCGACGGCGTCGCGCGCGGTGAGCATCAGCACCGGCAGCGTCGAGCCCTGCTCGCGCACGCGGCGCAGCGTCTCCAGGCCGTCGATGCCGGGCAGGTTGATGTCCAGCACCAGCACGTCGTAGCCGTCCTGCCGCAGCGACGCCGGCACCGGCTCGCCGCGCGCACTGACGTCGGCACGCCAGCCCTGCGCGCGCATCGCGCCGGCCACGGATTCGGCCAGGGGGAGGTCGTCTTCGACGAGCAGGACGTGCATCGCAGTCAGGGCAGATGCGCGATGCTAGCTGCCAGGCGGGGCCAAGCTGTCGCCAAGCTGTCCTACGTGGAAACCGATACGCGAAGGCTGCGGGCCGCTTCCTAGAGTGAGGCGTTGTCCCACGACGCCACCGGCTTCCCCAGATGATCGACCGCAACCTCGCGCGGGGCCTGTTCCTCGCCGCCATCGCATTGAGCTTCGGCCTCGGCTCGCTGCGCTATTCGATCGGCGACTTCAACCGTCCCGGCCCCGGCCTGTTCCCGCTGATGATCAGCTCGATCCTGCTGCTGATCGCGGTGGCGGTGATCGTGCGCTCGTTCTTCGTCGAGCGCGAGGCACTGCACTTCCCGCTGAAGAACATCTCGCTGCTGCTGGCCAGCCTGTGCAGCTTCGCGCTGGTGTCGCACTTCGTGAACATGACGCTGGGCATCGTGGTGATGGTGTTCATCTGCACGCTGGCCAGTGAAACGTATTCGGTCTGGCGCAACGTCAAGATCTCCGCCGTGCTGGTGGCGGTGGCCTTCGCCTTCCAGCATCTGCTGGGCCTGAACCTGCCGCTGCTCTGATCGGGCCCGCACCATGGACGTCCTGCACAACCTCGCCTTCGGCTTCGAGCATGCGCTCACCCTGCAGAACCTGATGTTCTGCGCCATCGGCTGCACCGTCGGCACGCTGGTCGGGCTGCTGCCCGGCCTGGGCCCGCTGGCGACGATCAGCCTGCTGCTGCCGCTGACCTATTCGATCCCGACCACCGGCGCGCTGATCATGCTGGCCGGCATCTACTACGGTGCCCAGTACGGCGACAGCGTCAGCGCGATCACGATGAAGATCCCGCACGCCAGCAGCATCGTCGCCTGCATCGACGGCTACGCGATGACGCTGAAGGGCAAGACCGGCCTGGCGCTGTTCACCGCCGGCGTGTCCAGCTTCATCGGCGGCACGGTGTCGATCGTGGTGCTGGCCTGGCTGGCGCCGACGCTCGGCGAGGTGGCCTTCCTGTTCGGGCCCGCCGACTACGTGGCGCTGATGCTGGTGGGCTTCGTCTGCGTCAGCTTCGTCACCACCGGCAGCCTGATCAACGGCCTGGCGATGTGCCTGATCGGCGTGCTGCTCGGCCAGATCGGCACCGACGTGACCAGCGGCGTGCAGCGCTTCACGATGGACTTCACGCTGCTGTACGACGGCGTCGGGCTGGTCAGCATCGCGCTGGGCTGCTTCGGCATCGCCGAGATCACCAAGAACCTGGACGAGAAGACCAACCGCTCGCCTTTCAACGGCAAGATCAAGCTGATGCCCACGTGGCCGGAGTTCAAGCGCATCGTGCCCAGCGCGCTGCGCGGCAGCGCGGTCGGTTCCTTCCTCGGCATCCTGCCGGGCGGCGGGCCGGTGATCGCGCAGTTCGCCGCCTATGCGCTGGACAAGAAGGTCAGCAAGTACAAGCACGAGATCGGTACCGGCTGCATCGAAGGCGTGGCCGGCCAGGCGGCCGCGGACGAGGCCGCGGCGCGCACCAGCTTCATCCCGCTGATGAGCATCGGCATCCCGGAGAACGCGGTGATGGCGCTGATGATGGGTGCCTTCATCATCAAGGGCATCCAGCCCGGGCCGAACATGATCGCCGGCCACCCCGAGCTGTTCTGGGGCCTGGTGGCCAGCATGTGGATCGGCAACGTGTTCCTGCTGGTGCTGAACGTGCCGCTGGTGCGCTACTGGCTGTCGGTGTTCAAGATCCCCTACAACGTGCTGTTCCCGGCGATCCTGTTCTTCTGCTGCATCGGCACCTTCAGCATCAACAACAACCTCGACGAGATCGTCGTCACCGCGGCCTTCGGCCTGGCCGGCTACATGTTCCTGCGCTTCGGCCTGGATGCGGCGCCGCTGATGCTGGGCTTCATCCTCGGCCCGATGCTGGAGGAGAACTTCCGCCGCGCGATGCTGCTCAGCCGCGGCCACTTCGGCGTGTTCTTCCAGCGCCCGATCAGCGCCACGCTGCTGTCGCTGGTGTTCGCCTTCATCGGCTGGCAGATCCTCGCCTTCTTCCTGCAGCGCCGGCGCGGCCGGCGCGAGGTCGCGGCGGCCTGAGCCCGGCCGCCGGCCGGTCCCGCCGCCGCTGCGGCAAGATCGGGGGCATGAACACCCGACACCGGCCTGCCCTCGTTCTCGTTCACGGCGCCTGGGGCGGCGCCTGGATCTGGCGCCGCGTGCTCGCACCGCTGCGCGCCGCCGGCCACGAGGTGCATGCGGTCACGCTGACCGGCGACGGCGAGCGCGCGCACCTGCGCCGGCCCGACATCACGCTGCAGACGCACATCGACGACGTGCTCGGCCTGGTCGAGGCCGAGGAACTGCAGGACCTGGTGCTGGTGGGCCACAGCTACGGCGGCATGGTCACCGGCGCCGCGGCGGCGCTGCGCGGGCGCGACCCGCGGCGCGTGCGCAGCCTGGTCTACGTCGATGCGATGGTGCCGCTGCCCGGCGAAGGCTGGGGCGACGCGCACCCGCCCGACGTGGTCGCCGCGCGCCGCGCCGCCGCGGCGGCACACGACAACGCGCTGCCGCCGCCCGACCCGTCCAGCGGCTTCGCACTGTCCGCCGCCGATGCCGACTGGCTGCGCCGCCGCCACGTGCCGCACCCCTTCGGCATGTACCGGGTGCCGCTGCACTACGACGGCACGCTCGTCGAGACGCTGCCGCGGCTGTTCATCGACTGCACCGACCCCGCCTACCCGACCATCGATGCGATGCGCCAGCGCGTGCGCCAGCAGCCCGGCTGGCAGGTGGTGGAGATGGCGACCGGCCACTTCCCGATGCTGACGATGCCCGAGGCGCTGGTGCGCCATCTGCTGGCCTTTGCCGCCTGAGGCGCTCAGGTCAGCAGCGCCACCGTGGCGCTGAAGCTCACGAAGGCCAGCGTCGTCGTCCACAGCACGATGCGCGCGATGCGCCCGGCATCGGCGCCGAAACGCTCGGCCAGCATCGGCACGTTGCTGGCGCTGGGCAGCGCGGCCACCAGCACCAGCACGGTGGCCGCGAACGGATCCAGCGGCACGCCCAGCGCCATCGCCGCCCGCGTGGCCCCCAGCACCAGCAGCGGATGCAGCAGCAGCTTCAGTGCGACCACCCACGGCACGTCGCCGCGCGCCGCGGCAGTGCTGCGCAGCTGTGCGCGCGCCAGCACCGCACCCAGCGTGAACAGCGCGGTCGGCGACGCCGCGTCGGCCAGCATGCTCACCGGCTGCAGCAGCAGATGCGGCAGCGTCCAGCCGCTGGCCGCCACCACGCAGCCGGCGGCGATGGCCCACGGCAGCGGGTTCGTCGCCATGCCTTTCAGTGCCTGCAGTGCCGCGCGCTCGGCCCCGTGCGTGCCGGCCGCACCCAGGCGCGACAGCGCGATGCACAGCGACGAGGTGATGACCATGTCCATCGCCAGCGCGGCGATCGCCGGCGCGGCGGCACGCTGGCCCAGCAGGCCGACCAGCAGCGGCACGCCCATGAAGCCGGAGTTGGGGAAGGCGGCGACGAGCGCGCCGAAGGCGGCGTCGTTCCAGCCGACGGCACCGCGGCGCGTCAGCCCCACGGCCAGCGCCACCATCGCCAGCGCGCAGCCGAGCCACAGGCCGAACACGGCCGGGTCGAACATGCGCGCGATCGGCGTCGCCGCGGCAAAGCGGAACAGCAGGCAAGGCAGCGCGAAATACAGGACGAACAGGTTCAGCGCAGGGATCGACTCCAGCGGCAGCCAGCCGCGCCGCGCCACCGCCCAGCCGACCAGCACCAGCGCGAAGAAGGGAAAGGTGACGTCGAGGATCTGGGTCATCGGGGGCGGGGTCGCCGGCGGCGCGGCCTGCTGCCGCACACCGGCCGACGCCGGCCAGCAGGATAGCCGGCCCGAACTGCTGCGCCGCCGCGGCCACCGCGGCCGGACGCGCCGGCCGGCTCAGCCGATCGCCATCAGGCTGGCATTGCCGCCCGCCGCCGCCGTGTTGACCGACAGCGAGCGCTCCACCACCAGCCGCTCCAGCGGGATGCCGGGTTCGCCCGGGTCGAAGGCATGCAGCGGCACGATCGGTCCGGGCCGCCGGGCCAGTTGCGCCGCCACCTCGCGCCGGCGCGGCCCGTCGCCGTGCAGCAGCACCGTGTCGATCGCTGCCTCGGGCAAGGTCCAGTCGCCCACGTCGATCACGCGGCGGTGCAGCGCCGCGGGCAGTGCCGCGCGCAGCGCCATCGCGTCGCCGGCCGGCAGGCACAGGCAGCCGCCCACGGCCAGCACCGCAGCCAGCTGCAGCAGGCGATCCCCTTCATCGTCGGCCAGGCCGAGCACGGCCGCGCGAGGCTGCAGCGCGTAGAAGTTGCTCTCGCCGGTCGGGCCCGGCAGCAGGCGGGGACCGATGCAGGGCGACTGCCGCGCGTGCTGCGCGCAGGTCCGGGCCAATTCGCCGCGACCCTGGGCCTGCGCCCACGCGCCCAAGGTCTGCAGCGCGCCATCGACGGCACTGCCGCCGTGCACGCCCTGCAAGCCGGGCAGCGCGGTGGCCTCGCTGCCGCTGGCTGCCACCGCCGCCCGGGCGGCGCCCGGCGGCACCTGGCGCCGCAGCCGCGGCAGGTACAACGGCCCGCCGGCCTTGGGCCCGGTGCCGGACAGCCCTTCGCCGCCGAAGGGCTGCACGCCGACGACCGCGCCGACGATGTTGCGGTTGACGTAGACGTTGCCGGCCCGTGCCCGGCCGACGACGCGGGCCACCGTCTCGTCGATGCGCGTGTGCACGCCCAGCGTCAGCGCATAGCCGGTGGCGTTGATCTGCGCGAGCAGTTCATCCAGCCGTTCGCGTCGGTAGCGCAGCACGTGCAGCACCGGGCCGAAGACTTCGCCGCAGTTCGCCGACGGCGCGGATCTCGACGATCGCCGGGGGCGACGAAGCAGCCGGTCAGCGCCGCATCCGGCAGCGCCGGGCGCAGGATGCGGTGGGCGCGCGGCCATCTGCTGCAGGTGCCGCTCGATGCCGGCGCGCGCGTCCTCGTCGATCACCGGGCCGACGTCGGTGGCCAGTGCGCGCGGGTCGCCGACGCGCAGTTCGGCGGCCGCGCCTTCGAGCATCGCGAACACCCGGTCGGCCACGTCGTGCTGCACGCACAGCACGCGCAGCGCCGAACAGCGCTGGCCGGCGGAATCGAAGGCCGAGGCCAGCGCATCGGCCACCACCTGTTCGGCCAGCGCCGACGAGTCGACGACCATCGCGTTCTGGCCGCCGGTTTCGGCGATCAGCGGCACGGGCCGGCCATCGCTGCCCAGGCGCTGCGCCAGCGTGCGCTGCAGCAGCCGCGCGACCTCCGTCGAGCCGGTGAAGACCACACCCTGCACCCGCGCATCGGCCACCAGCGCGGCGCCGACCGTCTCGCCGCGGCCCGGCAGCAGCTGCAGCGCGGCGCGCGGCACGCCGGCCGCATGCAGCACGCGCACCGCGGCCGCGGCCACCAGCGGCGTCTGCTCCGCCGGCTTGGCCAGCACCGGGTTGCCGGCGGCCAGCGCCGCCGCCACCTGGCCGGTGAAGATGGCCAGCGGGAAGTTCCAGGGGCTGATGCAGACCACCGGCCCCAGCGGCCGATCGAGGCCCGCGGCGGGCTCCTGCGGCAGCGCCTCGTCCGCTGCCTGGCGGCGCAACTGCTGCGCGTCGTAGCGCAGAAAGTCGATCGCCTCGCGCACCTCGGCCAGCGCGTTGGCCACGGTCTTGCCCGCTTCGCGGACCAGCAGCGCGATCAGCGTCAAGCCGTCGGCATCGAGGCCGTCGGCGGCCCGCTCCAGCAGCGCCGCGCGCTCGGCCGC
>JBGAII010000051.1:27771-29933 GCA_044225625.1 Rubrivivax sp.
ACGTCCGCGGCCGAGGCCTCGCGCACCGTGCCGATCACGTCCGCACGCTCGGCCGGATTGCACACCGGCCGCGGCGCGTCGGGCTGCGCCGGCACGGCCAGCAGCGGCTCGGCCTGGAAGGCCTCGCGCTGGCTCGACTGCAGCGCGGCGCCGACGGCCCGCAACGTCGCTTCATCGGCCAGGTCCAGGCCGCGCGAGTTGGCCCGCGTGCCGCCGTACAGCGCCACCGGCAGCGCGATCGCCGGATGCGGCAGGCCCAGTGCGCCTTCGCGTTCGGCAAAGCCGCGCACGGTGCGCACCGGGTCTTCGACCAGCTGGCTCAGCGGCAGCGTGGTGTCGGCGATGCGATGCACGAAGGAGGTGTTGGCGCCGTTCTCCAGCAGCCGGCGCACCAGGTAGGCCAGCAGCGTCTCGTGCGTGCCCACCGGCGCGTAGATGCGGCATGCGCGGCCCAGGCCGCCCTGAGCCACCGGCGCCACCACCTGCTCGTACAGGGCCTCGCCCATGCCGTGCAGACACTGGAATTCGTAGCGCTCCGGTCCCGCATCGGACCCGGCCAGCGCATGCACCGCGGCCAGCGTGTGCGCGTTGTGCGTGGCGAACTGCGGGTACACCGCATCCGCCGCGGCCAGCAGCCGGCGGGCGCAGGCCAGGTAGGCCACGTCGGTGTAGGCCTTGCGCGTGTAGACCGGATAGCCGGCCAGGCCGTCGGCCTGCGCGCGCTTGATCTCGCTGTCCCAGTACGCGCCCTTGACCAGCCGCACCATCAGCCGGTGGCCGCTGCGTCGGCCCAGGTCGATCAGCCAGTCGACCACCGCCGGGCAGCGCTTGCCATAGGCCTGGATGACGAAGCCGATGCCGTGCCAGCCGGCCAGCGCCGGCTCGTGGCACAACCGCTCCAGCAGGTCCAGCGACAGCTCCAGCCGGTCGGCTTCTTCGGCGTCGATGTTCAGGCCGATGTCGTGGGCGCGGGCGCGCAGCGCCAGCCCGAGCAGCCGCGGGTACAGCTCGGCATGGACCCGCTGCACCTGCGTGCGCGCATAGCGCGGGTGCAGCGCCGACAGCTTGATCGAGATGCCCGGGCCGCCGTGCACGCCGCGGCCGCCGGAGGCCGCGCCGATGGCGTCGATCGCCTGCTCGTAGGCCGCCAGATAGCGGCGCGCGTCGGCGTCGGTGAGCGCGGCTTCGCCGAGCATGTCGTAGGAATGGCGGAAGCCCTGCGCCTCGCGCTGCCGCGCGGTGGCCAAGGCCGCACCGATGGTCTCGCCGATGACGAACTGCTCGCCCATCAGCCGCATCGTCAGGTCCACGCCCCTGCGGATCAGCGGCTCGCCACCGCGGCCGACCACGCGTTTCAGCGCCGCGCCCAGCCCTTCGGCGCTGTGCGTGGCCACCAGCTTGCCGGTCAGCAGCAGGCCCCAGGCCGCCGCGTTGACGAACAGCGAGGGGCTGGCGCCGAGGTGCGCGCGCCAGTCGCCGCGCGCGATCTTGTCGCGGATCAGCGCGTCGCGCGTCGCCGCATCGGGAATGCGCAGCAGCGCCTCCGCCAGGCACATCAACGCCACACCCTCCTGCGAGCTGAGCGCGAACTCCTGCAGCAGGGCCTGCACCAGCCCGGCGCGCCCGAGCCCGGTCCTGCGCTCGCGCAGGCCCTGGGCCAGGCGCAACGCCAGCGCCTGGGCCGCCTCGGCCTGTTCGGTGTCGAGTTGTGCCGCCTGCAGCAGGCCCGGCAGCAGTTCGGGCTCGGGCCGGCGCGTCAGCGCGCCGATGGCGTCGCGCAGCGGGCTGCGCTGCAGCGGTGGCGTGAAGGACATGCAAGCGGTGGTCACGGCAGCGGCAAGCGAAAAAGCTTCACAGGTCAATCGTCCAAATGGCGCACCTGTGACACATGGCCTTCGACAACTCAGAGCTTCTCTTCCGGTCGAATGTCAATGGTGCAGCAGCTGGCCGAGGAACAGCCTGGCTCGCTCCGATCTCGGTCGATCAAAGAAGTCCCCTGGGTTGGCTGACTCCACGATCCTTCCATCCGCCATAAAGACAATGCGATCGGCGACGGCGCGAGCGAACCCCATCTCGTGGGTAACGCAGACCATCGTCATGCCACTCTCGGCGAGTTCGACCATCACATCGAGCACCTCATTGACCGTCTCGGGATCGAGCGC
>JBGAII010000052.1:0-27598 GCA_044225625.1 Rubrivivax sp.
GGCCACGTCGCGTCCCACCTGGAATCACCCCGGCACGGCGCTCGCGCAGGTTCAAACACTTCGTGTCGGCGGGGTTCGATTGCGGCCTCGCGGGGCCCGATGCCGGTTTGCGCTAGATTCGACTGGATGAATCCGCATGCAACGAGCGCGCCCGCCCGGCTGTCGATGAGCCAGGTGCTGCTGTGCGGCGCGATGGTGGTGACGCTGTCGATGGGCATTCGCCATGGCTTCGGCCTGTTCCTGCAGCCGATGACGATGGACCGCGGCTGGTCGCGCGAGACCTTCGCCTTCGCGCTGGCCATCCAGAACCTGGCCTGGGGGCTGTTCGGCCCGCTGGCCGGCATGCTGGCCGACCGCTACGGCGCCTTCCGCGTGCTGCTGCTGGGCGGGCTGCTGTATGCCGGCGGCCTGATGCTGATGGCGGCGTCGGCGTCCGGCCTGGCCTTGACCGGCAGCGCCGGGCTGATGCTCGGCATGGCCCAGTCGGGCACCACCTATGCCATCGTCTTCGGCGTCATTGCGCGCAACGTGGCGCCCGAGAGGCGCTCTTGGGCCATGGGCGTGACCGCCGCGGCCGGCTCCTTCGGCCAGTTCCTGATGGTGCCGGTGGAGAACTGGCTGATCGGCGGCTGGGGCTGGCAGAACGCGCTGTTCGTGCTGGGCATCATGGCACTGGCGATCCTGCCGCTGGCCTTCGGGCTGCGTGAACCGGCCTTCGCCGCCGGCCATGGCGGGCCGCAGCAGAGCGTGCGCGCGGCGCTGCGCGAGGCGCTGGGCCACAACGGCTTCCGCTTGCTGACCGCGGGCTACTTCGTCTGCGGTTTCCAGGTGGTCTTCATCGGCGTGCACCTGCCCAGCTACCTGAAGGACCATGGCCTGCAGCCGGGTGTGGCCCGCACCGCGCTGGCGCTGATCGGCCTGTTCAACGTCTTCGGCACCTACATTGCCGGGACCCTGGGCCAGCGCCTGTCGAAGCCGCGCATGCTGTCGACGATCTACCTGCTGCGTTCGGTGGTCATCGTCGCCTTCATCAGCGCGCCGCTGTCGCCGTGGAGCGTGTACCTGTTCGCCGCCGCGATGGGCATGCTGTGGCTGTCCACCGTGCCGCCGACCAATGCGGTCGTGGCACAGATCTTCGGCGTGCAGTACATGTCGATGCTCGGCGGCATCGTCTTCCTGAACCACCAGCTCGGCTCCTTCCTCGGCGCCTGGCTCGGCGGCAAGCTGTACGAAAGCACCGGCAGCTACGACGTGGTCTGGTGGATCTCGGTGGCGCTGGGCGTGTTTGCCGCCGTCGTCAACTGGCCGGTGCGCGACACGCCCATCGTGCGGCCGCAGCTGCAGGCGGCCTGATCGTGCCGACGGCGCTGCGCATCGGGCTGTGGCTGTTGGTGTCGCTGGCGCTCGCGGCGGTGTTCCTCAGCTATCTCGATCCGCATCTGGCAGTGGATCTGGCGAACCGTGCCTGGGCCTGCTTCTGATCCGTGCGGCCCCGGCCTGCCAGGCGGGCAGCCGCCCTCGCCGTGGGTGTGCCGCTGGGCGCCACTGATCCGACCCGGCGGCCGCGTGCTCGACCTGGCCTGCGGCAGCGGCCGGCACGTGCGCTGGCTGGCCGCACGCGGATTGCAGGTCACCGCCGTCGATCGCGACGCCGCGGCGCTGGAGCCGCTGCGCGGCATCGCCGAAGTGCGCGTCGCCGACCTCGAAGCCGGACCTTGGCCGCTGGCCGGCGAGCGCTTCGATGCGGTGGTCGTCACCAACTACCTGTGGCGCCCCGCCTGGCCACAGCTGCGCGCCACGCTGACCGACGGTGGCGTGCTGATCTACGAGACCTTCGCGCTCGGCCACGAACGCCTTGGCCGGCCGTCGCGGCCGGAGTTCCTGCTGCGACCGGGCGAGTTGCTGGCGCTCGCCCAGGGCTGGCACGTGGTCGCCTACGAGGACGGGCTGCTCGACGGACCGCCGCGCCGGGTGCAGCGCCTGGTCGCCGTCGCCGGCAGCAACGCAACAGGCGCCTACCCGCTTTACGTCGCGGCAACGCCCGGCGCGTAAAATCGGCGCACAGCAAGGAACCGCGTCATGAAGGCAATCGTAGGCAGCATCGTCGCCCTGGTCACCCCGATGCACGAAGACGGCAGCGTCGACTACGCCGCATTGCGCCGCCTGATCGACTGGCACATCGCCGAAGGCACCGACTGCATCGGCGTGGTCGGTACCACCGGCGAATCGCCGACGGTGTCGATGGAAGAGAACTGCGAGATCATCCGCGTCGCCGTCGAACAGGCGGCCGGCCGCGTGCCGATCATGGCCGGCACCGGCGCCAATTCCACCGCCGAAGCGATCGAACTGACGCGTTATGCCAAGAAGGTCGGCGCCGATTGCCACCTGTCGGTGGTGCCCTACTACAACCGGCCGTCCCAGGAGGGCATCTACCAGCACTTCCGCGCGGTGGCCGAGGCGGTGGACCTGCCGATGGTGCTGTACAACGTGCCCGGCCGCACCGTCGCCGACATGCAGAACGACACCGTGCTGCGCCTGGCGCAGGTCGAACGCATCGTCGGCATCAAGGAGGCCACCGGCGACATCGCCCGCGCGGCCTGGCTGATCAAGCGCGCACCGAAGGGCTTTTCCATCTATTCCGGCGACGACGGTACCGCCGTGGCGCTGATGCTTCTGGGCGGCCAGGGCAACGTCAGCGTCACTGCCAACCTGGCGCCGCGCGCCATGCACGAGCTGTGCGTGGCGGCGATCGAGGGCCAGGCCCGGCGCGCCGCCGAGATCCACCTGCGGCTGCTGCCGCTGCATCGCGACCTGTTCTGCGAGCCGAGCCCGGCACCCACCAAGTGGGCCATGTCCAGGCTCGGCCTGTGCCAGCCGGCCGTGCGTCTGCCGATCGTGCCGCTGACGGCCGCGGGGCAGGCCACCGTCGAGCAGGCGCTGCGCGACAGCGGCCTGCTCTGAAGCGGCCGGAACTTGTGCCTGGCACCCGCGCCCTAACCGCCGTCGGCATTGCGCATCCTCCGGGATGCGCTGGAGATCCCAATTGAAGCGTTCCCATGGTGCCAAGCCCGCGGCCCTCAGCGCCCTGGCGCTGGCCGTCCTGCTGGCCGGCTGCTCGAGCAGCAGCCTGTTCAGCGATGAGCGGGTCGACTACCGCACCAAGTCAGCCAAGATCAACCCGCTGGAGATCCCGCCCGACCTGACACAGCTCAGCGGCGACTCGCGCTATCAACAACAGCAGCAGCGCGTGGTCACGGCCAGTGCGATGCCTGCCGGCGGTGCCGCCACGGCCGTGCGCACCACGTCGCCGTCCAGCGTGGCACCGGGCACGCTCAACGACGTGAAGATCGAACGCGACGAGCACCGGCGCTGGATCAGCATCGGCAAGCCGCCGGAGCAGATCTGGCCGCAGATCGCCAGCTTCTGGCAGGACCTGGGCTTCACGCTGGTGAAGAACGACGCCTCGGCCGGCGTCATGGAAACCAACTGGGCGGAAAACCGCGCCAAGCTGCCGCAGGACATCATCCGCCAGACGCTCGGCTCGGTGCTGGACTCGGCCTACTCGACCGGCGAACTCGACCAGTACCGCACGCGTGTCGAACGCACGCCCACCGGCAGCGAGATCTTCATCACCCACAAGGGTATGGAGGAGGTGCACATCTCCCCGCAACAGGACGGCACGCGCTGGCAGCCGCGCCCGCCCGACCCGCAGATGGAAAACGAGATGCTGGCGCGTCTGCTCGTCAAGCTGGGCGCCAGCCAGACCGTGGCGCGCAATGCCGTCGAAAACCCGGTGACGGTCAGTCCGCCGCAGCCGCGCGCGCGCATCGTCGAAGGCAAGCCGTCGACGATCGAGATCGACGACGGGCTGGATCGCGCCTGGCGGCGCGTGGGCGTGGCGCTGGACCGGTCCGGCTTCACCGTGGAAGACCGCGATCGCGCCGCCGGCCTGTACTTCGTACGCTATGTCGACCCGAAGACCGCGGGCATGGATGTGACGACCGGCTTCTTCACCAAGCTGTTCAGTGGCGGCAAGACCGACACCAGCGGTGCCGCCGTCAAGTACCAGGTGGCGCTGAAGAGCGACGGCACCAAGACGACGGTGTCGGTCCTCGATTCTCAGGGCGCACCCGACAACAGCGACAACAGCAAGCGCATCGTCAGCCTGCTGGTGAACGAACTGAAGTAGCGGCCTGCCCTCTCGCTCTGCGTCACCATGAAAGAAGCCGCCCTCGGGCGGCTTCTTCGTCGCGGCAGGCGCGCGCAGCGGGAGCTGCGGCGGCTGTTGTCGTCTTACTGCTTGGCGGCCGAGGCGGCAGCGGCAGCAGCATCCTTGGCGGCATCGACGGCCTTGCCGGCGGCGTCCTTGGCTTCGACCGCGGCAGCGGCAGTGGCGGAGGCGGCGTTGACGGCTGCCGAAGCCGCCGAGTCGGCCGCGCCAGCCACGGCGGAAGCCGCGCCTTCGACGGCCGAGGCCGCAGCGGTCGCGGGCGCCGCGACGGCGGAAGCGGCGGCCGCAGCAGCAGCGGCCGGCGTCGTCGCTTCTTCCTTCTTGCCGCAGGCAGCGAGCGCGACGGCAGCAACCAAGGAGGCCAGGACGAGAGACTTGTTCATGAGAGATGTTCCTCTGACGGATTGAAAGGGCAAGTTCGGGCTTCTTTTTCTGTGGGCCCGCGACTTTCAGACCAGGCCCTCCTGCAGACCGCGAGCGGTACGTTGCCGTCGGGTCAGCCCATGATTATAGGGCCGGACTAGTGGATTTCCCTACAACCCCAGGGTGGTGACCGGCAGCGCGGCTGAAGACCGTTGCAGCAACGCCTCGATCCGTTCGCGGCAGGCATGCAGATCGGCCGGCGTGCTGCTGACGCCGCCCCGCCAGTGGCGCTTGTCCAGCACCTGCATGCTGCTCACGCCCTCGACCAGCAGCAGACAGGGCAATTCGGCCGCATCCTCCGGCGCGGGCTCGCGCACGCCGACGGCATGCGACCACGGCCGGTAGACGTCCATGAAGCGGGCCCGGGGCCGCAAAGCCTCGGGCTGTGCCGACAGCAGCAGCAACTGGCGCTGCGGCAGCCGCAGCCAGTCGGTCAGGCTCTGCAGCGCCAGCGGATCGTCCAGCGGCCAGTCGGCAAAGTCGCCGTCGACCCAGTACATCTGACGCGCACGCTGACGCAGTGCCGCCTGCACGGCGTCGTGGAACGCGGCGACGAAGGCCGGCCGCGTGTCGATGGTCTGTCCCGGCTGCGATGGGTTCATGGCATCTCCTTCAGCCAGCCGGCACCGGCCCAGTCGGCGACGGCGTCTCGGGCGTCGGCACTCAGCTTCGCCACATCGACGCCGCGCAGGTGGCGCTGGTCGGCCAGCTGGCGCAGCAGGCGGGCATCGCGGCCGGCGACGTCGAAGGCTTCGCCGTTGATGAACAGGTGCTGCGTGTCGTAGAGCATGCGTGTGCGCCGGTCCAGGCGCACGCCGCGGGCCACGTCCGCCGGGGCCGCGGCCGCTTCGAACCAGACCTGCGGCTTCGGCTCGCTGAGCCATTCGCCCAGCACCCGCGCCAGGGCCTGCGGCTCGCGCAGCGCGGCCTGCAGCGCATCGGCGGCAAAGTGGTGCAGCGCCTGCGGCAGCGCGGCCGGCACCGCGGTGGCCGGCTGGCCGGGGTCGCGATACAGGCGCTCGTCCGCGTCGGTATCGATGTCTTCCGCCAGCCGCGCCAGCAGTTCCGCCGCCAGTTCGGAAGGCTTGGGCGATCGGAAGCCCACCGACGCGGTCATGCATTCGCCCACCGCCACGCCGTCGTGCGCCCACGCGGGCGGCAGGTACAGCATGTCGCCGGGCTCCAGCACCCAGTCGTGTTCCGGCTCGAAGCGGCGCAGGATCTTCAGCGGCACGTCCTTCACCCAGGTGGTGTCGCGCGCGCGGCCGATGCGCCAGCGCCGCCGGCCATGCACCTGCAGCAGAAACACGTCGTAGGAATCGAGGTGCGGCCCGACACCGCCGCCGTCGGTGGCGTAGGACAGCATCAGGTCGTCCAGCCGCGCGGCCGGGATGAAGCGGAAGCGCGACAGCAGTTCGTGCGCCGCATCCAGATGCAGGTCCAGGCCCTGCACCAGCAGCGTCCAGCCAGGCTGCGCCAGCGGCGGCAACGCGCGCCGCGGCAGCGGCCCGTGCCGCAGCGTCCAGGCCTTGCCGCGCTGCACGACCAGCCGAGACTCGACGTCGTCGCGACCGGCCAGCGCAAACAGTCCGGCACGCGGCAGCGGGGCGGCGATGCCCGGCACCGCTTGGCGCACCAGCAGCGGCTTCTTCTGCCAATGGCGGCGCATGAACTGCGCCGCCGAGAGCCCGCCCAGCAGCGGCAATGCCTGGTTCAGATCCATGGCCGCATTGTCGCCAAGACGGTGTGCGATCATGCCGCGATGAACATCAGCGACCCCTGCGTGGTGAGCCTCAGCTGGACCCTGGCCGATGCCCAGGGCCAGGTCATCGACGAACTGGCCGAGCCGGTGGAGTTCTTCTTCGGCGGCAGCGACCTGCTGCCGAAGGTCGAAGAAGCGCTGGCCGGCCACGAGACAGGCTACGAGGCCCATCTGCATCTGGAGCCGGAGCACGCCTTCGGCGAATACCGTAGCGAACTGGTGTGCTTCGAGGCCCGCGAGCTGTTTCCCGCGGAACTCGAGGTCGGCATGGCCTTCGAAGGGCTGCCGCCGGGCAGCGTGACCCCCGACATGCCGGCCGATGCGCTGTACGTCGTGACCGAGATCTACCCTTCACACGTGGTGCTGGACGCCAACCATCCGCTGGCCGGCATCGCGCTGCGCCTGCACGTGAAGGTGCGCGACGTCCGGGAAGCCACCGAAGACGAGATCGCTGCGGGCACACTGGGCTCGACCGGTGTGACCCTGCTCTCCGCCGCGCCTCCCGACGAACCCATGCACTGAAGTGGATGAGCGGTCCGTCCCATTTGGGCCGTTGTGGTCTGCTGGCGGCGCATTGCTGTCGGTCGTTGTCCTCTTCAGCCGGCGTGCGAGCGTTCAGCGTGGCGCGTGGTCCGGGCCCGCGGGCGCAGGCCCCATTCGCGGTACGCTGGCTGGGTCCCCGCCTGGTCGGTGGCGATGAGGCAACGGCCGCGCACAGAAGCCGGCCGCCCGCGAGGTGGGCCGGAGAACGCGGGTGACGCCAGCGCGCTACCGCAGCCGATGTGGAACGCCGGCCCGTGAGGACAGATGACCTTGCTCACGACGTCGGCCATGCGCCGTCAACGCCGATTCGCCCCCAAGCTATCTTCACTCGAAGCAACCCGCGATTCATCCCCGCGTAGCAGATCGACATAGGCATGCTCGATCAGCTGCGAGGAATCGATGCCGAGCTGGGCCATCAGGCGAATGGCTTCCTGCTCACCGGCCTGCGCGGTTTCTCCATCGGCCAACACCACCTCCAGTTCGACGAAGTCGCCCAGGCTCTCGACCCGGTCCAGGTGAATGCGCGTGCGGCCCGCCAGGAACAGCCGCCGCTGCTTGCGCACGCGGCCGGCCTGGCCCCAAGCCAGCGTCAGCGTCTCGCGCAGGCCGACCGGGTCGGCCGTCGGTGTGCGCAGGTAGAACGATTCCTTCGGTCCGGCCAGGTCGGCACGTCGGTAGAAGATCAGCTCGCCTTCGCTGTCGGAAAAGGCGCGCAGCTTCAGGCGCCCCTGCGGGCAGCGGAAGAAGGTGTCGTCCTGCGCGATCGTGAACGGCCCCTGGTCCGCCAGCGCCGCGGCCCGCGGTTCCAGCGCTTCGACGCCGGCGATGCGCGCCTTGATCTCGATGTTGCGCGCCATGCGCCCGCTGCCGGCTAGTGCTTGCCGGTGGAACCGAATCCGCCCTCGCCGCGCTGCGACGCCGCAAAGGCCTCGACACGCTTGAAGGCCGCCTGCACCACCGGCACGATCACCATCTGCGCGATGCGCTCCAGCGGCTGCACGGTGAAGACCTCGCTGCCGCGGTTCCAGCAGCTGACCATCAGCGGCCCCTGGTAGTCGCTGTCGATCAGCCCGACCAGGTTGCCGAGCACGATGCCGTGCTTGTGGCCCAGGCCCGAGCGCGGCAGCAACATGGCCGCCAGACCCGGGTCGCCGATGTGAATCGACAGCCCGGTGGGAATGAGGGCCGCGCCGCCGGGCGGCAACTGCAGCGGCGCATCGAGGCAGGCGCGCAGGTCGAGGCCGGCGCTGCCGGGCGTGGCATAGGCCGGAAGATGGTCCGCGATGCGCGGATCCAGTACTTTGAGTTCGATGGTCGTCATCGGGTCTTCAGCCGCGTGGCGATCTCGGCCACCAGCGCGCGCGCCAGCGTCAGCTTGCCGGCGTGCGGCAGTTCGCGTTCGCCGTGTTCGTCCACCAGCAGCAGCGCGTTGTCGTCGCGGCCAAAAGTGGCGGGCCCGAGGTTGCCGACGATCAGCGGGATGTTCTTGCGCAGGCGCTTCTCGCGCGCGTGCTTCGCCAGGTCGTGGCTTTCGGCGGCGAAGCCCACGCAATAGGGCCGGTTGGGCAGCTTCGCAACCGCAGCCAGGATGTCGGGGTTCTCGGTCATCGCGATCTGCGGCACGCGGCCCGAGCCGTCCTTCTTGATCTTCTGCGTGCCGCACTCGGCAGGGCGCCAGTCGGCGACCGCGGCGGTGGCCACGAACACGTCGTGCTGCGGCGCCAGCGGCAGCACCGCATCGTGCATCTGCAGCGCACTGCGCACGTCGATGCGCGCCACGTGGCGCGGCGTCGGCAGGCTCACCGGGCCGGCGACCAGCGTCACCTGCGCACCCGCCTCCTGCGCCGCCCGCGCGATGGCGAAGCCCATCTTGCCGCTGGACAGGTTGGTGATGCCGCGCACCGGGTCGATGGCCTCGAACGTGGGGCCGGCGGTGATCAGCAGGCGCCGGCCCGCCAGGGGCTTGGGCTGGAAGAAGGCCACCATCTCGGCGCACAGCTCCACGGCCTCGAGCATGCGGCCGTCGCCGACTTCGCCGCAGGCCTGGTCGCCGGCCGCCGGGCCGAGAAGGGTCGCACCGTCGGCGCGCAGCTGCGCCACATTGCGCTGCGTGGCCGGGTGCGCCCACATCTCGCGGTTCATCGCCGGCGCCAGCAGCAGCGGGCAGCGGTCCGCGGGCCGCGCCAGACACAGCAGACTCAGCAGCTCGTCGGCGCGGCCCTGGGCCAGCTTGGCCATGAAGTCGGCGCTGGCCGGCGCCACCAGCACCGCATCGGCCTCGCGCGTCAGGTTGATGTGCGCCATGGCGTTGCGCTCGCGCATGTCCCACTGCTGCGTGTAGACGTTGCGGTTGCTCAGCGCCTGCATCGTCACCGGCGTGATGAACTGCGTGGCCGCCTCGGTCATCACCACCTGCACCGTCGCGCCGTGGCGCTGCAGCTCGCGCACCAGCTCGGCCGACTTGAAGCAGGCAATGCCGCCGCTCATGCCGAGCACGATGTGCCGGCCTTGCAGTTCGAGGGGGTCGCTCATGATGGCGCGCACTCTAGCTCAATGCAGCGCCGGATCGGCGCCGTGGCATTTCTTGTACTTCCGGCCGCTGCCGCAGGGGCACGGGTCGTTGCGGCCCGGCGTCTTCTCGGCGCGGCGCGGTTCGCTGCGCGGCGGGTGGTCGAACCACAGACAGCGCAGGTCCTGCACCGCGAAGCAGGCCTCGTCGATCAGGTCGTCGCGGTCGAGGTTGCGGCCCGGATAGCGGATCGCCAGATCGGCCTTCTGCTTCGCCTCGTCGCGTTCGAGCAGCGCTTCGACGCAGCGCAGGCAGGACTCCAGTTCGACCGCCACTTCGCCGTCGACGCGCGCGACCCGCCAATCGCCGGCCAGGCGCTCGACCACGTCCAGGAAGCCCATGGCCCAGCCCTCGCCCGTCAGCGGCCAGTCGGCGGCCTCCTCGGCGCTCAGCTGGCCTTCGGCCTGCAGCGCATCGCGCTCCGCCGGATCGAAGACCTCGATCAACGGCGTCAGGTGCAGCTGGTCCGGCGCGTCGTACAGGCGCTGCGGCAGCAATTGCTGCGCGAGCGTGTTCCAGCGCCGCATCAGCACGTCCATCGAGGCGGCCAGATCCTGCGGATCGGCGATCGCCCGTTCCCACGCGTCGCCGAACAGCAGCGGCCGCCATTCGTCGGGCGGCAGCGCGCGCGGGCCGGCGATCAGCGCGGCCATCGCGCCGTCCAGCCACTCCAGCGTGATGTGGGGCTCGAAGCCGGCCAGCCGCCCGCACAGCGCGTCCAGCGCCTCGATCTCGGCTTCGGTGTTCTGCGGGGCAGTCTTCATGGCATCGGTCGGTGGTCGGACCCGTATGCTATCGAGCATGAAGGTCCGCACCCGGCTCGCCGCTGTCCTGCTGTGCCTCGGCGCTCCCGTCACGCAGGCCGCCGAACTGCTGATCTTCGGCGAGGTGCACGACCAGCCCGACCAGCAGCGTCAGGTGGCGGCCGAGGTGCAGCGGCTGGCGGCGCAGGGCCGGCTCGCGGCCGTGGTGCTGGAGATGGCCGAAACGCCCCATGCCACGGGCGGCCTGCCGCGCGATGCCACCGAGGCCCAGGTGAGGCAGGCGCTGCAGTGGCGCGGCTGGCCTTGGGACAGCTACGCCGCGGTGGTGATGAACGCCGTGCGGGCCGGCGTGCCGGTGCTCGGCGGCAACCTGCCCCGCGAGCAGATGCGCGCCGCGATGGCCGACGCCGGCCTCGATGCGCTGCTCGCGCCGCCGGTTCGAGAGCTGCTGGCGCAGGAGGTGCGCGACGGCCATTGCGGTCTGCTACCCGACAGCCAGTTGCCCGGCATGGTGCGCATCCAGATCGCCCGCGACCGCTCGATGGCGGCCACCGCCACGGCGGCGCTGCGCGACGCCGCGCCGCAGCAGGCGGTGCTGCTGCTGGCCGGCGCACAGCATGCGTCGCGCGACCGCGGCATTCCGTTGCAGCTGGCGGCCGATGACCCGACACCGCGCATGCGCGTGATCATGTTCGGCGACCTGTCCGGCCGGCTGGTGGCCGACGAGCGGCGCGGCGCCGAAGCTTCGCCCCAGGCCGACCATTGTGCGGATCTGAAGCGCAGCCTCGATGGCCGCGCTGCGCCGGGCGCCGCATCGGCCTCGATGCCGCGCTGAAGTCGCCGCGTCGCAGCACGGGGCCGCCGCGCAACGCGCGGACTTCAGCATCCGGTCGTTGGCGCGACGCGCCGGCGGGCCGCACCGCAAAGGCTCAGCAGGGCGCCCGAGGCCGTGCAGCCTCGCTTGTTGCGGGTGCATCGAGGCAGGCGCGCGCGCCGTCGCGGTGCGCGCCCGAAGATTGACGGCGCATGCCCCCGGATATCCAAGCCTCGCCTCGCGCGGCGATGCGTAGCGTTCGTCCTGCGCATGCCGACGCGCCAGCCCGCCCCTTCGCCTCGACATTCCATTGCGATGACCACGAACCCCTTGGACCTGCTGTGGATCATCGTCTGCGCCGCACTGGTGTTCCTGATGCAGGCCGGCTTCCTGTGCCTGGAATCGGGCCTGACGCGCAACAAGAACTCGATCAACGTCGCGGCCAAGAACGTCGCCGACTTCGCCCTCGCGGCGCTGGTGTACTGGCTGGTGGGTTTCGGCCTGATGTTCGGCCCCAGCAGCGACGGCTGGGTCGGCACCGGCCTGTTCGGTCTGCTCGACCAGATCCCGGGCCAGACCGGGCTGCTCGCCTTCCTGCTGTTTCAGCTGATGTTCTGCGCCACCGCGACCACCATCGTCTCCGGCGCGGTCGCCGAGCGCATGCGTTTCGGCGCCTACCTGGCCCTGTCGGTGTGGGTGTCGCTGGTGGTGTATCCGGTCTTCGGCCATTGGGCCTGGGGCGGCGCTTGGGGCCTCAGCGAACCCGGCTGGCTGGCGCGCATCGGCTTCGTCGACTTCGCCGGCTCGACCGTGGTGCACAGCGTCGGCGGCTGGGTGGCGCTGGTGGCGGTACTGCACACCGGGCCGCGCGAGGGGCGCTTCCGCAAGGGCGAGGCGCCCAAGGTGATCCCGGCCGGCAACCTGCCGATCGCGATGCTCGGCGTGCTGCTGCTGGCCTTCGGCTGGCTCGGCTTCAACGGCGGCAGCACACTGGCCTTCGACGATCGCGTGCCCGGCGTGCTGCTGCACACCACGCTGGCCGCGTCGGCCGGCTGCGTGGCCGGCCTGGCGATCGGCCGCATCTGGCACGGCTACTACGAGGTGATGTACCTGATCAACGGGCTGGTCGCCGGGCTGGTGGCCATCACCGCCGGTGCCCATGCGGTCAGCGCACCGGCTGCGATCCTGATCGGCGTGGTCGGCGCCGCGGTGATGGCCTGGTCGAACGAAAAGCTGCTGCAGTGGCGCATCGACGATGCTGTCGGCGCGATTCCGGCGCACCTGGCGGCCGGCGCCTGGGGCACGCTGGCCGTGGGCCTGTTCGGCGATCTGCAGCTGATGAACACCGGGCTGTCGCGCAGCGCGCAGGTCGGCGTGCAGCTGCTCGGCATCGTCGCCTGCGGGCTGTGGTGCACGCTGGCGGCCTGGCCGGTGCTCGGCTGGTGGCGGCGCGGCGGCGGTCTGCGCGTCGATGCCGACAGCGAGCGCAACGGCCTGAACGTCACCGAACACGGCGCGCGCACCGAGTTGATCAACCTGCTCGACGCGATGGAAAGCCAGCGCCGCAGCGGCGACCTGCGCCAGCGCGTGCCCGAGGAACCGTTCACCGAAGTCGGCCAGATCGCCGGCGCCTACAACCGCGTGATCACCGCGCTCGATCAGACCACGCAGCAGACGCTGGCGATCCTGCGCGACATGCGCGACGGCATCCTCACCTTCACGCGCGACGGACTGGTCACGAGCCTGAACCCCGGCGCCGAGCGGCTGCTCGGGCTGGCCGCGCCGGCGGCCGTCGGCCAGCCGTTACCGCTGGTGCTGAGCCGCGCCGGCTGCGCGCAGGCGCCGGACCCGCAACGGCTGTACCGCGAAGGCACGCCGATCGAGCTGCGCATCGTGCGCCCCGGCGCGGCACGCAGCTTCTACGAACTGACGGTGAGCGAGACGCAGACCGAGGCCGGCGCGCACTACACCGCGACCTTGCGTGACACCAGCGAGCGCAAGCAGATCGAAGCACAGCTGCAGCGCGAGCGCGACATCGCGCAGGTGACGCTGGCGTCGATCGGCAACGGCGTCATCACCACCGACGAAGCCGGCGTCATCCAGTACATGAACCCGGTGGCGGCCGGACTGACCGGCTGGATGGCGGCGCAAGCCACCGGCCGGCTGGCCAGCGAGGTCTATCAGCTCTACGACGAAGGCAAGGGCCAGCCGCTGCCGCACCCGGTGCGCGAGGTGCTGCGCCGCGGCCAGGCGCTGCCGCGGCACGAACATGCGATGCTGCGACGGCGCGACGGCAGCAGCGTGCCGGTGATCGACACCGTCGCGCCGATCCGCTCGCGCGACGGCTTCCTGATCGGCGCGGTGCTGGTGTTCCACGACGTCACCGAAACGCTGAGTCTGGCGCGCGAGCTGTCGCACCAGGCGGCGCACGACGCGCTGACCGGCGTGCCGAACCGGCGCGAGTTCGAGCGCCGGCTGGCCGAGCTGCTGGAGCGCGCTGCGCAGGACGGCCTCGGCCACGCCGTGTGCTATCTGGACCTGGACCAGTTCAAGGTGGTCAACGACACCTGCGGCCACGTCGCCGGCGACGAGCTGCTGCGCCAGGTGACGCAGCTGATCCGCCGCATGCTGCGCGCCGGCGACATGCTGGCGCGGCTGGGCGGCGACGAGTTCGGGCTGATCCTGCAGGCCTGCCCGCTGGACGATGCGGTGCGCATCGCCGAGAAGATCCGCGAGGCCATCGCCGACCTGCGCTTCGTCTGGGACGGCAAGCAGTTCACCATCGGCGTGTCGATCGGTCTGGTGATGGCGCCCGGCAAGGGTCAGGACCTCAGTGCCCTGCTCGCCGCCGCCGACGCCGCCTGCTACGCGGCGAAGGAAGGCGGCCGCAACCGCGTGCATGCGCTGCAGCCCAACGACCAACAGGTGCAGTTGCAGCGCGGGCAGATGCAGTGGGTGGCACGGCTGAATGCCGCGCTGCAGGCCGACCGGCTGCGGCTGTACGTGCAGCCGGTGCTGCCACTGCAGCCCGATGCCAGTGCCGCGCCGCACTATGAGATCCTGGTGCGGCTGGAAGAGGACGGGCAGATCATCCCGCCCGGCGCTTTCCTGCCCGCAGCCGAGCGCTACGGGCTGATGCCGCGCATCGACCAGTGGGTGATCGACAACACGCTGTCCTGGCTCGGTGACCGGCTGCGCCGGCGCAGCAAGACGGGCGCCCTGGAAGGCGTCTACGCGATCAACCTGTCAGGCGCATCGCTTTCCGACGAGCGCTTCCGGCAGAGCCTGCGGCACACGCTGCAGCAGCTGCAACTGCCGCCGGGCACGCTGTGCTTCGAGATCACCGAGACCGCCGCCGTGGCCAACCTGTCGAAGGTCGTGCAGTTCATCGAAGAGATCAAGGCGCTGGGTTGTCTGTTCGCGCTCGATGACTTCGGCAGCGGGCTGTCGTCGTTCGCCTACCTGAAGAACCTGCCCGTCGACTTCCTGAAGATCGACGGCAGCTTCGTCAAGGACATCGCCGACGACCCGATGGACCTGGCGATGGTGCAGGCGATCCACGCGATCGGCCACGTGATGGGCCTGCAGACCATCGCCGAGTACGTGGCCAGCGAGGCGATCGCGCAGAAGCTGCGCGAGATCGGCGTCGACTATGGCCAGGGCTACCACCTGGGCAGGCCGCGGCCGCTACATGAACTGGATTCGGTGCGGCTGATGCCGCGCTGAGCGAGGCCCGGCCCGGCGGCACGCCGCATCGGCTCAGGCAGGCGCGCTCACACCCGTTCGGCCACCCAGCCGCGCACCGAATCCAGCGCCTCCGAGAGCTTCGACGCATCGGTGCCGCCGGCCATCGCCAGGTCCGGCTTGCCGCCGCCCTTGCCGCCCACCTGCTGGGCGACGAAGTTGACCAGCTCGCCCGCCTTCAGCTTCGCGGTGCGGTCGGCGGTGACGCCGGCCGCCAGCTGTACCTTGCCGCCGTCCACCGCCGCCAGCACGATGGCCGCGCTCTTCAGCTTGTCCTTGAGCTTGTCCATCGTCTCGCGCAGCGCCTTGGCGTCAGCACCGGGCAGCATCGCGGCCAGCACCTTGACGCCCGCCACGTCGACGGCACGCGCCAGCAGTTCGTCGCCCTGCGCCGAGGCGAGCTTGCCCTTCAGTGCATCGAGCTCCTTCTCCAGCGAGCGCACCTGATCGATCAGCGCGTTGACGCGCGCCGGCACCTCGGGCTTCAGCACGCGCAGCGTGCCGGCCACGCCGCCCAGCGCGCCCTCCATGTCCTGCACGTAGGCCAGCGCGTTGTCGCCGGTCAGCGCCTCGACGCGGCGCACGCCGGCCGCCACGCCGCCTTCGGCCACGATGGTGAACAGGCCGATGTCGCCGGTGCGCGCCACGTGCGTGCCGCCGCACAGCTCGCGGCTGGTGCCGATGTCCAGCACGCGCACCTCGTCGCCGTACTTCTCGCCGAACAGCATCATCGCGCCGACCTTCTGCGCGTCCTCGATCGGCATCACGCGGGCCTGCACGGCGGCGTTCGCCAGCACCTCGGCATTGACGATGCGCTCGACCTGGCGGATCTGTTCGTTGGTCATCGGCGCGTTGTGCGCGAAGTCGAAGCGCGTGCGTTCGGCGTTGACCAGGCTGCCCTTCTGCTGCACGTGCGCGCCCAGCACCTCGCGCAACGCCTTGTGCATCAGGTGGGTGGCGCTGTGGTTGCGCATCGTCTTCGCGCGCCGCTCGGCATCGACGCGGGCGACGAACTCGTCGCCCAGCTCGACCTCGCCCTCGACGATGCGCCCCTGGTGACCGAAGACGCTGGCCTGGATCTTGGTGGTGTCGTCCACCAGCACGCGGGCGCGCGCGTTGCGCAGCTCGCCGGCATCGCCGGCCTGGCCGCCGCTTTCGGCATAGAAGGGCGTGTGGTCGAGCACGATCACCACGTCGTCGCCGGCGCGCGCCTTCTGCACCGGCGTGCCGTCGATGTAGATCGCGCTCACCTTGCTGTGCTCGCACACCAGATGCTCGTAGCCGTGGAAGGCGGTGGCCGCGCCGTCGTACTCCAGGCCCTGCGCCATCTTGAACTTGGCCTTGGCGCGCGCCTGCTCGCGCTGGCGTTCCATCGCGACGTTGAAGCCCGCCTCGTCCACGCTGACGCCGCGCTCGCGGCAGACGTCGGCCGTCAGGTCCAGCGGGAAGCCGAAGGTGTCGTGCAGCTTGAAGGCGGTCTCGCCGTCCAGCACCTGCGTGCCCGTCTTCTCCAAAGTCGCCAGCGCCGCCTCCAGGATCTCCATGCCGTTGGCGATGGTCTGGAAGAAGCGCTCTTCCTCGGCGCGCAGCACCTCGGTGATGCGCAGTTTGTCGCGCCGCAGCTCCGGGTAGGCCTCGCCCATTTCGTCGGCCAGCGGAGCCACCAGTTTGTGAAAGAAGGGTTTGCGCGCGCCCAGCTTGTAGCCGTGGCGGATGGCGCGCCGGGCGATACGGCGCAGCACGTAGCCGCGGCCTTCGTTGCCGGGAATCACGCCATCGGCCACCGTGAAGGCGCAGGCGCGGATGTGGTCGGCAATGACCTTCAGGCTCGGCGTCTGCAGGTCGATCGCGCCATCGCCGCCGACGGCCGCCACCGCGTCGCGCGTCGCGGCCAGCAGGTGCGCGAACAGGTCGATCTCGTAGTTGCTGTGCACGTGCTGCAGCACCGCAGCCAGCCGCTCCAGGCCCATTCCGGTGTCGACGCTGGGCTTCGGCAGCCGGTGCATCACGCCGTCTTCGGTGCGGTTGAACTGCATGAAGACGTTGTTCCAGATCTCGATGTAGCGGTCGCCGTCCTGCTCGGGCGAGCCCGGCGGGCCGCCCGCCACCTCGGGGCCGTGGTCGTAGAAGATCTCGCTGCACGGGCCGCAAGGGCCGGTGTCGCCCATCATCCAGAAGTTGTCGGACATGTAGCGGCCGCCCTTGTTGTCGCCGATGCGCACGATGCGCTCGGCGGGCAGGCCGATGTCCTTGAGCCAGATGTCGTAGGCCTCGTCGTCCTCGGCGTACACCGTGGCCCAGAGCTTGTCCTTCGGCAGGTGGAAGTGCTCGGTCAGCAGCTCCCAGGCGTAACGGATCGCGTCCTTCTTGAAATAGTCGCCGAAGCTGAAGTTGCCCAGCATCTCGAAGAAGGTGTGGTGGCGCGCGGTGTAGCCGACGTTTTCCAGGTCGTTGTGCTTGCCGCCGGCGCGGATGCACTTCTGGCTGGTGGTGGCGCGCGTATAGGGCCGCTTGTCGAAGCCCAGGAACACGTCCTTGAACTGGTTCATCCCGGCGTTGGTGAACAGCAGCGTCGGGTCGTCGCCCGGCACCACCGGTGAGCTGGCGACGATCTGGTGGCCCTTCGATTCGAAGAACTTCAGGAAGGTGGAGCGGATGTCGGAGGCGTTCATGGTCGCGGGCTCAGGGGTCCGTGGGGTCGGCCGTCGGGCAGCCGGCGGCGTGCCGGGTGCAGCCCGCCATTATCCGATGCAGCGCCGGGCCGCACCGGGGCGTGGTGCGGGCTCTGTGGCAGGATCGCTGCCTTGCACTCTGCGGGTCGGTCGGCCGGCCCGCCGCGCCGACCCATTTTCACGGAGCCCCGATCATGAGCAAAGCCCAATTCCAATGGGACGACCCGCTGCAGCTGGATGCGCAGCTGAGCGAGGACGAGCGCGCGGTGCGCGATGCCGCCCACAGCTACTGCCAGGAGCGGCTGGCCCCGCGCGTGACCGAGGCCTTTCGCCACGAGAAGACCGACCCGGCCATCTTCCGCGAGATGGGCGAGCTCGGCCTGCTGGGCACCACCATCCCCGAGGCCTACGGCGGCGCCGGCCTGAACTACGTCTGCTACGGCCTGGTGGCCCGTGAGGTCGAGCGTGTCGACTCCGGCTACCGCTCGATGATGAGCGTGCAGAGCTCGCTGGTGATGGTGCCGATCAACGAGTTCGGCACCGAGGCGCAGAAGCAGAAGTACCTGCCCAAGCTGGCCCGCGGCGAGTGGATCGGCTGCTTCGGCCTGACCGAGCCGAACCACGGCTCCGACCCGGGCAGCATGGTCACCCGCGCGAAGAAGGTGCCGGGCGGCTACAGCTTGAGCGGCGCCAAGATGTGGATCAGCAACAGCCCCATCGCCGACGTGTTCGTCGTCTGGGCCAAGGACGACGGCGGGCAGATCCGCGGCTTCATCCTCGAAAAGGGTTGGAAGGGCCTGAGCGCGCCGGCCATCCACAGCAAGGTGGGGCTGCGCGCTTCCATCACCGGCGAGGTCGTCATGGACGAAGTGTTCTGCCCCGAGGAGAACGCCTTCCCCGAGGTGCGCGGCCTCAAGGGACCCTTCACCTGCCTGAACAGCGCCCGCTACGGCATCGCCTGGGGCGCACTCGGCCGCGGAGGACTGCTACCAGCGCGCCCGCCAGTACGTGATGGACCGCAAGCAGTTCGGCCGCCCGCTGGCCGCCAACCAGCTGGTGCAGAAGAAGCTGGCCGACATGCTGACCGAGATCAGCCTGGGCCTGCAGGGCTGCCTGCAACTGGGCCGCATGAAGGACGCCGGCACCGCCTCGGTGGAAGTGACCAGCATCCTCAAGCGCAACAGCTGCGGCAAGGCGCTGGACATCGCGCGGCTGGCGCGCGACATGATGGGCGGCAACGGCATCAGCGATGAGTTCGGCGTGGCCCGCCACCTGGTCAACCTGGAGGTGGTCAACACCTACGAGGGCACGCACGACATCCATGCGCTGATCCTCGGCCGCGCCATCACCGGCATCGCGGCCTTCAACTGAGGAGCCGGCCATGGACATGAAAGCCAGCCCGCTGGCCGCGCTGAACGACGCCAGCCTGCTGAAGACCGACGCGCTGATCGGCGGCGACTGGGTCAAGGGCGCGTCGCGCTTCGAGGTCGTCGACCCCGCCACCGGGCAGCGCCTGGCCGACGTGGCCGGCCTGGGCGCGGCCGAGGCCGACGCCGCCATCGCCGCCGCCGACAAGGCCTGGCCGGCGTGGCGTGCCAAGACCGCCAAGGAACGCGCGACGATCCTGATGAAGTGGTTCGCGCTGCTGCACCAGCATGCCGACGACCTGGCCCGCATCATGACCGCCGAGCAGGGCAAGCCGCTGGCCGAGGCCCGCGGCGAGGTCGTCTACGGCGCCAGCTTCCTGGAGTGGTTCGCCGAGGAGGCGCGCCGCATCTACGGCGAGACCATTCCCAGCACCGACGGCAACAAGCGCTTCCTGGTCATCAAGCAGCCGATCGGCGTGTGCGCGGCGATCACGCCGTGGAACTTCCCGATCGCGATGATCACCCGCAAGGTGGCGCCGGCGCTGGCCGCCGGCTGCCCGGTGATCATCAAGCCGGCCGAGGCGACACCGCTGTCGGCGCTGGCCGTGGCCGAGCTGGCGCAGCGCGCCGGCATGCCGGCCGGCGTGCTGAACGTCATCACCGCCGACGCCGACGGCTCGGTCGAGATCGGCAAGCGGCTGTGCGCCAGCGACGTGGTGCGCCACCTGTCCTTCACCGGCAGCACCGAGGTCGGACGCATCCTCGCTGCGCAATGTGCGCCGACGATCAAGAAGCTGAGCCTGGAGCTCGGCGGCAACGCGCCCTTCATCGTCTTCGACGATGCCGACCTGGACAGCGCGGTCGAAGGCGCGATGATCAGCAAGTACCGCAACGCCGGCCAGACCTGCGTCTGCGCCAACCGGCTGTATGCGCAGGAAGGTGTCTACGACACCTTCGTGCAGAAGCTGGCCGACAAGGCGCGCGCCGTGAAGGTCGGCAACGGCTTCGAGCCCGGCGTGGCGCAGGGCCCGCTGATCGACGCGCAGGCGATGGCCAAGGTCGAGGCCCACGTGGCCGACGCGCTGGCCAAGGGTGCGAAGCTGGTGGTCGGCGGCACGCGCCTGGGCGAGCGCTTCTACACGCCGACGGTGCTGGCCGAGGTCACGTCCGACATGCTGTGCGCGCGCGAAGAGACCTTCGGGCCGGTGGCGCCGGTGTTCCGCTTCAAGACCGAGGCCGAGGCCATCCAGCTCGCCAACGCCACCGAGTTCGGCCTGGCCAGCTACTTCTACAGCCGCGACGTCGGCCGCATCTTCCGCGTCGGCGAGGCGCTGGAGTACGGCATGGTCGGCATCAACACCGGGCTGATCTCCACCGCCGAGGTGCCCTTCGGCGGCGTCAAGCAGAGCGGCCTGGGGCGCGAAGGCGCACACCACGGCATCGACGACTACGTCGAGATCAAGTACCTGTGCCTGGGCGACATATTGAAGTAGACCCGCGGGCGGCGGCCTGACGGCGCCCTACTCGTCGTTGGCTGCCGGCGTCGCACCGCGCTCCACGCGGTTGGCATGGCCGGCACGGCCGGCCGCCGCGCCCGCCGCGGCGGCGCCGAGCGCGCGGCGCAGCAACTCATCGGCCTGCCGGCCGTGCTCCGGATACTGGCTGACACCCACCGCCACCGCCACCGCCAGCGGCTGGCCGGC
This sequence comes from Rubrivivax sp., assembly GCA_044225625.1. Taxonomy (GTDB): domain Bacteria; phylum Pseudomonadota; class Gammaproteobacteria; order Burkholderiales; family Burkholderiaceae_C; genus Rubrivivax. Next base: position 20,593 of record JBGAII010000052.1, read on the forward strand.
GACATTGAAGGTCTGCTGCAGCGACGCCGCGAGCTTGGCCGCGACCTGCTCGCCGGCGCCGGGGGCATCGATCCACGCCAGCAGCACGGCGAAGGTGTCGGCTCCGACGGCCGCAACCACGTCGCTGGCCCGCAGCCCGGCGCGCAGCCGCACCGCCACCTTTCGGCGCAGCACGTTGGCGGCCTCGGCACCGAGCGCCGCCTCGGCCGTGGCCAGGCCCTCGATGCGCAGCACCAGCAGCGCCATCGGCGCCGGCTCGCGCTCGCGCAGCGCCAGCAGGTGGCTCATGTGTTCCAGCAGCTGGGCATGGTTCGGCAGGCCGGTGGACAGGTCGGTGGCATAGGCCTTGCGCGCGGCGCGCTCCAGCCGCTTGCGCTGCACCGCCAGGCGGATGGCGCGGCCGTCGACGGCGCCCCGCGGCAGCACGTCCTGCACGCCCAGGTCGACCAGACGCAAGGCCAGTTCGGCATCGAGCGCCGGGCCGGCCACCAGCACCGCGGCGTCGAGCACCGCCTGCGACAGCGCCGGCCAGTGGCACAGCGCGCGCGCCGCATCGGCATCGTGCACGTCCACGACCAGGGCATCGAACGCGGCATCGCGCATGGCCTGTGCCGCGGCATCCAGCGCGCCGGCCTGCTGCAGCTCGAAGGGGCCGAAGGCATCGGCCTGCAGGTCCGGCACCGAAGGCCCGACCCAGAGCAGCTGCAGCGAAGGAATCATCGTGGAGCGGGTGAAGGGAATCGAACCCTCGTATGAAGCTTGGGAAGCTGCCGTTCTGCCATTGAACTACACCCGCGCTCGGGCGCCGATTGTAACGGCGCAACGCTGCTGCCGCTGCCCCCTCGGCCCTGCCATGGCCGGCGTCCGTCAGCCCGGGCCCAGGCCTTCCCGCCACTTCAGCAGCAGGTCGCGGAAGTTCTGCGCCGCCGGTGACAGCGAGCGGTCGACATGGAACAGCAGCGAGATCTCGCGGTGGATCACCGGCTCGGTGACCTTGCGCGTCACCAGGCCCAGCATGTTCGCCAGCCGCGACATCGCGGACGTCATCACGGCAATGCCGAGCCCGCCCTCGACCATGCCCAGGATCGTCAGCGGCAGCGCCACTTCGTACTGCCGGGTCAGCGACAGCCCCTCGCGGGCCAGCGCCAGGTCGAGCTGCGCACGCACCGCGTTGTCCGGCGGCGGGCCGATCAGCGGGATCTCCTGCAGCGTGCGCCACACCAGTTCGGAGTGCCTGGCCAGCGGATGGTCGGGCGGCATCACCGCAACGAACTCGTCGGTCATCAGCAGCCGCGCGGCGATGTCCTGCTGCGTCGCCACCGCCGAGCCCAGGCCGAAATCCACCTCGCCAGCGCGCACCTTGTCGATGACCTCGTGCTCGGTCACGTCCTGCACGTTGACCTTCACGCCCGGGTATTCGTCGCAGTACAGCCGGATGAAGCGCGGCAGCATCAGCGCCGCCTGCAGCGAGGCCGCGGCAATCGACACCCGGCCGCGGCCCAGCGAGCTCAGTTCGTTGGCGCTGCCGATGACCTGGTCCAGGTCGGACATCGCGCGGCGCGCCAGCGGCAGCAGTTCGGCGCCCGCCTGCGTCAGCCGCAGCATGCGCGTGTGCCGGTCGAACAGGCGCAGGCCGAGGTTCTCCTCGAGCTCGCGCACCAGCGTACTGACCGAGGACTGCGACAACCCGAGCCGCTCGCCAGCCCGGGTGAAGTGCTGCGCCTCCGCCACGGCAATGAACGCGCGCAGCTGCCGCAGGGTGACATTCATAGACGATCTTGATGGATTTATACGAACGCGCCCATTCTCCGATAAGAACGAAGGTGGAACCATGCGGCGACGCGGAGCTGCTTGACCCAGGCTTCCAGCGCGGCTCGACAACAGAACCTCTGTGACATGAAGGAGACGGAAATGCTCGGATGTGAGATGGTTTCGAAGGCATGGCGCCCGCTGCTCGCCGCGGCAGCGCTGGCCCTCGGGCTGGCGCCGGCCGCCAGGGCCCAGGACAAACCGCTGGACAAGGTGACCTTCACCACCACCTGGTTCGCCCAGGCCGAACACGGCGGCTACTACCAGGCGGTGGCCGAAGGCATCTACAAGAAGCACGGGCTGGACGTGACCATCAAGATGGGCGGCCCGCAGGTCAACGGCATGCAGCTGCTGCTGGCCGGACAGACCGACTTCATCATCAACTACGACTTCGCGGTGCTGCAGGGCGTGGAGAAGGGCTTCCCGCTGGTCACCGTCGCGGCGCCCTTCCAGTTCGACATCCAGGGCATCATGACCCGCGACGACGTGCCCAACCTCGGCGCGCTGAAGGACAAGACCATCCTCGTCGCCGGCACTGGCACCACCTACTGGTGGCCGTGGGTGAAGAAGAAGTACGGCTACACCGACGCGCAGATGCGGCCCTACACCTTCAACCTGCAGCCCTTCTTCGCCGACCCCAACATCGTGCAGCAGGCCTTCCCGTCGTCCGAGCCCTACCAGGCCGACCAGAAGGGGCTGAAGACCAAGTTCTTCCTGCTCTCGTCCGAGGGCTACCCGCCGTACACGCAGGCCATCACCACCACGCAGAAAATGCTCACCGAGAAGCCTGACGTGGTGGCGCGCTTCGTGCGTGCCTCGATCGAAGGCTGGAAGAGCTACATGGCCAACCCGGCCCCGGGCAATGCGCTGATCAAGAAGGACAACCCGAACATGAGCGACGGCCAGCTCGCCTATGCGATGAGCAAGCTCAAGGAACTCAAGGTGGTGAGCGGTGGCGACGCCGCCACGCAGGGCATCGGCGCGATGAGCGACGCACGCTGGAAGAAGACCGCCGACTTCATGGTCGAGTGGGGCCTGCTGAAGCCCGACACCGACTGGCGCAAGGCGTACACGCTGCAGTACGTCAAGGACCTGAAGGTGATGCCATGAGCGCGCCGGCCCGTTCCCAAGCGCTCGTCCCGCAGCGCGCAGCGCGCGGGGTGGTCCGATGAGCGCGGCCGTGGCCGCCCTGCGCCCCGCCGTGGACGCACCTGCGCGCTCGCCGGCCGCTGCCGACGCGCCGGTCGTGCTCGAAGCCGACCGCGTCGAGAAGACCTACCCGAACGGCACGCACGCGCTCAACGACACCAGCGTGCAGATCCAGCGCGGCGAATTCGTGTCGCTGCTGGGGCCCTCGGGCTGCGGCAAGAGCACGCTGCTGAAGATGTTCGCCGGCCTGGAGGTGCCGTCCAGCGGACGCATCGTGCTGCACGACGGGCACGACGCCGCCGGCCGCGCCAGCGGCCACCGCTCGATGGCGATGGTGTTCCAGGAAGCGACGCTGATGCCCTGGGCCCGCGTGGCCGAGAACGTGCGCCTGCCGCTGGACCTGGCCGGCATGCCGCGCGCCGAGGCCGAGCCGCGCATCGCCGACGCGCTGGACATGGTGGGCCTGTCGCAGTTCCGCCAGTCGTACCCGCGCGAGCTGTCGGGCGGCATGCAGATGCGCGTGTCGATCGCCCGCGCGCTGGCGGTGCAGCCGAGCATCCTGCTGATGGACGAGCCCTTCGGCGCGCTCGACGAGTTCACGCGCAACAAGCTCGACAGCGACCTGTACCAGCTGTGGCAGCAGCGTGGCTTCACCGTCGTGTTCGTCACGCACAGCATCTACGAGGCGGTGTTCCTGTCCAGCCGCGTGGTGGTGATGGCGGCCCGGCCGGGCCGCGTGATCGCCGACGTGGCCATCGACGCGCCGCCGCAGCGCGACGAGGCCTACCGCGTGTCGCAGCCCTTCATCGACAACTGCCGCATCCTGTCCGAGCACCTGACGCGCGCCAACCGCGGCGAGCGCTGAAGACCCACACCTGCGAAAGGCCCCCCATGAGCGCCAGCACCGCCGCCCTGCCCCAACCCGCCGGCGCGCCCGGCATCACCGCCAACCCCGCGCTGCTGCGCATCGCCGCGCCCACGCTGCTGGGCGTGGTGCTGCTGGCCGTGTGGCAGCTGGTGTGCACCACCTTTGCTGTGCCCGAGTACCTGATTCCGTCGCCGCTGCGCATCGCGCAGACGCTGGCCGAGGACTGGGCGCTGCTGTCGTCGGCGCTGCTGACCACGCTGAAGATCACCTTCCTGGCCTTCGCGCTGGCGGTGGTGCTGGGCGTGGCGGCGGCCTTCGTCTTCGTGCAGAGCCGCATCCTCGAGATCAGCCTGTTCCCGTATGCGGTGATCCTGCAGGTGACGCCGATCGTCGCCATCGCGCCGCTGATCATCATCTGGGTCAAGGACCCGACGCCGGCGATGGTGATCTGCGCCACCATCGTGGCGCTGTTCCCGATCATCTCCAACACCATCCTCGGGCTGCGCAGCGTCAACCCCGGGCTGATGAACCTGTTCCGCCTGAACAAGGCCACACGCTGGCAGACGCTGGCGCGGCTGCGCGTGCCCAGCGCGCTGCCCTACTTCTTCGGCGGGCTGCGCATCTCCAGCGGCCTGGCGCTGATCGGCGCGGTGGTGGCCGAGTTCGTCGCCGGCACCGGCGGCACGGCGTCGGGGCTGGCCTACCAGATCCTGCAGTCGGGCTTTCAGCTGAACATCCCGCGGCTGTTCGCGGCGCTGTTCCTGATCACGCTGACCGGCATCGTGCTGTTCACCGCCATGGCCGCACTGTCGAAGTGGGCGCTGCGCTGGCACGAAAGCGAGATGAACTGATGCTGATCCGCCATGCCGCCGCCGTGCTCACCGGCCGCGCGCCGGGCGACGGTGCGCGCAGCCCGGCCAGCGACTTGCGCATCGGCCGCGACGGGCTGATCCAGGAGATGGGCCGCGGCCTGCGGCCTGAAGCGCACGAACAGGTGCTGGACGCCACCGACTGCGTGGTCTACCCCGGCTGGGTCAACACCCACCACCACCTGTTCCAGTCGCTGCTGAAGGGCGTGCCGGCAGGCATCGACGCCACGCTGACGCCGTGGCTCAAGGCCGTGCCCTATGCGCACCGCGGCGGCATCGACGAAGACACGCTGCGCCTGGCAGCGCGCATCGGCATCGTCGAGCTGATGCGCTCGGGCTGCAGCACCGTGGCCGACCACCACTACGTCTACTACCCCGGCATGGGCTACGACCCGTCGGCCGTGCTCTTCGACGAGGCGGAAAAACTGGGCGTGCGCTTCATGCTGCTGCGCGGCGGCGCCACGCAGACGCGCGACGCCGAAGCCGGCGCGCCGGCGCACCTGCGGCCCGAGACGCTGGACGGCATGCTGGCCGACATCGAGCGCACCGCGCGGCGCTACCACCAGCGCGGACGCGGCGCGCGCACGCGCGTGGCGCTGGCACCGACCACGCTGACCATCTCGCTGCGGCCGGACGAGCTGAAACCGATGGCCCGGGCCGCGCGCGAGCTCGGCATCCCGATGCACACGCACATGTCGGAAACGGTGAGCTACTACGAACACTGCGCCGAACGCTACGGCCGGCTGCCGGTGGAAGTGGCGGCCGAGAACGAATGGCTGGGCCCCGACGTGTGGTTCGCGCACCTGGTGCACCTGAGCGAGGGCGAACGCCGGCTGCTGGCCGACACGCACACCGGCATGGCGCATTGCCCGCAGAGCAACGGCCGGCTGGGCAGCGGCGTGGCACCCGCGCCGGCACTGGCCAAGGCCGGCGCACGCGTGTCGATCGGCGTCGACGGCGCGGCCTCCAACGAAGCCGCCGACATGCTGAGCGAGCTGCACTTTGCCTGGCTGATGCACCGCGCCCATGCCGGCGCCGCGGCCGTCGCGCGGCCGCACGGCGACGGCGAACAAGGCGCCGACGCGGTGACGGTGGAGCAGCTGGTGCACTGGGCCAGCGCCGGCGGCGCCGAGGTGCTGGGCTTCGACGGCGTGGGCACGCTGGAGGTCGGCCAGGCGGCGGACCTGGCGATCTATGCGCTGGACGACCCGCGCCACTTCGGCCTGCACGACTTGGGCATCGCGCCGGTGGCCAGCGGCGCGCGGCCGCGGCTGAAGTGGCTGTTGTGCGACGGCCAGGTGCGCGTGCAGGACGACCGCATTGCGGGACTCGACCTGGACGAACTCAACGGAACTCAACGCCCAGGCGCGCGCCGCGGTGCGGCGGCTCAGGGCACTGGCGTGACGAAGCGCCTGATCGTCGGCATCAGCGGCGCGTCGGGCTTCGTCTACGGCCAGCGGCTGCTGCAGATGCTGCAGCCGCTGGACCTGGAAGTGCACCTGGTGGTCAGCAAGTCGGCGCTGCTGACGATGGCCACCGAGACCCACTGCAAGCTGGCCGAGCTGGGCGCGATGGTGCACCAGCTGCACCGCAACGAGGACATCGGCGCCAGCATCGCCAGCGGGTCGTTCCGCACGCTGGGCATGGTGATCGCGCCCTGCTCGATGAAGACGCTGGCCGAGATCGCCACCGGCAACACCGCGTCGCTGCTGTCGCGCGCGGCCGACGTGGTGCTGAAGGAGCGCAGGCGCCTGGTGCTGCTGGCGCGCGAGACGCCGCTGAGCCTGGTGCACCTGCGCAACATGGTCAGCGTGACCGAGATGGGCGCGATCGTCGCGCCACCGGTGCCGGCCTTCTATGCGCGGCCCAAGGACCTGGACCAGATGGTCGACCACACGCTGGGGCGAGTGCTGGACCTGTTCGACATCGACAGCCAGGCGGTGCGGCGGTGGCAGGGCGTGGTGTCGCGGCCTGAAGGCTGATCACCACGCGGTGTCTGAAGTCGGTGGGGCCCGCTGCTGCCAGACACACGGCCCGGCAATTTCGCGGTTGTCTTCGACTAAGCAGCCGTCCGCGGCCACTGGAAGACCGGCCAAATTCAGTGTTTCATGATCCACTCGCCGGTATCGCGTCACACTTGCGGCTATGCCCGCTGCGAAGCCGGCCATCCCACCAGAAACCACCCCGAGCATGTTCAAGAACGCGAAGGCGTTTGAGACTTGGCTCGCGAAGCACCACGCCACCTCCGACGGCCTCTGGCTCATGATCGCCAAGCGCGGCGCCCGAGAGCCCAGCATCACCTACCCCGAAG
>JBGAII010000053.1:0-28127 GCA_044225625.1 Rubrivivax sp.
ATTGGTGGCTGGTGCTGCGCCAGCAGGAAAGCACCGACAACGCCTACGTGCAGGCGCCGCTGGTGCAGATCACGCCGCGCATCGACGGCACGGTGGTCGAGGTCAGGGTCGACGATACCGACGAGGTCAAGGCCGGGGACGTGCTGGTGCGGCTGGACGCCACCGACGCGCGGCTGGCGCTGCAGCGCGCCAGCGCCGCGCTGGCCCAGGCGGTGCGCGAGGTGCGCGTGCTGCAGGCGCAGGACGGCGGCTACGACGCACAGATCAAGGCGCGCCGCGCCGACGTCGAGCGGCTGCGTGCGGAGCTGGCCAAGGCCGAGGACGATGCGGCGCGGCGCGCCACGCTGCAGGCGACCGGCGCGATCAGCGACGAGGAGATCCGCCATGCCGAGGCGGCGCGCAACGCGGCGCGCAGCGCGCTGGTCGCGGCGCAGTCGGCGCAGGCCGCGGCCGAACAGCAGGCGGCGGCGAACCTGGCACTGAGCGACGGCACCCGCGTCGACAGCCATCCCGGCGTGCTGCGCGCCGCCGCGGCGTTGCGCGAGGCTTTCCTGACGTTGCGCCGCACCGAGCTGCGCGCGCCCGTCGACGGGCAGATCGCGCGGCGCACGGTGCAGGTGGGGCAGCGCGTGGCCGCCGGTTCCACGCTGATGGCCCTGATTCCGCTGGACCAGGTCTGGGTCGAGGCCAACTTCAAGGAAGCGCAGCTGCGCCGCATGCATGTCGGCCAGCCGGTGCGCCTGACCGCCGACGCCTACGGGACCCAGGTGCGCTACCGGGGCCGCATCGTCGGCATCGGTGCCGGCACCGGCGCGGCCTTCGCGCTGCTGCCGGCGCAGAACGCCACCGGCAACTGGATCAAGGTGGTGCAGCGCGTGCCGGTGCGCGTCGCGCTCGATGGGCCGCCGCCGAAGGACTATCCGCTGCGTGTCGGCCTGTCGATGCAGGCCACGGTCGAGCTCGACCAGGCCGCGCCTGCCGCGGCGTCTGCCGCCTCGGCCACCGCGCCGGGTGAGGCCGTGCAGGACGCCGACCAGAAGGCGGCTCAGCAGGAGGCCGACGAGCTGGTACGCCGCATCGTCACCGCCAACCTGAAGCCAGGGGCCGCGAGGCCGCAATGAGCGCCGCCGCGCCGCCGCCGGCCCTGCCGCCGCTGTACGGCGCCGAGCGCTGGCTGGCCACGCTGTCGGTGTCGCTGGCCACGTTCATGAACGTGCTCGATTCGTCGATCGCCAACGTGTCGATTCCGGCGATCTCCGGCGACCTGGGCGTGAGCCCGGCGCAGGGCACCTGGGTCATCACCAGCTTTGCGGTGGCCAATGCCATATCGATGCCGCTGACCGGCTGGCTGGCGATGCGCTTCGGTGCGGTGCGCGTGTTCGTCACCAGCACGCTGCTGTTCGTGCTGGCCTCGTGGCTGTGCGGGCTGGCGCCGACCATCGAGGCGCTGGTGGGCTTTCGCGTGCTGCAGGGGCTGGTGGCCGGGCCGATGATCCCGCTGTCGCAGACGCTGCTGCTGTCGGTGTACCCGCCGGCGCTGGCCGGCATGGCGACGGCCCTGTTCGGCATGACGGTGCTGGTCGCGCCGGTGGTCGGCCCGCTGCTCGGCGGCTGGATCACCGAGCACATCGCCTGGCCGTGGATCTTCTACATCAACGTGCCGCTGGGCCTGGGCGCGATGGCCGTCGTCTGGCAGCTGTTCCGCGACCGCCAGGTGCCGCCGCGGCGCATTCCGCTCGACCGCATCGGGCTGGTGCTGCTGGTGGTCTGGGTGGCCGCGATGCAGCTGATGCTCGACAAGGGCAAGGAACTCGACTGGTTCAGCTCCGGCGAGATCGTCGCGCTGGCGGTGGTGGCCATCGTGGGCTTTGCGTTCTTCATGGTGTGGGAGCTCGGCGCCGCGCACCCGGTGGTGGACCTGCGGCTGTTCGCCCGCCGCAACTTCCTGGTCGGCACGCTGTCGTTGTCGGTGGCCTATGGGGTGATCTTCGGCAACATCGTGCTGCTGCCGCTGTGGCTGCAGCAGTACATGGGCTACACCGCCACCTGGGCCGGCCTGGCGATGGCGCCGGTGGGGTTGCTGGCGATCGTGCTGTCGCCGTGGGTCGGGCACAACGTCAGCCGCATCGACCCGCGCCGATTGGTCACTATGTCCTTCCTCGGCTTCGCCGCCATCCTGTGGATGCGTTCGCAGTTCAATGCGCAGGCGGACTTCGGCACGATCCTGCTGCCGACGGTGCTGCAGGGCATCGCGATGGCCTTCTTCTTCATTCCGCTGCAGGCCATCGCGCTCGGCGGCCTGCCGCCGGCGCGCATGCCGTCGGCGACGGGGCTGAACAACTTCGTGCGCATCACCGCGGGTGCGATCGGCACCTCGGTGTACACCACGCTGTGGGACAGCCGCGCCAGCCTGCACCATGCGCAGCTGGCCGAGCGCGTGGCCGACACCAACCCGGCGGCGGTGCAGGCCATCGCCCAGCTGCAGGCCGCAGGTTATTCGCGCGAGCAGGCGCTGGCGCAGATCAACCGGCTGATCGACCAGCAGGCCTTCACGATGGCGGCCAACGACCTGTTCTGGCTGTCTTCGATGCTCTTCGTCGCGCTGGTCGCGCTGGTCTGGGTCAGCGAACGCCGACAAGGGCCGGCGGTGGCCGTGGAAGGCGGGGCGCACTGAGCGCCGCGGACGGCGTCCTTGGAAGCGGCCGTCCACGACGAATTCCGCACCCCGCGCCCGGTGCCGGGCTGGTGCGTGCTGCTCACCACCTTCTGCATGGCGCTGGCCGCCTGGGGCCTGGGCTTCTACAGCCTGTCGGTCTACGTGCAGTACCTGTCGGCCAGCGGGCGCTTTTCGGCGGCGCTGCTGTCGGCCGCCACCACCTTCCACTTTCTGGTCGGTGCGGCGGCGCTCTATGGGGTGGAATTCGTAGCTACGCGGGTCGGCCGGCGGCCGGTGGTGGTGGCCGGCGTGTTGCTGATGGCCGGCTGCACCAGTGCGCTGGCCTACGTGCCCGATGCCGTCTGGTTGTTCGTCGCCTACGCCGGCATGGCCTTCGGCTGGTCGGCGATCTCGGGGACGGCCATCACGCAGATCGTCGGCCGCTGGTTCCACGCGCGGCGCGGCCTGGCGCTGAACCTGGCGCTCACCGGTGCCAGCGCGGCCGGCTTCCTGATCGTGCCGCTGCTGGTGGCCAGCATCGCGCGCTTCGGTCTTGGGCCGGGCGTGATGCTGGTGTCGGGCAGCGTGGCGCTGGGCCTGCTGGTGCTGATCGCGTTGTACCTGGTGGAGCCCACGGGGTCGCCGCAGGCCGCCGCCGCCGTGGCCGGGACCGCGGCGGCGGCGCGGCTGCCGCTGGACCGCGGGCTGGTGCTGCTGTGCGCGCTGTTCGGCATCGGCTGGCTGGCGCAGGTGGCTTTCCTGGCGCAGCAACTGCCGCTGCTGGTGCCCAAGGTCGGTGCCGCGGTGGCCACGCTGGCGGTGGCGGCAACCACGGCCAGCTCGCTGCTGGGGCGGCTGGTGCTGGCCAGTTTCATGGACCGCATCGACCACCGCCGCGCCACGGCCGCGAGTTTCGGCCTGCAGGCGCTCGGCAGCGGACTGATGGTCGTCTCGGACCAGCCGGCGATGGTCATCGCCGGCTGCTGCCTGGTGGGGGCGTCGGTGGGCAACGTCATCACGCTGCCGGCGATGTTCGCGCAGCGTGAGTTTGCGCCGGCGCACTACGGCGCGGTGATCACGCGTGTCTGGTCGATCGGGCAGGTGATGTATGCCTTCGGGCCGATCGGTGCCGGACTGCTGCTCGGCATGTCCGGATCGCCGGCCTGGCCACTGCTGGCCTGCATGGTGTGCCAGGTCCTGGCGGCGGCGCTGTGCTTCTTGAGGCCGCGACGCAGCTGATCTGCAAGTGCTTGTCTTGCTGCGCGCGCTGGCGGCTTGCGGCGCATAGCGGTCATTCGTTGTCGGCTCTGCTTGATGGCGTGCCGAGGTTCTGGCGTGGGGCCACGGGCGGACCGCCGGCAGGGCTTCGAATGCGACGCCCCGCCCGGCGGGCGGGGTGCCCTGCGGTGCTCGGTCCCATGGCCTCGTCGCCAACTCACTGCGCGAACTGCGTTCGCTCCGTTCAAACAGTCGCGACGAAGTCAGAAGTGGAGGCGCGCTGCGCGCGCTGGCCATGGGCCCTGCGCTCCTCGGCTTCGCACAGGCGCCCTGGCGGCGACCCGCCCGCGGCCCTGCCCACATTGGCGGAGCACGAAGCAGCCTCGCTGCACACAGCTTTGCATTTGCCAGCGCCGCGAAGACCAATGCAGTGTCCGGCCGAGGATGGCGGGGAAGCGAATCCGGGAAGTAAAGGGGGAGCCCGGTCTTTCAGACCGGGCGGAGGACATGGACGGATTCGCTTCCCCGTCAGCCTCGGCCTCGCGCAAACACGAGAGACGAGAGCGACAACGCGGCCAGCGAGCGTCAGCAAAGCGCCGCGTCCCGCCTGCCTCGCCTCGACGCTCACACGCTCACACCGTCATCCCGCCCGACACCTCGATCACGGCACCGTTGATGTAGCTGGCTTCGTCGCAGGCGAGGAAGGCGTAGACGTTGGCGATCTCTTCCGGCTTGCCCAGGCGATGCAGCGGCACCTGCTCGCGCATCTGCTGCAGCACCTTGTCAGGAATCGTCGCCAGGATCGGCGTCTCGACGAAGCCCGGGGCCACCGCGTTGACGCGGATGCCCTTCGGTCCCAGCTCGCGGCTCCAGGTCTTGGTGAAGCCGATGACGCCGAACTTGCTGGCGGCATAGTTGGTCTGGCCGAAGTTGCCGTAGATGCCGACCACGCTGCTGGCATTCAGGATCACGCCCGCTTCCTGCGCCAGCATCGCCGGCAGCACCGCCTGCGTGGCGTTGAACACGCCGCGCAGGTTGACATCGATCACCGCGTCGAACTGTGCCGGCGTCATCTTCTGCAGCCGCGCATCCTTGGTGATGCCGGCGTTGTTGACCAGCACGTCGATGCCGTCGAAGCGCTCCTTCACCGCGGCGGCCATGTGGTCCAGCGCCTCGCGGTCGGTGACGTTCAGCGCGAAGCCCAGCGCCTGCGCACCGCGCGCACGCACCAGCGCCACCGCGGCGTCCACGCCTTCGGGCTTGAGGTCGGCGACGACGACGTTGGCGCCTTCCTCGGCAAACTTCAGCGCGGTGGCCAGGCCGATGCCCTGCGCGGCGCCGGTGACGATGCAGGTCTTGTGTTTCAGTCGCATAGCTGCAGGAACCTCAGGATGTGGGGTTGGTGCGTGTCGTAGTCCGACAGCGCGTGGTCGCTGCCTTCCAGCAGCCGCAGGTTCACGCCCGGGTAGCGGGCGACCATCTCGCGCCAGTCGAGCAGTTCGTCGCCCTTGGCAAAGATCGCGAAGTAGCGCTCGGGCCGGCTGATGGCCGCCGGACACATCGCGCGCAGTTCGTCGATGTATTCGCGGCGGAAATAGAAGCGTTCCTCCGGCGTGTGGAAGGCACTGAGCTCGCCGACGTAGGCCGCCAGGTCACGCGCCGGGTCGACGGCCGGATTGATCAGCACCGCCGGCCAGCCGGTGGACTCGGCCATCACCGTGGCATAGAAGCCGCCCAGCGAGCTGCCGAGCACGGCGGAGCTCGCGGCGGGCCAGCCGGCCGTGCCCTCGCGCATCAACGCGAGCGCCGCCTGGGGCGACGGCGGCAGCTGCGGACACCACCAATGCACGTCCGGCCGGTGCTGCTGCAGCCAGGCCTGCAGCCGCTGCGCCTTGAAGGACTTCGGCGACGAGCGGAAGCCGTGCAGGTAAAGCAGGTGCGTGGCGGGCGCTCGGTGTTCTGCGGGGTGGTCGCCCGCGGCGGCGGGCAGCCGGTCGCCGGTCAGGGCCGCGGCCATCAGCGCTTCGCCTGCAGCGCCGCCAGCAGCTTGCCGTGGATGCCGCCGAAACCGCCGTTGCTCATGCACAGCACATGGTCGCCGGGACGCGCCGCGCGCACCACCAGGGCCACCAGCTTGTCCACCGCATCGGTCACCAGCGCCTGCTCGCCCAGCGGCGCCAGCGCCTCGGCCGCGCTCCAGCCGTAGTCGCCCTGCAGGCAGAAGCTGAGGTCGGCTTCCTCCAGCGCCCAGGGCAGCTGCTCCTTCATCGCGCCCAGCTTCATCGTGTTGGAGCGCGGCTCGAACACCGCCAGAATGCGTTGCAGCCCGACCTTGCGGCGCAGCCCGTCGATGGTGCTGCGCATGGCCGTCGGGTGGTGGGCGAAGTCGTCGTAGACCTTGACGCCGCCGGCCTCGCCGCGCAGCTCCAGCCGGCGGCGCACGTTCTGGAAGGTCGCCAGCGACGCTGCCGCCGCCTCGGGCGCCACGCCCACGTGTTCGGCCGCAGCCAGCGCAGCCAGCGCGTTCAGCTGGTTGTGCTCACCGAGCAACTGCCAGTCGACGTGGGCGATCTTCAGGCTGCCGCGCAGCACGTCGAAATCGTGCGGCTCGCCACGCGCCCGCAGGCCACCGGGTTCTTCCTTGCGCGTGCCGAAGCGCTGCACCTCGCTCCAGCAGCCGCGCGCCAGCACGCGCTGCAGTGACTCCTCGCGCGCGTTGACCACCAGCCGGCCCGAGGCCGGCACCGTGCGCACCAGGTGGTGAAACTGTGTCTCGATGGCAGCCAGGTCCGCAAAGATGTCGGCGTGGTCCAGCTCCAGGTTGTTCAGGATCGCGGTACGCGGCCGGTAGTGCACGAACTTGCTGCGCTTGTCGAAGAAGGCGGTGTCGTATTCGTCCGCTTCGATGACGAAGGGCTGGGCCGCGCTGCCCGGACGGGTGCCGCTGGTGTCTCCCAGCCGCGCCGACACGCCGAAGTTCAGCGGTACGCCGCCGACCAGGAAACCCGGCTGCAGCCCGGCCGATTCGAGCATCCAGGCGAGCATCGACGTGGTCGTGGTCTTGCCATGCGTGCCGGCCACCGCCAGCACGTGGCGGCCGGGCAGCACGTGCTCGGCCAGCCACTGCGGGCCGCTGGTGTAGCGCTCGCCGGCATCGAGCACCGCCTCCATCAGCGGGTTGCCGCGCGTGACCACGTTGCCGACCACGTACACATCCGGCTTCAGCGCCCGCTGCTCCGCGCCGAAGCCTTCGATCAGCTCGATGCCCAGCGCGCGCAGCTGGTCGCTCATCGGCGGATAGACGTTGGCATCGCAGCCGGTGACCTTGTGCCCGGCCTCGCGGGCCAGCGCCGCCAAGCCACCCATGAAGGTGCCGCAGATGCCGAGGATGTGGATGTGCATGCGGTCATTCTAGGAGGCCACCCGCGCACGAGAGGAGGGGTGCACGCGACAATCCGGGCGATGTTCGAGTGGATCGTGTCGCACCCGCTGGCCTATCCGGCGCTGGAGGTGGTGCACATCGTCGGCATCGCGCTGCTGGTCGGCAACCTCGTCCTGTTCGAGCTCCGGGTCTGGGGTCTCGGCACGGCGTTGCCGGTGCGGCCGCTGGCACGGCTGGCGCTGCGCGTGGCGTGGTCCGGTTTCGGCCTCGTGCTGGCCAGCGGAGGGCTGATGCTGGCCGGGCAGTGGGACGAACTGCTGGCCAACCGGGCCTTCGTGCTGAAGATGGGGCTGGTGGGCCTGGGCGGCCTGAACGCCCTGTGGTTCCACGCGCGCGGCGGCCTGAGCCGGCTGGACCGTGTCGCACGGCTGCAGACCGCGGTCTCGGTGGGGCTTTGGCTGGCTGTCATCATCTGCGGTCGGTGGATCGCCTATGCCTAGCATCTAGGAGGAAGACATGCAGCGCCGATCGTTCATGGCCGCCGCCCTGACCGCGCCGCTGGGTGCGCGCGCGCACCATGGCTGGAGCAGCTTCGACCAGGGCCGGCCGATCTGGCTGGAGGGGCGCACCACCAAGGTGTCGTGGCGCAATCCGCACGCCGAGCTGACGCTGGAACTGCCGGCCGAACTGAAGCTGCCGGCCGACCTGGCCAGCCGCAAGCTGCCGCCGCAGTCGGCCGCGGTCGATGGCGCGGCGCTGCTCAAGGCGGCGCAGTTGCCGACGCGCAAGGATCGCGTCTGGGAGATCGAACTCGCGCCGCTGACGCGCATGGACGCCTGGAAGGTGCCGGAGATCAAGGTCGGCGACGCCGTCGGCGTGCTCGGCTTCACCTTCGTCGGCGAGAAGGGCGATGCGGTGCTGCGCGCCGAATACCTTTTCGTCGGCGGCCAGGTCTACGGCCTGCGTTCGTCCCCCGCCTGAGGCCACGTGGCCGGCGACGCGTGCCGGCAGCCCGGGGTCAGCGCAGCGCGTCGGCCGCGGCCGACACCGTGGCGGCGATGTCGGCGGCGCTGTGCGCGGCGCTGACGAAGCCGGCCTCGTACAGCGCTGGCGCCAGGTAGACGCCGCGCTCCAGCATCGCGTGGAAGAAGCGGTTGAAGCGCTCCTTGTCGGTGGCCATCACCGTGGCGTAGTTCTGCGGCAGTTCGGCAGCGAAGAAGAAGCCGAACATGCCGCCCTCGCAGTCGCCGGCCAGCGGCACACCGGCGCTGGCCGCGGCCCCCTGAAGGCCATCGACCAGCGCCCGCGTCTGGGCCGAAAGCGCTTCGAAGAACCCTGGGCGGGCGATCTCCTGCAGCGTCGCCAGCCCGCAGGCGGTGGCCACCGGGTTGCCGCTCAGCGTGCCGGCCTGATAGACCGGGCCCAGCGGCGCCAGCTGGCTCATCACGTCCTTGCTGCCGCCGAAGGCCGCCAGCGGCATGCCGCCACCGATCACCTTGCCGAACACGCTCATGTCCGGCTTGAAACCGGGCAGCCATTTCGCATACAGGCTCTGCGCGCCGCCGAGCGCGACGCGGAAGCCGGTCATCACCTCGTCGAACACCAGCAGGGCGCCGTGCTGCGTGCACAGCTCGCGCAGCCGCTGCATGAACGGCAGGCTGGCGCGCACGAAGTTCATGTTGCCGGCGATCGGCTCGATCATCACGCAGGCCGTTTCGGCGCCATGCGTGGCAAAGGCCTCTTCCAGCTGGGCCACGTTGTTGTATTCGAGCACCAGCGTGTGCTGCACCACCTCGGCCGGCACGCCGGCGCTGGTCGGGTGGCCGAAGGTGGCGAGCCCGGAGCCGGCCTTGACCAGCAGCGCGTCCGCATGGCCGTGGTAGCAGCCCTCGAACTTGATGATCTTGGTCCGGCCGGTGGCGCCACGTGCCAGCCGGATGGCGCTCATGCCGGCTTCGGTGCCGCTGCTGACCAGGCGGATCTGCTCGACGCTCGGCACCAGCCGGATGATGGCCTCGGCCAGCTCGATCTCGCGTTCGGTGGGGGCACCGAAGCTCAGGCCGTGGCGCGCGGCGCGCTGCACCGCGTCGAGCACGGCCGGGTGGCCGTGGCCCAGGATCATCGGGCCCCAGGAGCCGATGTAGTCGATGTAGCGCTTGCCTTCGGCGTCCCACAGATAGGCGCCTTCGGCGCGGCGGATGAAGCGTGGCGTGCCGCCGACGGCACGAAAGGCGCGCACCGGCGAGTTGACGCCGCCGGGGATGACCGCCTGCGCGCGGGCAAACAGGGCTTCGTTGCTGCGGGGGTCAATGGACACGGCGGCTCACGGGTTTGGTGGTGGTGTCGTCCAGCGGCCCTTCCTCCTCACCCGCCGGGGCTTCGCCTTCCTCGGCCGGCGGCATGGCCCAGAAAAAGCGATCGGGCAGCACGTTGCCCATGCCGGGCCGGAAGCCCGCGTCCAGGCTCTGGTCGAGGAAGGTCAGCGCCTCGCCGACGGCGGCCTGCAGCTCGCTGCCGGCGGCCAGCAGCGAGGCCAGCGCCGCGGACAGCGTGTCGCCGGCGCCGACGAAGCCGGCCTCGAAGCGCTCGAACTTCTCGCCGGTCAGTGCGCCCTGGGGCGAGGCCAGCACGTTGTCGATGAACTGCTCGCTGCCCTTGGACGCCAGCATGATGCCGGTGACCAGCACGTAGCGCGTACCGTGCTCGCCGGCGGCGACGGCCAGTTCGCGCGGCGAGGCCGGGCGCTCGCTGTCCCACTCCGGCAGCAGGAAGTCCTGCAGCGTCTTGTGGTTGCCGACCAGCACCTCGGTAGCCGGCAGGATCAGCTCGCGGAAGGCGTCGAGGTAAGGCATCAGCTGGTCCTCGTCCAGCCAGCCCAGCGGCGGCAGGTACGACACCAGCGGCAGATCCGGATAGTCGCTCAGCACCTCGGCGACCGCGCTGACGGTCTCGGCCGAACCCAGGAAGCCGACTTTCCAGCCGGACAGCGTGATGTCCTCCAGCACCGAGCGCGCCTGCTCGGCCACGGTGTCGGCATCCAGCGGATGATGGTCGAAGATCTCGGCCGTGTCGCGCATCACGATGCTGGTAACCACCGGTAACGCATGCGCGCCCATCGCGGCGATCGTCGAGACGTCGCCGGCCAGGCCGCCGGCGCCGCTCGGGTCGCTGGCGTTGAAGCTCATCACGCAGGCGGGGGCCGCCGGTTCCTGTGTCGGATCGGTCGTGTCGATGGCCGGACTGGCGGCGGAACTCATGGTGCGGGTCCTGTGCCTCGGGTTCGCGGCATTTCCGTGAACCTCTAGCGGAATCTGAGGAATGTTGCGTATGTGCCTAGCAGCTATGGCCTTTCGGCGAGGGGTGCTGGCTACAATCAAAATTCCATTGTAGTGACTGGAAACGACGCGCCGTGAGCGGAAACCGTACCTGGATGTGCCTGATCTGCGGCTGGATCTACGACGAGGCCGCTGGCGACCCGGAGCACGGCATCGCCCCCGGCACCGCCTGGGCCGACGTGCCGATGAATTGGACCTGCCCCGAGTGCGGCGCCCGTAAAGAAGACTTCGAAATGGTCGAAATCTGAAGCGGCGGCGCGTTCCGCGCCGTATCACCCACCGAGGAGAGCCCGATCTTGGACAACGACGCTTCCGCCCCCACGGGCGCCAAGGTGCTGGTGATCGACGACAGCAACACCATCCGGCGCAGCGCCGAGATCTTCCTGCGCCAGGGTGGCCATGAGGTGGTACTGGCCGAGGACGGCTTCGACGCGCTGGCCAAGGTCAACGACCATGCGCCGCAGTTGATCTTCTGCGACATCCTGATGCCGCGCCTCGACGGCTACCAGACCTGCGCCATCATCAAGCGCAACCCCCGTTTTGCCCACGTGCCGGTGATCATGCTGTCGTCCAAGGACGGGCTGTTCGACAAGGCGCGCGGTCGCATGGTCGGTTCAGAAGAGTACCTAACCAAGCCCTTTACGAAGGAACAGCTGCTGCGCGCCGTGGAACAGTTCAGCAGCCCGCAGACGGCCTGAGGCCGGCTGCGCGCGTCGAAGTCGAAGCCGAATCCCGTGCCTTGATTGGCCGTTGCCAAGGAAGCACCCATGTCGATCCAGAAGATCCTGCTCGTCGATGACTCGAAGACCGAGCTGCACCACCTGTCGGAGCTGCTCGGCAAGCGTGGCTACCAGGTGCGTACCGCCGAGAACGGCGACGAGGCGCTGCGCCGGCTGAGCGAGGACAAGCCGGACCTGATCCTGATGGACGTGGTCATGCCCGGGCAGAACGGCTTCCAGCTGACGCGCACGATCACCCGCGACCCGCGCTTCGCGGCGGTGCCGGTGATCATGTGCACGAGCAAGAACCAGGAGACCGACAAGGTCTGGGGCATGCGCCAGGGCGCGCGCGATTACATCGTCAAGCCGGTGAATGCCGAAGAGTTGATGACCAAGATCAAAGCCTTCGACTGAATGGACCACCCCCGCAGCGCCTGCGGCGCTCCCTCATCACGGGGCGCTGCCCGCGGCCCGGCGACGCCGCTGCCGCGGCGGCCGCTCGCCGGCTGCGGCTGCCGATGCCACCGATGGGATGACGTGAATGTCTAATCGCGAAGCACTGCGTGAACTGCAGGGCCGCCTGGCCAGCCGCATGCAGGCGGCGCGCACCGAGGAGCGTGTGCAGTCCTGGCTGGCGGTGGAGTGCGCTGGTTCGGGCCTGCTGTTCCCGTTGCACCAGGCCGGCGAGATCTTTGCCGTGGGCAGCGTGCTGCCGGTGCCACACACGCAGTCGTGGTTTGCCGGCGTAGCCAACCTGCGCGGCGGCCTGCATGCGGTCGTCGATCTGGCCAAGTTCCTGGGCCTGCAGCGTGCTCCGGCGCCTCTCGCCGGCGAGGGCTCGCGCGACGGCGCCCGGCTGCTGGCGCTGAATCCGTCGCTCGGGGTGAACTGCGCGTTGCTGGTCGACCGCCTGGCCGGGCTGCGCAACGCCGACCAGCTGAGCCCCGAGCCTGCCGACGGCAGCAGCGCCGACGAACGTCCGGCATTCGCCGGCGCCCGTTGGCGAGATGCCGATGGCCGCATCTGGCAGGAAATCGAGCTGTCGGCGCTGGCCGGCCATGAACAGTTCCTGGGCGTTGCAAGCTGACGCGGCGCGTCCCGCCCCCAGGACACACAACCGAAGAGGGTGACATGAGCTTCATGGACAAGATCACCAGCCGCCCGCGCGAGCTCCGCGCGGACGACGACCGCGACTCGCAGTTCGACGATGTCGTCGTCGACTATGCCCATGGTCAGCTGCCCGACACGACGGCGTCGC
Organism: Rubrivivax sp.; assembly: GCA_044225625.1. Taxonomy (GTDB): domain Bacteria; phylum Pseudomonadota; class Gammaproteobacteria; order Burkholderiales; family Burkholderiaceae_C; genus Rubrivivax. The sequence continues at coordinate 12,569 of JBGAII010000053.1, forward strand.
GCGCTGCCGTGACGCAGGCCCCGCAGACCCGGCCCGCCTTCGACCACCACGACTCGTCGATCATTTCCGAAGTCACGCCTTCCGAGATGGCCGGCGATTTCAGCGAGACCCGCATGCAGGACTCCACCGCCGACGGCCCCGCAGGCGGCAAGCCGCTGCCGCTGATCGGCCACATGCCCGTGGCCAGGCAGCAGAAGCTGCTGCTGGGCCTGGTCGGCGCCGGCCTGCTGGGCCTGGCGATGTCCACCGGGCTGGCGCTGAGCTCGGCCTCGCGCAACAGCGAGCAGGTCAGCGCCATCGGCCAGGCGCTGATGGAATCGCAACGCATGGCCAAGTCGGTCTCGCAGGCCATGGTCGGCGTGCCTGCGGCCTTCCCCGAGCTGAAGGAAAGCGCGGAGGTCATGACGCGCAATGTGCGTGCCCTGGCCAACAACGAAGGCGGCGGCCCGACGCTGCCGGCGGCGGTGCGATCGGCGGTGGAGCCGCTGCTGCCGATGATCGACCAGACCGACAAGAACGTGGCCATCGTGCTGTCGCAGCAGAAGGCGCTGACCCAGGTCGGCCAGTCGCTGCGCGCCATCAACAAGCAGTCCGGCGAACTGCTGGACACCGCCGAGACCGTGTCGGCGCTGAAGCTGCAGCAGGGCGCGAGCGCTGCCGAACTGGCGGCGCTCGGCCAACTGAGCGTGCTGACGCAGCGCATCGGCAAGAGCGCCAGCGAGTTCATCACGCTGGAGGGCATCAACCCCGAGGCGGTGTTCCTGCTCGACCGCGACTTGAAGGCCTTCCGCGAACTGGCCAACGGCATCAACCCCGGCGGCGCGCAGGCGCGCGAACGCATGGCGGCGCTGCTGAAGCAGTACGAGGCGACGCAGGCGCAGGCCAGCGGCATCCTTTCCAACCTGAAGGGCCTGGTCGCGGCGCGCGACGCGCAGGGTGCGATCCTCGGCGACAGCGAGCCGTTGCGCAAAGGCCTGGACACGCTGCAGGCGCAGCTGGCGGCCACCGGCGGGGTCGGTGCGTTGCACGTGGGCGTGATGCTGGTGTCGGCGCTGCTGCTGCTGGCCGGCGGCGCCGGCATCCTGAAGCTGTTCGTCGGCGACCAGACCACGCGGGCGCAGTTCGCCGAAGGCCAGCGCCTGGAGGCCGAGCGCCAGGAGCAGGAAGCCAAGCGCGTCAACGACGCCAACCAGGCAGCCATTCTGCGGCTGATGAACGAGCTGCAGACGGTGGCCGAGGGCGACCTGACGCAGCAGGCCACGGTGACCGAGGACATCACCGGCGCCATCGCCGACTCGGTGAACTACACGGTGGAAGAGCTGCGCACGCTGGTGTCCGCGGTGCAGAGCACGGTGGCGCGGGTGACCGACACCACGCAGCAGGTGGAGCAGACCTCGACGGAGCTGCTGGCCACGTCGACCGAGCAGCTGCGCGAGATCCGCGACACCGGCGAGTCGGTGCTGCAGATGGCCGGCCGCATCAACGACGTGTCCGAACAGGCGCAGCGCACGGCGCAGGTGGCGAAGCAGTCGCTGCAGGCGGCCGAGACCGGCCTGCAGGCGGTGCAGAACACCATCGGCGGCATGAACTCGATCCGCGACCAGATCCAGGACACGTCCAAGCGCATCAAGCGGCTGGGCGAGTCCTCGCAGGAGATCGGTGAAATCACCGAGCTGATCGGCGACATCACCGAGCAGACCAACGTGCTGGCGCTGAACGCCGCCATCCAGGCCGCGTCGGCCGGCGACGCCGGGCGAGGCTTCTCGGTCGTGGCCGAGGAAGTGCAGCGCCTGGCCGAACGCTCCGGCGAGGCGACCAAGCAGATCGCCGTGCTGGTGCGCACCATTCAGACCGACACGCAGGAGGCCGTGGCCGCCATGGAGCGTTCGACGCACGGTGTGGTCGAAGGTGCGAAGCTGTCCGACGCGGCCGGCGCCGCGCTGGCCGACATCGACCGTGTGACGCGGCAGCTGTCCGAGCTGATCGCCCAGATCTCCGAGCAGGCGCTGAAGGAAGCCGAATCGGCCAACGTGGTGGCCTCGAACATCCAGCACATCTTCGCCGTGACCGAGCAGACCGGCGAAGGCACGCGTTCGACCGCGCAGATGGTGCGCGAGCTGTCGCGCACCGCCGAAGAGTTGAAGCAGTCCGTGTCGCGCTTCAAGGTGGCGTGATATGGCGCCCCCCCTACGCGCTTCGCGCGCCCCCTCGAAGGGGGCACCGCTGGCGGACCGGCAGAGCCGGATCCGCGGCGGTTGCTCGACCCACTCCAAGGCGGTATGGGCATGAACATGCTGCACGACATCGCGGACGACGCCGACGTCGTCGACGACCTCAGCACGCTGGCCTGGGTGCATGACGAACTGCGCCGCTCGCTGGAGTCGGCGCACAAGTCACTGCGCCGCTACCTGAAGGAAGCGGAAGGCGTGGCCGGCTCGGACGTCGATGCGGTGGACCCGGCGGTGCTGCGCGCCGCGCGCGCCCAGCTGCACCAGGGCGTCGGCGCGCTGGAGATGATCGGCCTGCCTGGGCCGGCGCGCGTGCTGCGCGCCAGCGAGGCCGCGGTGCAGCGCTGCATCGCGCGCCCGCGCCTGCTGACCCGCGCCGCGGTCGAGGCCATCGAATCGGCCTCGTTCGGCGTACTCGACTACCTGGGCCGCAAGCTTGCCGGCAAGGGCCTGCCGACACTGGCGCTGTTTCCGCAGTACCGTGCGCTGCAGGAATGGGTCGGCGCCGACCGCGTGCATCCGGCCGACCTGTGGCGCGACGACTGGGAATGGCGCACGCTGCCGAGCGACCCGCAGGCGATGCCGCGCCAGCCCGACACCGCCGCACGCGGTGCGATGGAATCGGCGGTGCTGGCCATCATGCGCGGCAACGACCGCGCGGCCCAGCAGCATCTGAGCGATCTCTGCGCCGGCTTCGGCGCGGCGTGCGATGGCCATCTGGCGGCGCTGTGGAAACTGGCCGCGGCGTTCTACCAGGCCCAGGCGGCGGGCCTGCTGCAAGCCGATGTGTATGCCAAGCGCGTCAGCTCGCGACTGCTGGCGCAGCTGCGCCTGGCGATTGCCGGCCAGACCGAGGTCTCGGACCGTCTGGCGCAGGACGTGCTGTTCTTCTGCGCCCATGCTCGCGCGCCCAGTGACGCCCATCCGGCGCCGCGCCTCGACGCGGTGCGCGAGACCTACGACCTGGACGCCGCCGCAGCCTTCGACTACCAGTCGCTGCGCCTGGGCCGCTTCGACCCGGCCTGGATCGTGCAGGCGCGCAAGCGCGTCGCCGGCGCCAAGGATGCCTGGTCGGCGGTGGCCGGCGGCGAGACGCACCGGCTCAACGGCCTGGCCGAGCAGTTCTCCCTGGTCGGCGATTCGCTGCGGCGGCTGTATCCGTCGGGCGAGGTGCTGGCCGATGCGTTGCAGGCCGCCGTCGTGCGCACCGTGGCTTCGGCACAGGCACCGAGCTCGCAGCTGGCCATGGAAGTGGCCACGAGCGTGCTGTACCTCGATGCTTCGCTCGAAGATGGCGAGTTCGACCACCCGCTGATCGGCACGCGCATGCAGCGCCTGGCCGACCGCATCCGTCAGGTCGCGGAAGGCCGTGACGGCCAGCCGCTCGAACCCTGGATGGAGGAGCTGTACCGGCGTGTGTCCGACCGGCAGACCATGGGCAGCGTCGTGCAGGAGCTGCGCGCCTCGCTGTCCGAGGTCGAGAAACAGATCGACCAGTATTTCCGCAACCCGGCGCAGCGCGAGTTGCTGATCCCGGTGCCCGGCCAGCTGCAGGCGATGCGCGGCGTGCTGTCGGTGCTGGATATGCACCCGGCCTCGCAGGCCGTGCTGCGGATGAGCGAGGACGTCGACGCGCTGTCGGCCACCGAGGTCGACCCGCTGCATGCGGCGCAGAACGGCACCTTCACCCGGCTGGCCGACAACCTCGGCGCCCTCAGCTTCATGATCGACATGCTCAGCGTGCAGCCGCAGATGGCGCGCGCGCTGTTCCGATTCGATCCCGAGTCCGGCAACCTGACGGCGGTGATGGGCCGCCGGTCGCAGCGGCTGTCGGCCTTCGGCGGCTTCGACGAAGGGCGGCCCGCGGCCGCGCCGGCGCTGGTGGACCAGGCCCAGTCGCTGGCGCTGGCCGCGGCGCAGCCCGATGTCCCGGACGAGGCGCTGCAGCAGGAGCTGAGCCGCTTGTCGCAGCAGGCGCTGCTGGCCGACCAGCGCGCGCTGGCGCAGACGATGGCTTCCGCGCAGCAGGCGCTGCAGCGTGCCACCGACGAAGAGCAGCGACAGGCCGTGCGCAACGAGCTGGCGCAGGCCGTGGCCGACCTGTCGGCACCGGCCACGCCGCCCGAGGCGCCGGTGCAGCAGCCGCCGCGCGAGACGCCGGCGCCGCAGCCCGAGGTGCAGGGCAGCACCGGGCTCGAAGAAGACGACGAGATGCGCGAGATCTTCATCGACGAAGCTCGCGAAGTGATCGAGGGCGCCGACCAGGCGCTGGCCCGCCTGGGCCATGCGCCCGACGACCTGGGCGACCTGACGCTGATCCGCCGCGCCTTCCACACGCTGAAGGGCAGCGCGCGCATGGTCGGGCTGACGGCCTTCGGTGAGGCCGCGTGGTCCTGCGAACAGCTGTACAACGCCCGCCTGGCCGAAAGCGCCCACCTGGAGCCGGACCTCGCCGCGTTCACCGCCGATGCCTTGCGCGAACTGCGCGATGGCGTCGAGGCCATTGCCAGCGGCAACGCCGCCGGTCACGACGGCACGGCGCTGTCGGCCCGGGCCGATGCGCTGCGCCTGCGTGTGCAGCCCGACACGCCGCCGCTCGAAGCGGCCGAGGCCAGCCAGCAACTGCTGCAGCGCGTGCCCGACCTGCCGAGCGCGCAGGACCTGACGCTCGATTTCGAGCTGAAGCTCGACGACAGTGCGCCGGCGGATGCGCCGCCGCTGCTGGACAGCGGCTTCGCGCTGGAGTTCGGACCGACGGTCAGCGACGACGTGCTGCCGGACGAACCGGCAGCCGTGCCGGCCGAGGCGGCGCCCGCGATCGAGGCCCTGCAGATCGACCCCGCGCTCGAATGGCAGGCCGAGGCCGCACCCGCCGAGGCGGTGACGCTCAGCGATGCCGAGTTCGACGCCGCCTTCGGTGCACCCCATGCCGTGCCGGACGCCGTGCCGGCCGAACCGCCGCCGTCGGACGAAGAGCAGTTCAAGGTCATCGGCGACCTGCGCATCGGCATTCCGCTGTTCAACATCTATCTGAACGAAGCCGACGAGCTGTCGCGGCGCCTTTGCACCGAGCTGGCCGAATGGGAGATGGAGCCCGAGCGTGTGCTGGGCGAAGGGACCGCGGCGCTGGCACATTCGCTGGCCGGCAGTTCGGCCACCGTGGGTTACGTGGAACTGTCGGCGCTGGCGCGCTCGCTCGAGCACGCGATGATGCGCTCGATCGCCGCCGGCGGCGCGACACCGGGGGAGCCGCAGTTGTTCACCGAAGCCGCCGAAGAGATCCGCCGCCTGCTGCACCAGTTTGCCGCCGGCTTCCTGCGGCGCCCGCCCGAGTCGCTGACGCGGCGGCTGGAAGAGCATGAGCGTTCACCGGCCTCGGCCGCCGACGCGGCGCCGAATCCCGTCGCCACCGACGATGCACCCGCGGAGGGGGTTCTGTCGGAACGGCCCGTGCAGGCCGACGCCGCGCCGGCGGATGAACTCGCCGACGCGACCACAGCGGCGGCTGCGCCCGTGCAGGCGCAAGTCTTCGAGTCCGCCGACGTGCACGCGCTGCACGCGCTGGAGGCGCCGGTGGTGCCCCACGACAGCCCGGCCGAGCCGGTGCCGGCCGACGAAGCCGAGGCCGAATCCATGCCGGTGCCGGCCTTCAGCGAAGAACTGGGCCAGCCGGCGCTGACCGCCTTTGCCGAACTGCCCGCTCCGGTGGCGCAGGCCGCGCACCCGAGGGCCGATGCGCTGGACGATGACGAGGACATCGACGCCGAGGATCTGATCGACGAGGAGCTGTTCCCGATCTTCCGCGACGAAGGCGAGGAACTGCTGCCGCAGCTGCAGGCGCGCATGCGTGAGTGGGCGCGTCGGCCGTCGGAGGTGTCCGCCGCGGCGGCCTGCATGCGCACGCTGCACACCTTCAAGGGCGGCGCGCGCCTGGCCGGCGCGATGCGCCTGGGCGAGATGGCGCACCGCCTCGAGACCGCGATCGAGCACCTGCTGGCGCGCGGCCTGGCGCAGGCTTCCGATGTCGAAGCGCTGCTGGCGCGGGTCGACACGATCACCAGCGCCTTCGAACTGTTGGGCCAGCCGGCCGAGGCCGTGGCGCCGTTGGCGCCGGCGGTGCCGGCGTCGATGGCGATGGCCGAACCTGAGGCCGCGGTGCCACCCGAACCGCCGGTTGCCGACGCGGCTTCCGCGACCCGCGCGTTGGCGCAGGATGCGCCCGAGTCCGGCAGGGACGAAGCCGCTGCCGCGGCGGGGCCGGCTTCCGAGCCCGCGCCTTTCGCGCCGGCGCTGATCGATTGGAGCCGCTTCAAGGGCGGACTCACCCAGGCGCTGCCGATGCCGGCGGACAAGCCGGCCGCCAGCAGCGGCGCCGTGCGCGTGCGTGCGCCGCTGCTCGACCGCCTGGTCAACCAGGCCGGCGAGGTCAGCATCACGCGCTCGCGCATCGAGTCCGACGTCGGCCAGATCAAGGGCGCGCTCGGCGACCTGAACGAAAACCTGGAGCGCCTGCGCCGCCAGCTGCGCGACCTGGAGCTGCAGGCCGAATCGCAGATCGCCTCGCGCATGGAGGCGGCCAAGGCGGCGTCGCAGGAGTTCGATCCGCTGGAGATGGACCGCTTCACGCGCTTCCAGGAACTGACGCGCATGATGGCCGAGTCGGTGAACGACGTGGCCACGGTGCAGCGCGGTCTGCAGCGCAGCCTGCAGGCCACCGAAGACGAGCTGGCTTCGCAAGCGCGGCTGACGCGTGACCTGCAGGACGACCTGCTGCGCACGCGCATGGTCGAGTTCGAGAGCATGGCCGACCGGCTGTACCGCGTGGTCCGCCAGTCCGCCAAGGAAACCGGCAAGCAGGTGCGGCTGGACATCGTCGGCGGCTCGATCGAAATCGACCGCGGCGTGCTCGACCGCATGACCGGGCCTTTCGAGCACCTGCTGCGCAACTGTGTCGCGCACGGCATCGAGGCGCCCGACGCGCGCAGCGCGGCCGGCAAGGACGCGACCGGCACGATCACCATCCACCTGGCCCAGGAAGGCAACGAAGTCGCGGTGGAGTTCCGCGACGACGGGGCCGGTCTGAACCTCGAACGCATCCGTCAGCGCGGCATCGACCAGGGCCTGCTGGCGGCCGACGCCGCGCCCAGCGAGGCCGAGCTGGCGAACCTGATCTTCGCGCCGGGCTTCAGCACGGCCGACAACGTGTCGGAACTGGCCGGCCGCGGCGTCGGCATGGACGTGGTCCGCGCCGAAGTCAACGCGATGGGCGGCCGCATCGAGACCGCCACGGCCGCCGGGCAGGGCGCCAGCTTCCGCCTGGTGCTGCCGCTGACGACCGCGGTGACGCAGGTGGTGATGCTGCGCTGTGGTGAGTTGAGCATCGCCGTGCCGTCGACACTGGTCGAATTGGTGCGCCGCGTGCCCGGCGAGGAGATCGAGCAGTCGTACGCCAGCGGGGCCTTCACGCTGGGCGACAAGGTGCTGCCCTTCTTCTGGCTCGGCGCGCTGCTGCAGGCTGGCGGCCGCGGCAGCACCGTCGGGCGCTCGCAGCCGGTCGTCGTCATCCGCAGTGCGTCGCAGCGGGTTGCGCTGCACGTCGACGACGTTCTGGGCAACCAGGAAGTGGTGGTCAAGAACCTGGGCCCGCAGTTGTCGCGGCTGCCGGGGCTGGCCGGCATCACGCTGCTGCCTTCGGGTGCGGTGGCGTTGATCTACAACCCGGTGGCGCTGGCCACGCTCTACGGTGACGCTGCCCGCGAGCAGGTCCGCCAGCTGCTCGCACCGGCGGCCGACGAGCCCGCAGCGTCCGCCGCCGCGGCGTTGCCGCCGCTCGTGCTGGTGGTCGACGATTCGCTGACGGTGCGACGTGTGACCCAGCGGCTGCTGTCACGCGAGGGCTACCGCGTCGTGCTGGCCAAGGACGGCCTCGATGCGCTGGACAAGCTCAACGAAGAGCTGCCGACGGTGGTGCTGTCGGACATCGAGATGCCGCGCATGGACGGTTTCGACCTGGTGCGCAACATGCGCGCCGATGCCCGCCTGGCCAGCCTGCCGGTGATCATGATCACCTCGCGCATCGCGCAGAAGCACCGCGACTATGCGGCGCAGCTGGGCGTGAACCACTACCTCGGCAAGCCCTATTCGGAGGAAGAACTGCTGTCGCTGGTCGGGCGCTATGTCAAGGAAGCTGCGGCGCATTGATGGGCCCACCCCCGCAGCGCCTGCGGCGCTCCCCCTCAAGGGGGCGCCGCCTGCGGCCCGGCGAAGCCGGTTCCGCGGCGTCCGCTTGAGGCGGGGCGGCAGAGGCCTTTCTCAGCCTGGGTTCTTGACGATGGAATAGCGCTGCAGCGTGCGTTCGCGCGCGGTGGCGTGGTCGACCACCGGCAGCGGGTAGTCCCGGCCCAGACCAACGCCGGCGGCCGCCAGGTCGGCCGGCCGCGCCAGCCAGGGCGCGTGGATCAGCTTGTCCGGCAACCCGGCCAGTTGCGGCGAGTAGCGGCGGATGAATCGGCCCGACGGGTCGAACTTCTGACTCTGCGTCACTGGATTGAAGATGCGGAACCAGGGCTGCGCGTCGCAGCCGGTGGAGGCCGACCACTGCCAGCCGCCGTTGTTGGCCGCGAGGTCGAGTTCCAGCTTCTCGGCGAACCGAGGCCTCGCCGCAGCGCCAGTCGATGCCCAGATCCTTGACCAGGAAGCTGGCCGTCACCATGCGCAGCCGGTTGTGCATGTAGCCGGTCTGGTTGATCTGCGCCATCGCCGCGTCGACCAGCGGATAGCCGGTACGGCCCTGCGTCCAGGCGTCGAACAGCACATCGGCCTGCTCTTGCCGTGCTCCCAGCGGATGCGTCGTACTCGCCGGAAGGGTGGCCGACGTGACGTGCAGGTAGATCTTGATGGTAGAAGTCGCGCCGATCGCCTGGACAGCCGGGGCGCCGCGCCGCGGTGGTCCGGGCCGGCCGAGGCGCGCCAGGCCTCGCGCGCTGCATGGCGGATCGACAGCGTGCCGAAACGCAGATGCGCGAGGTAGCTGGGGCCCTTGATGCCGGGAAAGTCGCGTGTCTCGTGGTAGCGGCCGATGCGCTCGGCCAGGAAGTCGTCCAGCAGCTCCAGCGCGCCCAGGCCGCTGCTGGGCAGTTTCAGCGTGCAGATTCGTCGCTCGAAGCCGAGCTCGGCCAGTGGCGGCACCGGAGCCACCAGGCCGGTGTGACCGGCGCCAGCGCCGCGGCATGGTGCGCGACCGGATAGGCCTTCAGAAAGAACGCATCCACCTTCTTCAACCAGGCCTGCTTGTAGGGCGTGAAGACGCTGAAGGGGCCTCCGGCCGCGGTCAGCAGCTCGCGGCGTTCGAAGATCACATGGTCCTTCGCGGTGTGCAATGCCACGCCGGCGTCGTCCAGCCGGCCGCGCACCTGGGCATCGCGCTGCAACGCGGCCGGTTCGTCGTCGTGGTTGCAGTACACGGCCTGCACCGCCAGCTGCGCGGCCAACGCCGGAATCGCCTGCAGCGGCCGGCCGTGGAGCACGATCAAGCCCACGCCGTCGACGCCGTGCGAAGCACCGAGCGCCTGCAACTGGGCGGCCAGGCCGACCAGGTTGTCGCGGATGAACTCGACGCGCCGGTCGCGCCGCGGCAAGGGGTCCAGGATGTCACGGTCGAAGACGAACACGCACCACACCTGGCGCGCGGCACGCAGGGTGTGGTACAGCGCCGCGTGGTCGTCGGCGCGCAGGTCGCGGCTGAACCACAGCAGCGCACGGTCCAGGGGCTTGTCCATGGGCCGCAGTGTGCCTGTGGCGGGAATAAAATGCCCGCATGGCCGCCGGCAGCTTCAACCTCAGCAACCAGTTCCTGATTGCCATGCCGGGCATGCTGGACGACAGCTTCGCCGGCTCGGTGGTCTATCTGTGCGAGCACAGTGAGCGCGGCGCGCTGGGCCTGGTGATCAACAAGCCGATCGACATCAACCTGAAGAGCCTGTTCGACAAGGTCGAGCGAACCCGAGCGAGGAACTGGCGGCGCAGCCGTAGTCGGCGGCGGCCTGGTGCACCGAACGCGGCTTCGGCGCTGCACGAGCCGCGTGCCGCCGATGCCGCCAAATACAACTCCACGTTGTCGAAAGCTGGCGGCTGGGACAGACGACCAGCAAAGACGTGCTCGAAGACCTGGCCAACGGCGCCGGCCCGAAGCGCGTGCTGGTGACGCTGGGCTACAGCGGCTGGTCCGCCGGTCAACTCGAAGACGAACTGGGCCGCAATGGCTGGCTCACCGTGGACGCCGACCCGTCGATCATCTTCGAGACCCCGATCGAGCAGCGCTACGACAAGGCGCTGTCTCTGCTGGGCATCGACCCGCGCATGCTGTCGCAAGAGGCGGGTCGCCGCATGAGCCGCTGCTGGCCGCCTCGAGCCGGCTGCGTCCCTCGACGGGCGAGCGCCGCGGGCGCCCTGGGGGCTGCATGAGCCTGCGCCCGCGTCCGCCGGCGCCGCCGTCCAGTGTTTCCTCGCTTTCGACTACGGCACGCGCCGCGTCGGCGTGGCGGTCGGCAACTCGCTGCTGCGCCGGGCGCAGCCGCTGAAGACGCGCTGGCGCTGCAGGGTGATGCGCGCTTCGCCGCCATCGACGCGCTGGTGCACGAATGGCACCCGGACGCGCTGGTGGTCGGCGTGCCGTTTCATCCCGACGGCGCGGCGCACGACAACACGCAGCGCGCACGCCGATTCGGCCGCCAGCTGCACGGCCGCTTCCGGCTCCCGGTGCGCGAGGTGGACGAGCGCTACACCACCACCGAAGCCCTGGCGGACGGTGCATCCGACGTCGATGCGGCGTCGGCGGCGCTGATCCTGGACCAGTTCCTGAGGCAGCTTCCGTGAGCCTCGAACCTGCCGCGTGGAGGACCCGCCGTTGAGCCGCAACCTGCAACTCGATGCCGAGGCGCTGTATGCCGAGTTGCGTGCCGGCGTGCGCACGCTGCTGAAGCCGCAGACCGTGCTGGTCGGCATCTGGTCCGGCGGCGCCTGGCTGGCGGACCGGCTGCAGGCCGACCTGGGCCGCGAGGGCAGCGCCGGCGTCATCTCCAGCACGTTGCACCGCGACGATTTCGGCTCGCGTGGCATGGCCGCCGGCACCGACGCGACCAAGCTGCCCTTCGCCATCGACGGCAGTGACATCCTGCTGATCGACGACGTGCTCTACACCGGCCGCACGATCCGCGCGGTGATCAACGAGCTCTACGACTTCGGGCGTCCGGCCAGCGTGCAACTGGCGGTGCTGGTGGACCGCGGCGGGCGCGAGTTGCCGATCCAGCCGGCCTTCGCCGCCGCGCGCGTGGTGCTGCCGGCGGCGCAGAAGCTGTCGCTGACGCGCGACGAGGCCGGGCGTTTCAGCTTCAGCGTCCGGGAGAACCAATGAGCCCACCATCTCGCGACGTCGTCGCTTCGTCATCCTCCGAAGGGCGTGCCGCCCTGGGGGCGCCCTGTCGGGAGCATTGATGCTGTCGCGCCGCAATCCGCAGCTCAACGCGCATGGCGAGCTGGTCCACCTGCTGTCGATCGAAGGCCTGCCGAAGGCGGTGCTGACGCAGATCCTCGACACTGCCGGCACCTTCCTCAGCGTCAATGACCGCGAGGTCAAGAAGGTGCCGCTGCTGCGCGGCAAGAGCGTGTTCAACCTGTTCTTCGAGAACAGCACGCGCACGCGCACCACCTTCGAGATCGCCGCCAAGCGGCTTGTTGGCGTCATCAACCTGGACATCGCGCGCTCCAGCGCGGCCAAGGGCGAGAGCCTGCTCGACACCATCGCCAACCTGTCGGCGATGCATGCCGACATGTTCGTCGTGCGCCACAGCGAGAGCGGCGCACCCTACCTGATCGCCCACCGCGCACCGCACGTGCACGTGGTCAATGCCGGCGACGGCCGCCATGTGCACCCGACGCAGGGGCTGCTCGACATGCGCACGATCCGCCACTACAAGAAGGACTTCTCCAGTCTGGTGGCGGCGGTGTGGTCGGCGACATCAGCATTCGCGCGTGGCACGCTCGGGACATCCATGCGCTGAGCACGCTGGGGTGGCCGAGATCCGCGCCATCGGCCCGAAGACGCTGGTGCCCGGCGATCTGGCGCCGATGGGCGTGCGCGTCTGCCACGACATGGCCGATCTGCGCGCGGATGCCGACGTGGTGATCATGCTGCGGCTGCAGAACGAGCGCATGAGCGGCGCGATGCTGCCGAGTGCGGCCGAGTTCGCCGCTGAGCTACGGCCTGACGCCGGACAAGCTGGCGCTGGCCAAGCCCGACGCGATCGTCATGCATCCGGGGCCGATCAACCGCGGCGTCGAGATCGACTCCGCCGTGGCCGACGGCAGCCACAGCGTGATCCTGCCGCAGGTCACTTTCGGCATCGCGGTGCGCATGGCGGTGATGTCGATCATTGCCGGGAACGACGCATGAGCGCGCCGGGCCGCTCCCAAGCGTCATTCCGGAGCACGCAGTGCAGGCAGTCCAGTGAGCTCGATGAAACTGCTGATTCGCGGCGCGCCGGGTCGTCGACCCGGCCTCGCAGCGCGACGAGGTGGCCGGACGTGGCCATCGCCTGCCGCATCGTCGGCATCGGCCCGCTCGGCGAGTTTGGCGACTTTGGTGCCGAGCGCGAGATCGATGCCACCGGGCTGGTGGTCGCGCTGGCCTGGTGGACCTGGCCTGCGCGGGCTGCGCGAGCCTGGCCGCAAGCACCAGGGCACGCTGGAGAGCGAGCCAGGTCGCGCCGCCGGCGGCATCACCAGTCTGGTGTGTCCGCCCGACACCGAGCCGGCGCTCGACGAGCCCGGCCTGGTGGAAATGCTGAAGTTCCGCGCGCGCAAGCTGAGCCGCTGCCGGTTGTTCCTGCTCGGCGCGCTGACCCGTGGCCTCGATGGCGAGAAGCTCAGCGAGATGGCCGAGCTGACGGCCGCCGGCTGCATCGGCTTCGCAGGCCGACACGGCCATCCGCGACACGATGGTGTTGCAGCGCGCGCTGCAGTACGCCGCCACCTTCGGCTACACGGTCTGGCTGCGGCCGCAGGACGCCTGACTGGGCAAGGGCGTGGCGGCCAGCGGCGCGCTGGCCACCCGGCTGGGTCTGTCGGGCGTGCCGGTGGCGGCCGAGACCATCGTGTTGCACACCCTTACCCGAACTGATGCGTGCCACCTTACTACGCGGGTGCACCTGTGCCGGCTCAGCAGCTGCGGCGTGGCGCTGCTGCGCACCGCCAAGGCCGAAGGCCTGCCGCTGTCGGCCGATGTCAGCATCAACTCGCTGCACCTCAGCGATGTCGACATCGGCTACTTCAATGCCGACATGCGGCTGACGCCGCCGCTGCGCCAGCCGAAGGACCGCGACGCGCTGCGTGCGGCCCTGGCCGACGGCACGATCGACGCGCTGGTCTCCGATCACACGCCGGTGGACGACGATGCCAAGACCCTGCCCTTCGGCGAGGCCGAGCCCGGCGCCACCGGCCTGGAGCTGCTGCTCAGCCTGGCGCTGAAGTGGGGCGACGAGGCCGGGCTCGATCTCGGCCGCACGCTGGCGCGCGTCACCAGCGGGCCGGTGGCCGTGCTCGGCGATTCGCTCGGCTCGCTGGCGGCCAGCGCCGGCCGGCTGGTCGAGGGTGGTGTGGCCGACCTGTGTGTTTTCGATCCGGGCGAGGTCTGGCGCCTCGAGCCGGGCCGGCTGAAGAGCCAGGGCCGGCACACGCCCTTCAGCTTCGCCAACACCGGCACCGGCCTGCCCGGCCGGGTGCGGGCGACGCTGGTGGCCGGCAGCGTGGCCTACGAGGCCGAATGACCGCCGGCCGGGGCCGCTGCCGCGCCGGCCGCGACTGATGCGGGTGCTGCTCGCCGGCTGGCGGCTGCTGCGCATGGTGCTGCACCTGCTGCACGGCATGACGGTGATGGCCCTGCAGTTCCCGCGGCTGGATGCCGCCGGTCGGCAGCAACGCATCCAGTGGTGGTCGGCCAAGCTGGTCCGCCTGGCCGGGCTGCAGTTGCACGTGCAGGGCACGCCGCGGCCGGGCGCGACGCTGCTGCTGGCCAACCATGTGTCGTGGCTGGACATTGCCGCCATTCATGCGGTGGCGCCGCGCGCACGGTTCGTCTCCAAGGCCGACGTGCTGTCCTGGCCGCTGCTCGGCTGGCTGATCCGCAACGCCGGCACGCTGTTCATCGAGCGCGAGCGCAAGCGCGATGCGCTGCGCGTGCTGCACCAGGTGGCCGAGGCGCTGCAGGCGGGCGACTGCATCGCCGTGTTTCCCGAAGGCACGACCGGCGATGGTGCCGCGCTGCTGCCCTTCCACGCCAACCTGCTGCAGGCCGCGATCAGCGTCGACGTGCCGGTGCAGGCCATCGCGCTGCGCTACAGCGACCCGCAGCACCGCTTCAGCCCGGCGGCGCAGTTCCTGGGCGAGACCACGCTGCTGCAGAGCGTCTGGCGCATGCTGTCGGCGCGTGACCTCGGCGTGCACGTGGACCTGCTCGCGCCGCAGGGTGCGCGGCATGCCGACCGGCGCGCGCTGGCCGCGCTGCTGCGCGAGCAGATTCACGAGTGTCTGCACGGCACGGCCAACGGAGGTGCCGCATGATCGACCTGCTGCTGGCCTTCGAAGGGGAAGAGCCCGGTGCGCATGCGCTGGCGGCCTGCCTGGGGGTACCGCTGCAGCACATCGTGCGCCACCGTTTCCCCGACGGCGAGACGCGCCTGCAGCTGCCGCCTTCGCTGCCGCCGCAGGTGGCGCTGTTGCGCGGGCTGCAGCAGCCGAACGAGAAGCTGGCCGAGCTGATGATCGTGGCGCCGGCGGCACGCGAACTCGGCGCACAGCGGCTGGCACTGGTCTGCCCCTACCTGGCCTACATGCGCCAGGACATGGCCTTCCGGCCCGGCGAGGCGGTCAGCCAGCGGCACGTGGGTCGGGCGCTGGCCGGCTGGTTCGATGCGCTGGTCACCGTCGACCCGCATCTGCATCGCGTGGCCTCGATGGACGAGGTGCTGCCCGGCCGGCGCGGCGTCGCGCTGTCGGCCGCACCGCTGCTCGGGGCACATGCGGCGGCCCATGCGCGGCAGCCCTTCCTGCTCGGCCCGGACGAGGAAGCCGCGGCCTGGGTGCGCAGCGCGGCTCAGGCACAGGGACTGGCGTACGCCGTCTGCACCAAGCAGCGCAGCGGCGACCGGGACGTGGCGGTGACGCTGCCGGACCACGACTTCCGCGGCCGGGAGGTGGTGCTGATCGACGACGTCGCCAGCACCGGTCGCACGCTGGCCGTCACCGCCGCGGCGCTGCGTGCGCGGGGTGCCGCCGCG
>JBGAII010000237.1:0-3300 GCA_044225625.1 Rubrivivax sp.
CGCAGGCGAGCCGGCAGCGCTCGAGGTCGGGCCGGCCTTCGGCATCGACCGGGTGGCCGTAGGCGCAGCGGTAGCAGCCGAACGGCGCCACGTGCTCGCTGCCCGGCAGCAGCGGCCCCAGCCGCCCGCCGCGGAACAGCGACTCGCCGCCGACGCTCGAGGCACCGAAGCCGGCGCCGTGGAAGGCGTCCCAGAAGCTCAACGTCTTGAAGCGGCCGGTGGCGGCGCGCGCGAGCTTGATCGCCACTTCCACCGCGTCGCTGCCCCCGGTGGTGAACAGGACGCGGCCGGCCTCGCCGGTGAGGCGCTCGAACTGCGCCGACAGCGCCTCGGCCAGTTCCACCGCGCGCAGCGGGGCGAAACGGCGCGGCGCGAAGGACAGCTCGTCGAGCTGCGCCTTGATCGCGGCGATCACCTCCGGATGCCCGTGCCCGAGGTGATGCACGTTGTTGCCGTGGAAGTCGAGGTAGCGGCGGCCGGACACGTCCTCGATGTACAGCCCCTCGGCCTTGGCGATCGGCGCCAGGCACGGCGTGGACACGCTCTGGTGCAGGAACGCCGCCGAGTCGCGCGCCAGCAAGGCGCGGCTCGCGTCGTCGAGATGCGCGGCCTGCCAGCGCGCGCGCTCCGGCGTGCCATTGACGTCGCCTTCGCTCTGGGTCGGCAGGGTCATCGGTTCGGGGTCACTGCAGCCGTCACGCCGCCGCGCGCGCGATGCGCCCGCGCACCCAGGCCGAGAACAGCTCGGCCACGACGACGATGCCGACGATGGTCAGGATGATCGCGCTGACCTGCCGGTTCTCCAGCCGCTGCACGCTCTCGCGCAGGTGGTGGCCCATGCCGCCGGCGCCGAAGAAGCCCACCACGGTGGACGCACGGAAAACCACGTCCCAGGTGTAGATCGCGATGCCCGCCCAGGCCACGCGCACCTGCGGCAGCACGGCGTAGACGAAGGTCTGCAGGTGGCCGGCGCCGGTGGCGCGGATCGCCTCGACCGGGCCCTTGCGTATGGCCTCGATCGCCTCGGTCATCAGCTTGCCGCCGAAGCCGATGCAGAACAGCATCATCGCCAGCGTGCCGGGCAGCATGCCGAAGCCGACGATGGCCACCAGCACGATGGTCCAGATCATCTCGTGCACCGAGCGGCATGCCATGACGAACAGCCGGCACACCGGGTACAGCAGGCGCCGGCTCGGCGTCATGTTGAAGGACGCGAACCATGCCAACGGTACCGCCAGCAGCAGCCCGATCACGGTCGCCACGTAGCTCATCTGGAAGGTGTCGACGATTGCCCGCAGGAACTCGGGCTGTGCCACATGCGCCATGTCCGGCGGCCAGTAGCGGCGCGCCAGCACGTCGCCGATGCGGCCGAACAGCCCCGGCAAGCGCTCGACGTCGATGTTCAGCACGTCCAGCGCCCACCAGACGAACCACAGCGACGCCAACAGCGCGATGTACTTGTAGAGGCTCTGCGGAAAACGGAAGCGCTTCCACGCGGGCAGGGTCCTGGCGGCGGTGTTCATGTCAGATCACCTTCCTGCGCGCCCAGGCGGAGAACAGCTCACCGAACACGATCAGCAGCAGGATCACGAAGATCACCGTCGCGATGCCGCCGTAGTTGTAGCTGGCCATCTGCCGGTGCAGCGCCAGGCCCAGGCCGCCGGCGCCGACCAGTCCCATGATGGTGGAGCGGCGGATGTTCACGTCCCATTCGAAGATGACGTTGCCGACGATCACCGGCAGCACCTGAGGCACGATGCCGAACATCAGCACCTGGAAGCGGTTGGCGCCGACCGCGCGCATCGCCTCCACCGGGCCCTTGTTCACGTCCTCGATCGCCTCGGCCACGGTCTTGCTGATGAAGCCGATCGACCGCACCGCCATCGCCAGCACGCCGGCCAGCGCGCCCAGGCCCACCGCCGCCACGAAGACCAGACCCCACACGACCTCGTGCACCGAGCGCGACAGCGTCATCAGCACGCGGCCGAAGTAGTAGGTCAGACGCCCCAGCGGGGAGATGTTGTTGGCGCCCAGCCAGGCCACGGGAATGGCCATCAGCGCACCGAGCAACGTGGCCAGCGTGGCCATCAACACCGTTTCCAGCGCGGGCTCCCACAGCGACAGCAGGATCGACGCGTCGAATGCCAGGAACCGCCCTGCCGCCGTCGCCACGCCGCTCGCGCTGATGCGGCTCCAGTCGGTGTCGCCGACAACGATGGCCTCGACGCTCCAGGCCACCAGCAGCGCGATCAGCACGTAGCGGACGTAGCGCCAGATGCGGGCACGGCGCCGGCTGGCGTCGAGTTGCGCGATGCGCTCGGTGTGGCGGACCAGGGGCAGCACGGCGGCCATCGCTACAGCACCTCCATCGCGTAGATGTCGGCCAGCGCGTGCTTGTCGACACTGCTCGGCGGGCCGTCGAACTTCTTGATGCCGTCCTGCAGGCCGATGATGCGGTCGCAGAACTCCAGCGCCAGATCCACGTCGTGGATGTTGCACAGCACCGGCACCTTGAACTCGCGCGCAATGCCGCGGATCATGCCCATCACCTCGCGCGAGATCTTCGGGTCGAGCGCCGAGGTGGGCTCGTCCACCAGCAGCAGCTTCGGCTGCTGGATCAGCGCCCGGGCAATGCCCACGCGCTGGCGCTGGCCGCCGGACAACGCGTCGGCGCGCTTGTCCAGGTGGTCGATCAGTCCCACGCGGTCGAGCAGCGCCACCGCCTTGGCGATGTCGTCCTTGCTGTAGGCGCGGAACAGCGAGCGCAGGTTGCCCATGTAGCCGAGCCGACCGGTCAGCACGTTGTCGATCACGCTCAGCCGGTCGATCAGGTTGAACTCCTGGAAGATCATCCCGATGTTGCGGCGCTGGCGGCGCATCTCGCCCTCGTCGAGCTTGAGCAGGTCGGTGCCGGCGAACAGCACCTGCCCGCTGGTGGGCTCGACGAGGCGGTTGACGCAGCGGATCAGCGTCGACTTGCCGGCACCGCTCGGGCCGATGATGGCCACGAACTCGGTGGTGCCGACGTCGAAGCCGATGCCTTTCAGGATCTCCTTGCCGCCGGTGTAGCTGACGCGCAGGTCGCGCACCTGCAGCAAGGGCTGCGGCGGAGTGGCCGTGTCGCTCATGGGCCGTCGATGTGCCGGGTCGCGACTACTTCGCCGTCGCTTCGCGCACGACGTTGTAGTCGGCGTCGATCATCTTGACGACCTTCTCCGACTTCACGTTGGCCAGGTACTTCCTGCCGTCCTCGTTCTGGTCGACCATGAGGAACGTGTCGGCGATCTTCTTCTTCAGGTC
>JBGAII010000054.1:0-21314 GCA_044225625.1 Rubrivivax sp.
CTGGCTGACGATGCGGGCCCGCGGCGGCTTCGGCATGGTGATGACCTGCGCGGCGCACGTGCAGGCCAATGGCCAGGGCTTCCCGGGACAGCTCGGCGCCTGGTCCGACGCGCATCTGCCCGGCCTGAAGCGGCTGGCCGACGGCATCCATGCCGGCGGCGCCGTGTCCTGCCTGCAACTGCAGCATTCCGGCCGCCGCGCCGACACGGCATTGACCGGCCAGCCGGCCGTCGCGCCCTGGGACGATGCCGAAACCGGCGCCCGCGCACTGAGCACGGCCGAGGTCGGGCAACTGGTTCAGGACTTCATTGCCGCGGCCCGCCGCGCCGAGCAGGCCGGCTTCCAGGGCGTGGAACTGCACGGCGCGCACGGCTACCTGCTGGCACAGTTTCTCGATGCCGAGCACAACCAGCGGCCGGACGGCTGGGGCGGCGGCTTCGCCGACCGCAGCCGCATCCTGTTCGAGCTGATCGACGGCATCCGCGCGGCCACCGGGCCGGACTTCCAGCTCGGCCTGCGCCTGTCGCCCGAGCGTTTCGACATCGTCATGTCCGAGGCGCTGGCGCTGGCCGAACGGCTGCTGGTGGACACGAGGCTCGACTGGCTCGACATGTCGCTGTGGGACTGCTTCAAGCCGCCGCGCGATGCGGCCTACGCGGGACGGCCGCTGATCGAGCACTTCGCGGCGCTGAAGCGCGGCGGCACGCGTCTGGGCGTCGCCGGCAAGATCATGGACGCGGCCACCGCGCGCCGCTGCCTGGACAGCGGCGCCGACTTCGTGCTGATCGGCCGCGGCGCGATGCTGCATCACGATTTCGCGCGCCGCGCGCTGGCCGACGCCGACTACCGCAGCCCGGCGCTGCCGGTGACGCGCGCACACCTTCAGGCCGAAGGCCTGGGGCCGAAGTTCCTGCAGTACGTCGGCAGCACCTGGCCGCACTTCATGGTCGACGCGTGAACGAGGCCGCCGCCCGGCGCGGCGCGTGGGTCGGCACGCTGGGCTATCTGGCGGCCTGCCTGCTGTTCGGGCTGAACCTGCCGCTGTCGGCCGAGCTGCTGCGCCACTTCGACCCCTTCTGGGTCTCGCCGCTGCGCTACGTGGTGGCCTCGCTGCTGCTGGGTGCGATGGTGGCGCTGTCGCTGGGGCCGGCCCAGTTGCGCACGCCGATCTCCCTTTGGCGCGTCGCCGGCCTGAGCCTGTGCGTGGCCGGCTTCCTGGTGCTCTACAACCTGGGGCTGCACCGCACGCACCCGATGACCGTGGCCGCCATCTCCGCCGGCTCGCCGGTCTACGTCGCCATCGTGTCGCGACTGATGACCGGCGCGAAGCTGGAGCGCGGCTTCTGGGGCGCGACGCTGCTGACCCTGCTCGGCGCCGGCATTGCCATCTGGGGCCAGGCGCGCGCCGGCATCGGTGGCCGCCATGCGGTGTTCAGCCTGCAGGGTGGCGAGATCCTAGTGGTGCTGGGCATCTGCAGCTGGACCGCGTATTCGATCCTGGCGCAGCGCTGGTTCGAACCCGGCACGCCGCAGCTGCGCCGCACCTTCCTGACCACCGTCGGCGCCCTGCCCTGGCTGCTGCTGTTCTGGACGCTGGCGCGCTGGGCCGGCCTCGCCGGGCCGCCGAACCTGCAGCCCGGGACGCTGCCGCTGATGCAGCTGCTGATCGCGGCGGTGTTCTGCACCGCGCTGGCCACCGTGGCCTGGAACACCGGCGTCAGCCGCCTCGGCATCCAGTCCGGCGGCCTGTGGCAGAACACGGTGCCGGTGTTCGCCGTGCTGATCGCGATGCTGCTGTTCGGCGTGCAGCCGATCGCCGAGCAGCTGATCGGCGGCGCGATCGTGCTGGCCGGCGTGCTCTACATGCAATGGCGACGGCTGCGCGCCTGAACAGGCCGCCGCCCGCGACGCGACAATGAGCAGCTCGCCGGCCGGCCCGATGTCCGGCCCTCCGTCCCCGACCCCGCCCGTGCCCGATCCGACCTTCAGCCTGCGACGCATCGCCGTCGCCGCCTTCGGCCCCACCCTGCTGTTCGGCATCGGCGAAGGCGCGATGCTGCCGGTGGTCGCACTCAGCGCGCGGGATCTCGGCGCCTCGGTGCCGACGGCGGCGCTGATCGTCACGCTGATCGGCATCGGCTCGCTGCTCAGCAACATTCCGGCGTCGATGCTGACGATGGCGCGTGGCGAGCGCTGGGCGCTGGTGGCCGCGTCGCTGTGGTGCGCACTGGCGATGGCGCTGTGCGCCGCGACCGGGCAGCTGGGCCTGTTCGCGCTCGGCTGCTTCCTCGTCGGCACCGCGCAGGCGGTGTTCAGCCTGGCCCGCCAGAGCTACCTGACCGAGGCCGTGCCGCCGGCACTGCGCGCCCGCGCGATGTCGACGTTGGGCGGCGTGATGCGCATCGGCATGTTCATCGGCCCGATCGTCGGCGCCGCGGCCATTCACCAGTTCGGTCTGACCGGCGCCTACGGCGTGGGCATCGTCGCCTTGCTGCTGTCGGCCGCGCTGGCGGCCCGCCTGCCCGACCTGGAGCCGCCGCCGACGGCCGCGGCTGCCGACGACCCGATCGACACCTCGCGGCGCAGCCCGGGCTGGCGCTCGATCCTGCGCGACCACCGCCAGGTATTCCTGTCGCTGGGCATCGGCGTCCTGCTGGTCAGTGCCGTGCGCGCGTCGCGCCAGGCGGTGATCCCGCTGTGGGCCGACCATCTGGCGCTGGAGGCCTCGGTGGCCTCGGTGATCTATGGCCTGGCCGCCGGCATCGAGATGCTGGTGTTCTATCCGGCCGGCAAGCTGATGGACCGCAAGGGCCGCGGCTGGGTGGCCGTGCCGTCGATGCTGATCATGGGTGCCGCGCTGCTGCTGCTGCCGCTGACCGGCAGCGCTGCGACGCTGCTGTGGGCCGCCATGGTGATCGGCTTCGGCAACGGCATCAGCTCGGGGCTGATCATGACGCTCGGTGCCGATCATTCGCCGCGTGCCGGGCGCGCCCACTTCCTCGGTGTCTGGCGGCTGTTGGCCGACCTCGGCGCGGCCTGCGGGCCGGCGCTGCTGTCCTTCCTGGCGGCTGCGCTGTCGCTGGGCGTGGGCATCGCCGTCACCGGCCTGATCGCCTGTGCCGCCGCCGCGCAGCTCGCCTACTGGATCCCGCGCGCGCGCCGGGCGGCACCGGCGGACGGGCCTACGCGTCCGTGACCAACTGCTGGTGCACGCGCACCGCCGAATTGCGCGGCACGATGCGGCCGCCGCGCGCCAGCAGCTGCGTCTTCGTGAACGCCGCGCCGTAAAGCAGGATCAGCGACGAGTAGTACACCCACAGCAGCACCAGCACCACCGAACCGGCCGCGCCATAGGTCGACGCGGTGGCGGTATAGGCCAGGTAGGCGGCAATGCCGTAGCGCCCCACCGAGAACAGCGCGGCGGTGACCAGCGCGCCGACGAGCACGTCGCGCCAGCGCAGCATCACGTCGGGCAACACCTTGAAGATGGCGCAGAAGAGCAGTGCCATCGCGACGAAGGACACCAGCACCTCCGCACCGCTGAGCAGCGATGCGACCGCCGGCACGAAGTACTGGGTGAAGCGCAGCACCGCACGCAGCACCACGCCCAGCAGCAGCGACACGAGCAGCACGAAACCGATCGACAGCACCACCGTCAGCGACAGCAGCCGGTTCTTCACGAACACGAAGACGCTGCTGCGGCTGGGCCGGGCGGCCACGCCCCAGATCGAGTTCAGCGAGAACTGCATCTGGCCGAACACCGTGGTCGCGCCGACCAGCAGCGTGGCCACGCCCAGCACCGAAGGCCACAGGCCCGACTCCTGGATGCGCGAGCGCGCGACCGCCTGCTCGACAGCGGATGCGGCCTCGCGGCCGATCAGGTCCTGCAGCTGCGCGACGATCTGCCCGCGCGCCGCATCCTCGCCGAAGACGACGCCGATCACCGCCACGGCGATGACGAACACCGGCGCCAGCGAGAACAGCGTGTAGAAGGCCAGCGCGCCGGCATGGCTGAACGCGTTGTGCTGCAGCCAGAGCTCCGCAGCGTCGCGCGCCACGCGCCACCAGCGCCGCACTGTCTCGATCCACATCGGCCTCGTCCCCTCCCCGGATCCTCGGACCTTGCCGGTTGCCGAACGCGACGGCGACCGGCCCTGGACCCGAGGCTACCTTGGCAATCCGCACAAACACAAACGCCACCCTGAGGTGGCGCCGGTGCGTGGTCTGGTGGGCGGTGCAGGGTTCGAACCTGCGACCCCTGCCGTGTGAAGGCAGTGCTCTACCACTGAGCTAACCGCCCGGATGCGGCGGATGTCGAATCCGGAAAGCGCAGGATTATGCCAGATCGGTCTGCCACAGCAGCTTGCCGCGACTGGCCTTGTCGATGTCGGCCAGCACCGCCCGATGCGCGACCATCTCTTCCTCGGTGGGCCGCAGCAGCGGCAGATCGAAGGCACGCAGGTCGATCGACTCGACCACACCGCCGGCCTCGCCCGCGCCACCCTCGTCGATGACCAGCGAACCCTGGCCGCGCGTCATGCAGATGTAAACCTCGGCCAGCAGGCCCGCGTCGAGCAGCGCGCCATGCAGCGTGCGGTTCGAGTTGTCCACCTCCAGCCGCTTGCACAGCGCATCGAGCGAGTTGCTCTTGCCGGGGTACATCTCGCGCGCCATCAGCAGGCTGTCGGTGATCTGCGCCACCTGGCTGGCGATGCCGGGCTTGCCGCAGCGCTCGAGCTCCTTGTCGAGGAAGCCGATGTCGAAGGCGGCGTTGTGGATCACCACTTCGGCGCCGGCCAGATAGGCCAGGAGTTCGTCGACCACATGCTCGAACAACGGCTTGTCAGCCAGGAACTCGTCGGTCAGGCCGTGCACCTTCAGTGCGTCCGGATGGCTGGAACGCTGCGGGTTCAGGTAGTAGTGACGGTTGTCGCCGGTCAGCCGCCGACCGACCATCTCGATGCAGCCGATCTCGATGATGCGGTCGCCGGCTTCGGCATTGAGGCCGGTGGTTTCGGTGTCGAGAAAGATCTGTCGCGTCATCGGCTCGATTGTGCCTGCGGGCCCGCACGCGAAGCCCACCACCACATGCCCACGCCGATCGCGATCATCGGCAGGCTCAGCCACTGGCCCTGGCTCAGGCCCAGTGCGCGCAAGCCCAGGAAGCTGTCCGGCTCGCGGAAGTACTCGGCAATGAAGCGGAACAGCCCGTAGCCGGCGAGGAACGCGCCGGAGATCTGCCCGGTACGGCGCGGCCTGGCGCCGTACCACCACAGCAGCACGAACAGCAGCAGCCCTTCCAGCGCGAACTGGTACAGCTGCGACGGATGGCGCGCGATGCTGCTGCCCGACTGCGGAAAGACCATCGCCCAGGGCAGTGAAGGGTCGGCCGCGCGGCCCCAGAGTTCGCCGTTGATGAAGTTGCCGATGCGCCCGGACGCCAGACCGACCGGCACACAGGGCGCGATCAGGTCGGTCACGTCCAGGAAGCGGCGGCCGCGGCGGCGCGCGAACAGCGCCATGGCGGCGAGCACGCCCAGCAGCCCGCCGTGGAAGGACATGCCGCCCTGCCACACCGCCAGCAGCTCCAGCGGATGCGCGGCATAGTGGCCGGGCTTGTAGAACAGCGCGTAGCCCAGCCGCCCACCGAGGATCACGCCGACCACGCCATAGAACAGCAGGTCCTCGACATCGCGCCGCGTCCAGCCAGCCTCGGCCAGCCAGGGGTAGCGCACGCGGCGACCGGCCAGCCAGAGGAACAGGCCGAAGGCCACCAGGTAGGTCAGTCCGTACCAGTGGATCTGTACCGGGCCGAGCGACAGCGCGACCGGGTCGAATTGGGGATGCACCAGCATCAGCGGGCTCCGGCTCCTGCGAAAGCCGGCGATTGTCGCCGCTGTGACCGCACATGGCCGACAAAGCGCTGCACCACCGGCGACGCCGGCTCGCGCCACAGCAGGCTGGTCTCGCACTGCAGCGCGCTGCCGGCCGGCGCACGGTAGACCACGCCGGGCCGTTGCAATTGCATGACCGAGGCCGGCACCCACGCCAGGCCCATGCCGCTGGACACCAGATTGACCAGCGTCTGCATCTGGATCGCCTCCTGCGCGATGTGCGGCGTGGCGCCGTGCGCGCGATAGAAGCCCAGCACCGCGTCGTACAGCGACGGCGCAATGGGCCGCGGGAAGATCAGCAGCGGCTCGGACGCCACGCGCTCGAACGCCGGCCGGCGCGAAGCCGCCGCCGGGTGCGCCTGCGGCATCGCCAGCACCAGCGGCTCCTGCAACGCCACCCAGGCGGCGAAGCCGGGCGGCGCTGCGCCCGGCGCGTGCAGCACGAAGCCGGCATCGATCTCGTCGGCATCGAAGGCCGCCAGCTGAACGTCCAGCGTCGCTTCACGCAACTGCAGCGCGACGTCCGCATGCGCGTCGCGGAAGCTGCTCAGCCAGCGCGGCAGCGGTCCGTAGGCGATGCTGGAGACGAAGGCCAGGCGCAGCCGACCGGCCAGGCCGGCGGCCGCGGCCTGCGCCAGCCGCGGCAGCGCATCGGCCTCGGCCAGCAGGCGGCGCACCTGCGGCAGCAGCGCCGCGCCGGCCGCACTCAGGCTCACGCTGCGTTGCGTGCGCTGGAACAGCTCGGCGCCCAGCTCGCGCTCCAGGCCGCGGATCGCCAGGCTCAGCGGTGGCTGCGTCATGTGCAGGCGCTGTGCCGCGCGGCTGAAGTGCAGTTCCTCGGCCACGGCAACGAACTGGCGCAGCGTGCGCAGCTCCGGCATCAGCGCCTCCAATGTATCAATTCGGTCTGAATAATATATTGGACAGCCAGATCGCCACCCCGCCATACTGCGCGCCCTGACGAACCCGAACCCACCACGAGAGACACGCATGAGCTCCAACCGCCGCTCGAAGAACATCACCGAAGGCGTGGCGCGCGCGCCCAACCGCAGCATGTACTACGCGATGGGCTACACCGAAGGCGACTTCGGCAAGCCGATGATCGGCGTGGCCAACGGGCATTCGACGATCACGCCCTGCAACTCCGGCCTGCAGCGGCTGGCGGACGCGGCGGTCATCGGCCTGAAGGAAGCCGGCGCCAACCCGCAGATCTTCGGCACGCCCACCATCAGCGACGGCATGGCGATGGGCACCGAGGGCATGAAGTACAGCCTGGTGTCGCGCGAGGTCATCGCCGACTGCGTCGAGACCTGCGTCGGCGGCCAGTGGATGGACGGCGTGATGGTCATCGGCGGCTGCGACAAGAACATGCCCGGCGGCATGATGGGCATGCTGCGCGCCAACGTGCCGGCGATCTACGTCTACGGCGGCACCATCCTGCCCGGCAAGTACAAGGGCCAGGACCTGAACATCGTCAGCGTGTTCGAGGCGGTGGGCCAGTTCAGCGCCGGCAAGATGAGCGAGGAAGACTTCTGCCAGATCGAGCGCCATGCGATCCCGGGCAGCGGCTCCTGCGGCGGCATGTACACCGCCAACACCATGTCGTCGGCCTTCGAGGCGCTGGGCCTGAGCCTGCCCTACGCATCGACGATGGCCAATGTCGAAGGCGAGATCGTCTCGATGGTCGAGCGTGCCGCCAAGGTGCTGGTCGAGGCCGTCAAGGCCGACCTGAAGCCGCGCGACATCGTCACCAAGAAGGCGGTGGAGAACGCCGTCGCGGTGATCATGGCCACCGGCGGCTCGACCAACGCGGTGCTGCACTTCCTGGCCATCACGCATGCGGCGGGGCTGGACTGGACGATCGACGATTTCGAGCGCGTGCGCCAGCGCACCCCCGTGCTGTGCGACCTGAAGCCCAGCGGCCAGTACCTGGCGGTGGACCTGCACCGCGCCGGCGGCATCCCCGCGGTCATGAAAGAGCTGCTGAAGGCCGGCCTGCTGCACGGCGACTGCATCACCATCACCGGCAAGACGGTGGCCGAGAACCTGGCCGACGTACCCGACCTGCAGCCCGGCAACCCGGTGATCCGCCCGGTGAGCAACCCGCTGTATGCGCACGGCCACCTGGCCATCCTGAAGGGCAACCTCAGCCCCGAAGGCTGCGTGGCCAAGATCACCGGCCTGAAGAACCCGGTCATCACCGGCCCGGCGCGTGTCTTCGACGACGAGCAGAGCGCGCTGGCGGCCATCATGGCGCAGAAGATCAAGCCGGGCGACGTGATGGTGCTGCGCTACCTGGGCCCCAAGGGCGGCCCGGGCATGCCCGAGATGCTGGCGCCCACCGGCGCGCTGATCGGCCAGGGCCTGGGCGAGAGCGTGGGCCTGATCACCGACGGGCGCTTTTCCGGCGGCACCTGGGGCATGGTGGTCGGCCACGTGGCGCCCGAGGCCTTCGAGGGCGGCAACATCGCGCTGATCCAGGAGGGCGACTCGATCACCATCGATGCGACGAAGCTGCTGCTGCAGCTGAATGTCGACGACGCCGAGCTGGCGCGCCGCCGCGCGGCCTGGAAGAAGCCGGCGCCGCGCTACACCCGCGGCGTGCTGGCCAAGTTCGCGATGAACGCCAGCAGCGCCAGCAGCGGCGCGGTGCTCGACAAGTTCGACTGAAGCCGTCGTCGGGCCGCCGGCTCGCGGCGCGGGTGGCCCTGGCTAGGTCGAGTCCTTCGCCGCGCGCTTGCCGGCGTCCGCGGCGGGGAACTCGCTGGCACGTCGCGCCTTGCGGTCGCGGCGCGGCCCCAGACCCAAGGCCTCCAGGTTGCGGTTGCGGCGCTCCCGCTTGGTCTGCTCCATCTTGTCCATCGCGCGGCGCTGGGTCAGCCCGATCGAATCGGCGAAGCCCCACCAGGCGATGGCGAGCCCGAAGGGCGCCAGCACCACCCACCACGACCAAGAGGCCACCGGCCCGAACTCGGCCATCTTCATGCCCAGCAGCAGCACACCCAGGATCAGGAAGGCCATCGTTTCCCCTCGCGCCAGGCAAGACCCCACGGGAGCCGGGGCGCACAAGGCGCACTTCTACAATGCGCCGAGGCACTTTAGCCGAAGCTGGGCATGCCGAACGCAAAGGAAATCATGAAAGCAGCGCACGCGCTGGCCCTGGCGGCCACGCTGCTGGCCGCACAAGGCAGCTGGGCCAGCCCCGAACTGGCCCAGCAGAAGACGTGCATGGCCTGTCATTCCGTGGACCGCAAGGTGGTCGGCCCGTCGTACAAGGACGTGGCCGCCAAGTACGCCGGGCAGAAGGACGCCGTCGACAAGCTGGCCGAAAAGATCGTCAAGGGCGGCGCCGGTGTCTGGGGCCCGGTGCCGATGCCGGCGAACCCGAAGGTCAGTGCGGCCGAGGCCCGGCAATTGGCAACCTGGATCCTGTCGCTGAAGTAACCCTTCCTCAATGAAGGCTGGAGGCCGATGAAGCTGTTCGACATCCTCCGCAGCGATAGGGGCCACAGCCACGGCGGCTGGCCGGCGACACGCCGCTGGCTGGCAATGGCGTCGCTGCTGGTGCTGGCCGCCTGTGGTGGCGGCGGTCAGGGGGACCAGGCGGTCGTGAGTCCGCCGGTCGAGACGCCATCCGTCGAAACACCGCCCGCCGAGACGCCTCCCGTCGAGACGCCGCCGGGCGAGGTCCAGTCGGTCGAGATCGCCATCACCCCGGCCACGACGACGCTCGAGCCCGGCGAGTCGGTCACCCTGAGCGTCAGCGCCCTGAACACCCGGATCGTCTGGCCGAGCACGGTCGACGGCAGCTTCGTGCCCGCGGGCAACAGCGCCACGTACACGCCGCCGCCCGCGGCAGGCAGCTACGAGTTCACGGTGGTCGCCCAGGACGACCCGGCCAAGCGAGCCACCGCCAAGGTGGAAGTCGTCGTCCCCCCGGCACCGCAGATCAGCGCCTTCAGCCTGGAGGGGCTCGGGGCGGGCAGCATCGACGCGACCACGGGGCTGATCAGCTTTTCCGCGAGCCAGTGGATCGACAACCTGCAGCAGCTCAAGGCCGTGTTCACCGCGGTCGGCGCCGTGTCGGTGGACGGCGTGGTCCAGACGAGCGGCGCCACGCCCAACGACTTCTACCGTGACGTGCGCTACACCGTGCGCTCCGGCAAGGTGGCGACGCGCACGTATACCGTGCGCATCGAATCGCCGCAGACCACCGGCCTGCCGGTGATCCGCATCGACACGAAGGACAACCAGCCGATCCTCAGCAAGGAGACCTACCTGCGGACCAACATCACGGTCATCGATCCGCAGGACCCGCAGAACAACCTCGCACACCTGGACTACAAGGACGAAGTGCGTGGCCGCGGCAACAGCACGTGGCTGAAACCGAAGAAGCCGTACCGCATCAAGTTCGACAAGAAGACGAGCATGATGGGGCTGACGGCGGCCAAGAGCTGGGTGTTGCTGGCGAACTACCAGGATCCGACGCTGCTGATGAACAGCATCGCCTTCGAACTGGGCCAGCGTTTCGGACTGCCGTACACGCCGCACTACAAGCCGGTCGAGTTGTTCGTGAACGGCAGCTACCAGGGCAGCTATCTGCTGACCGAGCAGATCCAGGTGGGCAAGGGCCGGGTCGACATCGACGCGGCCGCTGGCTTCCTGGTGGAACTGGACTCCTACTACGACGAGGAACCGAAGTTCACGACGCCGGGTTACCAGCTGCCGATCATGATCAAGTCGCCGGAAGATCTCGCCGACGCCTCGGGCTACGACTTCGTCAAGAACGCCTTTGCCGCGCTGGAAGCGGCCATGCTCGACGCCTCTTTCCCCGAAAGCGGCTACCGTGACCTGCTGCGCTTCGGCACGGTCGTCGACTACCTGTTGATCAACGAAATCGTCAAGAACCCCGAGCTGCAGTGGCCCAAGAGCGCCTACATGTACCAGGACGCGGTCGGCGGAATGGGCATGGGCCCGCTGTGGGACTACGACTGGGGTTTCGGCTACTCGGGAGGTGGGTTCAGCTATTTCGCGGGCTATGTCGGTTCGGCCCCGAAGCATCCGTTCTTCAGGCGCTTCTACGACGATCCGGTCTTCATCGACCAGTACAAGGCGCGCTGGAACGCCGTGTACCCGCAACTGCTCGCCATGCCGGCGGTGATTCGACAGATGGCAGATCGCCTGCAGAAATCCCAGGTGCAGAACTTCCGGCAGTGGCCCGAAGCGCAGAACAACGGCTACGAGCGCGAGATCGACGACCTGACCACGTGGTGGCGCCGTCGCGTGGAGCACCTGAACACGGTCGTCGGCAGCATGTGAGCGGCTCAGGCCCGCAGTTCGCTCGGCGCGCAGCCGAAGCGGGCGCGGAAGGCGCGGCTGAAGTGCGCCGCGTCGTTGAAGCCCCAGGAAAAGGCGATCTGGCTGACGCTGCGTGCGGCCAGCGCCGGGTCGCACAGATCGCGCCGCGCGGCATCCAGCCGCTGCACCCAGATCCAGTCCGACAGCGAACAGGCCTCGCCGGCCCACGCCCGATGCAGCGTGCTGGGTGACAGCCGCAACTGGCGCGCGATGTCGGCGACGTTCAGCGCCGGGTCGCGCAGCCGCTGGCGCACCAGCGCGCGCACCTGCTCGCGGTGGAAGGCCTGCGACTGCGACAGCGCCTCGCTGCGCGCGGCCGGCAGCGCGGCCAGCCCGGCCACCAGGATCTGCGTCACGCTGTCGGCCACCGCAGCCGCCGACTCGGGCGCCAGCGTGTGGATGTCGGCCGCCAGCGTGCGGATCATGCCGATCATCAGATGCCCGGCGCCGCGCTGGCCGGTGACGGTGGTCGCGGTCAGCACTTCGGTACGGCGCAGCGCGCTGCGCAGCGTCGGGCCCGGCAGCATCAGCACGTACTGCTGGAAGTCGCCGTCGAAGCTCAGCGTGTAGGGCCGCGTGCTGTCGTACAGCGCGAAGTCGCCGGGCCCGAGCAGTGCGTCGCGACCGTCCTGCGACACCCGGCCATGGCCCTGCGACTGGATGCTGACGAGGAAGTAGTCCTCGGTCGCGCCTGCGATCTTGGCCGGCGTGCGCCGCACGCGCTGCGCGGTGGAGGTGACGCGCGACAGCTCCAGCGTGGCCAGCCGGTCGACCGCGATCTCGCCGGCGATCGACGCCGCACCGGCGCCGGGGTCGCAGTCCAGTTGCACGTAGGCGTCGCAGACCATGTCGGTCCAGTAGGCCAGACGGTCCCGGTCGGCGACATCGGCGGTGCTGAGCAGGCGCTGCATGGCGCGCAGCATAGACGCGCCCAAGGTGCGCTGCAAAGAGGGGCGGCGAGCGGCTGCGACACGCAGTCAAGAGGCCCGCGACGCTGAGGCAAGCCGCGCGCGAAGCGCCTGCCTAGCATGCGCCGCAGCCCGACCCACCCTTCGCCACCCCCTCGGAGACCCGCCATGACCGTCCAGCATCCGAAGTTCCGTGCCGCCGCGATCCAGGCCGCGCCGGTGTTCCTCGACCTCGACGCCAGCGTCGACAAGGCCGTCAAGCTGATTGCCGAAGCCGCGGCGAGCGGCGCCCAGCTGATCGCCTTCCCCGAAACCTGGCTGCCCGGCTACCCCTGGTTCATCTGGCTCGATTCGCCGGCCTGGGGCATGCAGTTCATCCAGCGCTATCACGACAACAGCCTGGTCTATGGCTCGCCGCAGGCCGAACGGCTGGCCAAGGCCGCGAAGGACCATTCGATCATGGTCGTGATGGGCCACAGCGAAAAGTCCGGCGGCAGCCTGTACATGGGCCAGTGGATCATCGGCGCCGACGGCGAGACCATCGCGCAGCGGCGCAAGCTCAAGCCCACCCACGTCGAGCGCACGGTGTTCGGCGAAGGCGACGGCAGCGACCTGACGGTGTGGGACACGCCGCTCGGCCGCGTCGGCGCGCTGTGCTGCTGGGAACACCTGCAGCCGCTGTCGAAGTACGCGATGTACGCGCAGAACGAACAGGTGCACGTCGCCGCCTGGCCGAGCTTCTCGCTGTACCGCGGCGGCGCCTATGCGCTGGGGCCGGAAGTGAACAACGCCGCCAGCCGCATCTATGCGGTCGAAGGCCAGTGCTTCGTGCTCGCGCCCTGCGCCACGGTGTCGCCGGAGATGGTCGAGATGCTGTGCGGCACCGACCCGATGAAGCGCCAGCTGCTGCTGGCCGGCGGCGGCTTCACCTGCATCTACGCACCCGACGGCCAGCTGATGCACGAGCCGCTGCCCGAAGGCACCGAAGGCATCGTCTATGCCGACCTGGACCTGGGGATGATCTCGCTGGCCAAGGCCGCAGCCGACCCGGCCGGCCACTACGCGCGGCCGGACGTGACCCGGCTGCTGCTGGACCGCACGCCCGGCGACCGCGTGGTCTCGCGCCAGCGACAGCCCGCCGAACTGAAGCGCGGCAGCGAGGACGAGCCCGCGGTGCCGCGCGCCGACGCGGCGGCCGAGGCCACCCCGGTGCGCCGCGCGGCCTGAAGCGAAGGGAGACGCCCGATGGAATCCGCCATCCCGCCGCACCTGCAGTGCCCGCGCTCGCGTCCGCGCCGCGTGCCGGACAACTACACGCCGCCCTACCCTTCGTTCGTCGCGCGCCATCCACAGGCGGTGCAGCGCGTGGTGATGGCCTATTTCGGCGTGCAGTCGCCGGGCCCGCGCGCGCCGGCCGCCGATGCGGCGCTGGCCGGGCTGCAGCAGCGCTTCGGCGCCGAAGCCGGCCCGCGCCACTGGGACCGCGCGCGCTACACCGACGAGGCCGGCCACGCCAACGTGTTCTGCACGGCCTACTGGGACGACGCTGCGCGCTTCGACGTCTGGTTCGCCGCCCATGGCCAGGACTGGACGCGTACCGCGGCGGGCCTCGGCACCTTCACCGAGATCCTGCGGCCGGACGTGCGCCGCTACGAAACGCTGTTCTCGTCGCCGGACCGCAGCGAAGGCATCGCGACGCTGGCGTCGCAGATGAGCGACGTGGTGATGGAGCACGCGTACTGGGGCGGCGCGCGCGACCGCATTCCGGCGTCGCAGACCGATCCGATGGAGCCCAGCGGCGAGTTGCGTATCGAGCGCGACGGCGCGCGCATCAGCGTGGTCGGCAACGGCGCGCTGTGCCTGATCCGCTCCGGTCAGGACTGGAGCGACACCGACGGCGACGAGCGCCGCATGTACCAGCAGGACGTGGAGCCGGTGCTGCGCGAGGGCATGGACTTCCTGCGCGACCGCGGGCTCGAAGTCGGCTGCTTCGCCAACCGCTACGTGACCGTCGAGGATGCCGCAGGCCAGCCGCTGGAGAAGAGCTACGGCATGAGCTGGTGGAAGAGCCTGGCCAAGCTGGAGCGCTGGGCCGAATCACACCCGACGCACGTGGCGATCTTCGGCGCTGCGATGAAATACCTGTCGACGCTCGGGCCGGCAGCGAAGCTGCGGCTGTACCACGAGGTCACGGTGGCGCAGGCGGACGAGCAGTTCTTCGAATACCTGAACTGCCATCCGCGGACCGGCATGCTGCGGGCGCTGTAGCGGCGCGGCGCCCTACGGCGCCGGTGCCCGTCAGTTGGTCTGCGTCAGCTGATCGAGGATCGCGGGATTCTGCCGGCACCTCACATCGCTTCGCGATATGAGTGCCGTCAAATCCTGCCATGCCGCTGCGCGGCTCGACCAGGCCATCGGCCCGGTCGACCTGGATCTGTTGGTCTGCGTCAACTGATCCAGGATGGCCGGATTTTCCAGCGTGCTGGTGTCCTGGGTGATGGCCTCGCCCTTGGCCAGCGAGCGCAGCAGGCGGCGCATGATCTTGCCGCTGCGTGTCTTCGGCAGGTTGTCGCCGAAACGGATGTCCTTGGGCTTGGCGATCGGGCCGATCTCCTTGGCCACCCAGTTGCGCAGTTCGTTGGCGATCTTCTTGGCCTCCTCCCCCGTCGGCCGCGAGCGCTTCAGCACGACGAAGGCGCAGATCGCCTCGCCGGTGGTCTCGTCGGGCCGCCCCACCACCGCGGCCTCGGCCACCAGTTCGGTGCAGGACACCAGCGCGGACTCGATCTCCATCGTGCCCATGCGGTGGCCGGAGACGTTCAGCACGTCGTCGATGCGGCCGGTGATCGTGAAGTAGCCGGTCTTCGCGTCGCGGATCGCGCCGTCGCCCGCCAGGTAGTACTTGCCCTGGAAGTCCTCGGGGTAGTAGCTCTTCTTGAAGCGCTCGGGGTCGCCCCAGATCGTGCGGATCATGCTGGGCCACGGCTTCTTCACCACCAGGATGCCGCCCTGGCCGTTGGGCACGTCCTTGCCGGTCTCGTCCACCACCGCGGCCTGGATGCCCGGGAAGGGCAGCGTGCACGAGCCCGGCACCAGCGGCGTGGCGCCCGGCAGCGGCGTGATCATGTGGCCGCCGGTCTCGGTCTGCCAGAAGGTGTCGACGATCGGGCAGCGGCCGCCGCCCACGTGCTTGTGGTACCACTCCCAGGCGGCCGGGTTGATCGGCTCGCCCACCGAGCCCAGGATGCGCAGGCTGCTCAGGTCGTAGCTCTTCGGGTGCACCTTGTCGTTGGCCTCGGCCGCCTTGATCAGGCTGCGGATCGCCGTGGGCGCGGTGTAGAAGATCGTGACCTTGTGGTCCTGGATCATCTTCCAGAAGCGGCCGGCGTCCGGGTAGGTGGGCACACCCTCGAACACGATCTCGGTGCCGCCCAGCGCCAGCGGGCCATAGGTGATGTAGGTGTGGCCAGTGACCCAGCCGATGTCGGCGGTGCACCAGAAGACATCGTCGTCCTTCAGGTCGAAGGTCCACTTGGTGGTCAGCGCCGCGTGCAATGCAGCCGGTGCTGTGCTGCGCCCACTGCCCTGCTTGCCGGTGGAGCCGCTGTACAGCAGGAACAGTGGGTGCTCGGCCTCGACCCATTCCGGCTCGCAGGTCGCGGCGGCGGCGGCGGTGAGCTCGTGCATCCAGCGGTCGCGGCTGGCGTCCCAGGCGATGTTGCCGCCGGTGCGCTGGTAGACGATGACGTCCTTGATGGTCTCGCAGCCGCCGAGTGCGATGGCCTCGTCGACGATGGCCTTCAGCGGCAGGTGCTTGCCGCCGCGCGCCTGCTCGTCGGCGGTGATGACCATCACCGCGCCCGCATCCTGCACGCGGTCGCGCACCGACTGTGCCGAGAAGCCGCCGAACACCACCGAGTGGATGGCGCCGATGCGGGCGCAGGCCTGCATGGCGACGACGCCTTCCACGCTCATCGGCATGTAGATGACGACGCGGTCGCCCTTCTTGACGCCGCGCGCCTTCAGCGCGTTGGCCATGCGGCAGGTGCGCTCCAGCAGCTCGGCATAGGTGACCTTGGTGACCTTGCCGTCGTCGGCCTCGAAGACGATGGCCGTCTTGCCGCCCTTGCCGGCCTCGACGTTGCGGTCCAGGCAGTTGTAGGACACGTTCAGCGTGCCGTCCTCGAACCACTTGAAGAAGGGCGCGCCGCTGGCGTTCAGCGTCTTGGTGAAGGGCTTCTTCCAGCTGACCAGTTCGCGCGCCAGCTTGGCCCAGTAGCCTTCGTAGTCCTCGTCGGCCTGCTTGCACAGCGACTCGTAGGCGGCCATGCCCGACACGTAGGCCCCCTTCTTCATGGCCTCGCTGGGCTCGTAAACGGCGGGTGCAGGGCTCTGTGACGATGACATGTCTGTCTCCTTCGGTTTGGCTTGGCCGCAAAGTTAAGGGGACGCTCTGACGTTGGCCTTACTCGGCGGGCGCATGCTTCCAAATGGTCGCCCATCTACAATTCCCGGCAAGCGGGCTATCCCCGATAAACCCTCTGAACGGCACGCATGGCCACCCCGAAACCTCCCGCCTCCGAACGTCTGCCCCCCATCCCCAACCTGATCTTCGCCAGCCGCTGGCTGCAGCTGCCGTTGTACCTGGGGCTGATCCTGGCGCAGGCGGTCTATGTCTTCCACTTCTGGGTGGAGCTGACCCACCTGATCGAGGCCGCCTTCGGCAGCACGACGGCGCTGGACAAGCTGGTCGGCAGCATCGGCTACAAGAGCGCCGCCGTTCCGAGCAGCCTGAACGAGACCATCATCATGCTGGTGGTGCTGGCGCTGATCGACGTGGTGATGATCAGCAACCTGCTGATCATGGTCATCGTCGGCGGCTACGAGACCTTCGTCTCGCGGATGCGCCTCGAAGGCCACCCCGACCAGCCCGAGTGGCTGAGCCACGTCAACGCCTCGGTGCTGAAGGTCAAGCTGGCCACCGCCATCATCGGCATCAGCTCGATCCACCTGCTGAAGACCTTCATCAACGCCGAGAACTACAGTGAGAAGGTGCTGCTGTGGCAGACGCTGATCCACCTCACCTTCCTGGCCTCGGCACTCGCCATCGCCGGCGCCGACCGGCTGATGCCGCACGCCAAGCGCAACGCCGACCACTGAGCTGGCGCCGCCGATGACGCTGCTGATGTTCATCGGCGGCCTGCTGGCTCTGGTGGCCGGCGCCGAGCTGCTGGTGCGCGGCGCCTCCAAGCTCGCGCTGTCCTTCGGCATCTCGCCGCTGGTGGTGGGGCTGACGGTGGTGTCCTTCGGCACCAGCGCGCCCGAGGTGGCGGTGTCGGTGGGCGCGGTGCTCGGCGGCACCACCGACATCGCGCTGGGCAACGTGGTCGGCAGCAACATCTTCAACGTGCTCTTCATCCTGGGGCTGTCGGCGCTGATCACGCCGCTGCTGGTCAACATCCAGCTGATCCGGCAGGAGGTGCCGATCATGATCGGCGCGTCGCTGCTGCTGCTGGCCGTGTCGCTGGACGGCCGCCTCGGCACGGTGGACGCCGCGCTGCTGCTCGGGCTGATGCTGGCCTACACCGTGTTCCTGGTGCGCCAATCGCGGCAGGAGACGCAGGCCGCGCAGGACGAGTTCGCGGCCGAGGTCGAAGCCCCCGCACCCGGCGCCTGGGATGCACGGCTGCCGGTGCAGCTGGCGCTGATCGTCGTCGGCCTGGGGCTGCTGGTGCTGGGCTCGGACTGGCTGGTCGACGCGGCCATCAGCTTCGCCAAGACGCTGGGCGTCAGCGACGTGGTCATCGGCCTGACCATCGTCGCCGCCGGCACCTCGATGCCCGAGGTGGCCACCTCGGTGATGGCCGCCATCAAGGGCGAGCGCGACATCGCCGTCGGCAACGTGGTCGGCAGCAACACCTTCAACATCCTCGGCTGTCTGGGCATCTCGGGTCTGGCGGCCGGCTCGGCCGGCCTGGGCGTGCCGGCCTCGGTGCTCAACTTCGACATCTGGGTGATGCTGGCCGTGGCCCTGGCCTGCCTGCCGGTCTTTGTCACCGGCCGCGAGATCGCGCGCTGGGAAGGCGGCGTGTTCCTGCTGTACTACGCAGCCTACGTGGCCTACCTGATCCTGGCGGCACAGCAGCACGACGCGCTGGGCGCCTTCTCCAGCGTGATGCTCGGTTTCGTCATCCCGATCACCGTGGTCACGCTGGTGGTGGTGATGCTGCGCCCGGCAGGCCACCGCGACGCTGCGGGCTGAGCGTGGCTCAGGGCAGCGGCTGGTCGTCCGGCGGCCGGGCGCTGGACGGCACACGCAGATGCAGCGCCGCCATCGCCAGCAGGTTGGCCGACACCGGCGCGGTGACGAACAGGAACAGCGTGATCAGCAGTTCGTGCGGCAGCCACGTGCCGCGCACGAAGTTCACCGCCATGCTGCCCAAGAGCACGCCGCCGACGCCCAGCGTGGTGGCCTTGGTCGGCGCATGCAGCCGCATGTAGAAGTCGCGAAAGCGCAGCAGGCCGATCGCGCCAACCAGCGTGAACAGGCCGCCGACCACCAGCATCGCCGCGACAGTCACCTGCCAGCCCCAGTGCAAGGCATCGAAGTCCATCAGCGCTCCTTCATTCGATGACGTCGCCGCGGCTCAGGTAGCGCGCCAGCGCGACGGTGGAGACGAAGCCGAGCAGCGCGATCAGCAGCGCCGCCTCGAAGAACAGTTCGCTGCCCTGGCGCAGGCCGAGCAGCACGACGAGAGCGACCACCGTCATGTACATCGTGTCCAGCGCCAGCACGCGGTCGGTGAGCTCCGGACCGCGCAGCAGGCGCCAGCCGCACAGCAGCAGCGACGCGCCCACGCACAGCAGCGCGAAGTCGAGCGCCCATTCGACGATCATGCCGGCCCTCCCTCGAAGATGCGGCGCAACGGCTGTTCGTAGCGCTGCTTGATCTGCGCCGCCATCGCGGCGGCGTCGCTGCAGTCCAGCGCGTGCACGAGGATCGCGCCTTCGTCCTCGTCGACGACACACGACACCGTGCCGGGCGTCATCGTGATGATGCTGGCCAGCAGCGCGATCGCGGTGGGGTGTTCGGCATCCAGCGGCACCGCCACCCAGGCCGGGCGCGGTTCGGAGCGCGGGCTCAGCGCGATGCGCGCGACGGCGATGTTCGACACCACGATGTCCCACAGCACCACGCCGCCCAGGCGGATGATTTCCCGCAGCGCCCGCGGACGCACCGCGTCGCCGAGGAAGCCGTGCAGCAGCCATGGCAGGCACAGCGCCAGCAGCGCCGCGCTCAGCAGATGAGCCGGTGCCACGCTCTGCTGCAGCAGCAGCCACACGGCGGCCAGCACCAGCGACAGCGCCGGATGCGGCAGCCAGCCGGTCCGCGTGTCTGCGGGACGCGTCGGCCGCTTCATCGCGGCGCTCCCGCCGTGCCGTCGTACGGCCGCGCTGTCGGTGGCCTCGCCGCGCGCACCCGAGCATCGGCGCGCGCATAGGCGGCGCGGTCGGTCAGCTGCTCGGCCGCCGCGGTGTAGCGCTGGATGGGCGCGGCGAACACGCTCATGGCCACCGTCGTGGCCAGCAGCAGCAAGGTGGCGCCGATCAGCTTCGGGCTCGCGCCCGACGGCGCACCGGCCGGCAGGTCGGTGCGCACGTGCCAGAACATGATGCTGCCGGCGCGGGCCAGGCCGATCAGCGTCAGGAAGCCGACCGCCAGCACCGTGCTCCAGATCGTCACCTGCCAGCTGTGGTCGGTGGAGGCCTGCAGCAGCATCAGTTTGCCGATGAAGCCCGGCAGCGGCGGCAAGCCGGCGGCCGAGGCCGCAGCGAGCAGCATCAGCACGCCCAGCAGCGTCGGCTGCGACACCGGCGAGGCCGGCACCAGCCGATCGGCAGCGTCGCCGCGCTGCGCCGCCACCAGCTCGGCCAGCAGGAACAGGCCGGCGATCACCAGCGTGCTGTTGGCCATGTAGTACAGGCCGGCCGACCAGGCGGCGGCATTGAACAGCGACAGCGCCACCAGCACCGTGCCCACCGAAGCGACGGTGAGCCAGGCCACCAGCCGCTCGAGCGTGTGGGCCGCCAGCGCGCCGAGCACGCCGAGCACGCTGGTCCCCAGCGCCAGCGGCAAAAGCAGCGGCTCCACCGCATAGGCCGAGGCTCCGGCGTCGGCGCCGAAGATCACGCCGTGCACGCGCCAGATCGCATACACGCCGACCTGCGTCATGATCGCGAACAGCGCCGCCACCGGCGCGCAGGCTGCGGCATAGGTCGCCGGCAGCCACAGCGACAGCGGCAGCAATGCCGCCTTGAAGCCGAAGACCACCAGCAGCAGCCACGCCGCGGCCTGGGCGACGGCAGCATCGGGCCCTTCGATGCGGGGTACGCGCAGGCCTAAGTCGGCCAGGTTCAGCGTGCCGGTCTGCGCATAGAGCAGCGACACGCCCACCAGGAACAGCGCCGAGGCCGCCAGGTTCAGCACCATGTAGTGCAGGCCGACACGCAAGCGCTGCCCGCCCAGGCCGTGCAGCATCAGCGCGTAGCTGGCGATCAGCAGCACCTCGAAGAAGACGAACAGGTTGAACAGGTCGCCGGTGACGAAGGCGCCGTTCAGCCCCATCAGCTGGAACTGGAACAGCGCGTGGAAGTAGCGGCCGTGCGCGTCCCAGCCGCCGGTCGCATACCACAGCACCGGCAGCGCGACCAGCGAACTGAGCAGCAGCATCAGCGCGCCCAGGCGGTCGACGACGATCGCGATGCCGTACGGTGCCGGCCATTCGCCGAGCAGGTAGACGAGGATCTCGCCGCCGGCGGCCTCGCGCACCAGTTCGGCCGCAATGACCAGGCCCAGCAGCACCGAGCCCAGCGCAATGCGCCGCGCCCACAGCAGCTTGCGGTGGCCGTGCGCAGCGTCGTCGCCGCCGTGGTCGCCGATCAGCAGCAGCAGCACCGCCGTCAGTGACGGCAGCAGCACCGGCAGGATCGGCAGGTGCGCGGCGATCCAGCTCATCGCGGCGCCTGCGTGTCGGGCCGCGCGTCGACCTGGTCGCTGCCGTTGTCATGCCGGCTGCGCAGCGCCAGTTCGATGACGAAGCCGGTGGTGGCAAAGCCGATGACGATGGCCGTCAGCACCAGCGCCTGCGGCAGC
>JBGAII010000054.1:21336-26809 GCA_044225625.1 Rubrivivax sp.
CGCATAGCCGACCAGCGTCAGCCCCAGCACCACCGAGAAGCTTCGCCCGCGCAGCATCAGGTAGATGCCGACGGCCACGACCCAGCCGATGCCGCTGGCGACGAGGAACTCGCTGCTGATCGTCATGCGCCCGCCCTTTCCCTGCTCGCCGCCCCCAGCATCGACAGCATCAGCATCGTCGCCCCCACCACGGTGATGTACACGCCCAGGTCGAACAGCGCCGCGGTGGCCAGCGGCAGTTCGCCGAGCAGCGGCACGCCGGGATGCGCATGTGCGCTGGTCAGGAACGGCCGGCCCAGCGCGAAGGCGCCGGCGCCGGTGAGCCAGGCAATGCCGAGGCCGATGCCGATCCAGCGTGCGAAGCGCCGCCCGCCGGCCGCGTGCAGCAGCGCCTCGGCACGCGCCTGGCCGAGCGCCATGTACTGCAGCACCAGCGCCGCCGCGGTCACCAGGCCGGCGATGAAGCCGCCGCCTGGCAGGCCGTGGCCGCGCCAGTAGATGTACACACCGAAGACCAGCGCGATCGGCAGCACCAGCCGGGCCACGCGGCGCAGCAGCAGCGGCTGCGCCGCATAGCTCCACGGCCGACCCTGCGGATCCAGCGCCGGCCGGCGCGCGCGCAGCCCGTCGAGCAGCGCCAGCACACCGATGCCGGCGATGCCGAGCACAGTGATCTCGCCGAAGGTGTCGTAGCCGCGGAAGTCGACCAGGATCACGTTCACCACGTTGCTGCCGCCGCCCAGCGGCAGCGCGTTTTCCAGGAAATACCAGCTGATCGAGTCGTGGTCGCGGGTCAGCATCAGCCAGGTCAGCGCGGCGATGCCGCCGCCGCCGGCCGCAGCCAGCAGCGCGTCGCGCAGCCGGCGCCGCGGCCCCGACTCGCGTGGCGAGGCCTGCGGCAGCAGCGCCAGACCCATCAGCAGCAGCACGGTGGACACCACGTCCACCGACAGCTGTGTCATCGCCAGGTCGGGTGCCGACAGGCCGATGAACGTCATCGACGCCACCAGCCCGACGGCCCCGGTCAGCACCACCGCGATGAAGCGCTGGCGCTGCAGCCGCAGCAGGGCCACGCCGCTGAGCAGCAGCAGGACCCACACGCCGATGGCCAGCGGCGGCGCCGGCAGCAATTCGCGCTGGCCCGCGCTCGGCAGCCCCTCGGGCGACACGACGAAGGGCAGCGCGGCCGTCAGCACCGCGGCGCCCAGGAGCCACGCAAGATAACGTTGCAGCGAGCCGTTCTCGAGCAGCGAGCTGACGCGCCCGGCGGCGCCGAACAGACCGTCGACGAGGGCCGTGAACAGGCCCCGGCCACTGAAGCGGCCCGGTGCGTGGCGGTGCAGGCGGCCACCGCGCCGCAGCCCGGTGTACAGCGCCGTGCCGGCCAGCAGGCCGAACAGGCTCATGCCGAGCGGCGCGTTGATGCCGTGCCACAGCGCCAGGTGAAAGGCCGGCGCCGGCTGGCCCAGTGCCGCTGCACTGACGGCCCGCACCAGCGGCTCGGCGACGAAGGGCAGCAGCCCGACGACGACGCACACCGCGACCAGCAGCACCACCGGCGCCTTCATGCCCCACGGCGGCTCGTGCGGATGCACGCCGGCCAGGTCGCGAGGCGGCCCGCCGAAGAAGGCGTCGTGCACCAGCCGCAGCGAATACGCGGCCGAGAACAACCCGCCGGCGGTGGCCAGCACCGGCACCAGCCAGCCGAGCGATCCCCACAGCCGGCCGCCGGCATGCAGCGACTGCTCCAGCATCATCTCCTTGCTGATGAAACCGTTCAGCGGTGCGACGCCGGCCATCGCCGCGGCCGCCACCAGCACCAGCGTGCCCATCACCGGCATCAGCGCCATCAGGCCGCCGAGCCGGCGCAGGTCGCGCGTGTGGGCCTCGTGGTCGACGATGCCGGCGCTCATGAACAGCGCCGCCTTGAAGGCCGCGTGGTTGAGGACGTGGAACACCGCGACCACCATCGACAGCGGCGTGGACAGACCGATCAGGAAGGTGATCAGCCCAAGGTGGCTGATGGTCGAGTAGGCCAGCAGCCCCTTCATGTCGTGCTTGAAGATGGCGACGAAGGCGGCGAAGACCATCGTCGCCAGTCCGACGCTGGCCACCACGCCCTCGAACAGCGCGGTGCCGCCGAGCAGCGGGTACAAGCGCATCATCATGAACAGGCCCGCCTTGACCATGGTCGCCGAGTGCAGGTACGCCGACACCGGCGTCGGCGCGGCCATGGCCTCGGGCAGCCAGAAGTGGAAGGGCAACTGCGCGCTCTTGGTGAAGCAGCCCACCAGCACCAGCCCCAGCGCCACCGGGTACAGCGGGTCGGCACGCACCTGTTCGCCGCGCGCCAGCAGCACCGACAGGTCGTAGCTGCC
Organism: Rubrivivax sp.; assembly: GCA_044225625.1. Lineage (GTDB taxonomy): Bacteria > Pseudomonadota > Gammaproteobacteria > Burkholderiales > Burkholderiaceae_C > Rubrivivax. Next base: position 23,715 of record JBGAII010000054.1, read on the forward strand.
GCCGATCTGACCGAGCACGACGATGCCGGCCAGCATCACCAGGCCGCCGCCGCCGGTGACCGCCAGCGCCATGCGTGCGCCGGCGCGCGACTCCTCCCTGCCGCCCCAGTAGCCGATCAGCAGGAAGGAGCTGATGCTGGTCAGCTCCCAGAACACCAGCAGCAGCAACAGGTTGTCCGACAGCACGATGCCGAGCATCGCCGCCATGAACAGCATCAGCGTGGCGAAGAATTTGCCCGCCGGGTCTTCGGCCTGCAGGTAGTAGGCCGCGTAGACGATGACCAGCAGGCCGATGCCGGTGATCAGCGCCGCGAACATCCAGCCCAGCGCGTCGAGGCGCAGGTTCGCGTTCAGCCCGATCGCCGGTGCCCATTCGGCCTGCTGCAGCAGCACCTGGCCGGCAAAGACCGCCGGCGCCTCGTTCAGCAGCAAGCCGAAGGCGGCCAGTGCCACGGCCGCCGCCGCCCCAGCGGTCGCCGCACGGCGCACGGGGGTTGGGGCACGGCCGAGCCCCTGGCAGAGCACCGTGCCGACGAGCAGCGGCAACAGAACGATGGCATACAGCACGGGGGCCAACCATAACCCATCGCCTGCGGCCATCGGGCCATCTGCGATGTCACTGCCGGCCGCGCCCGCGCTGCGGCGCTGCCCGCGCGGGCTCGTGTCAGGGGGCATTCCCTAGAATGCGGCGGCCCTCGCCCCCAGCCCCTCCCATGCACGCATTGCACCGCCACCTTCTCCCGGCCCTGCTGCTGCTCGCCGGTGGCAGCGCGCGCGCCGCCGAGCTCGACGGCGCCCGGCTGTCGGCCTGGTGGGGCCTGCCCTTCGCCGGCATGCTGCTGTCGATCGCGCTGATGCCGCTGCTGCTGCCGAAGGTCTGGCACCACCACTTCGGCAAGATCACCGCGGGCTGGGTCGTGCTGCTGCTGGCGCCTTTTGCGCTGACGCAGGGCTTCGGCACCACAGGCGCGGTGCTGGTGCACACGCTGCTCGGCGAGTACCTCCCGTTCATCATCCTGCTGACCGCGCTGTTCACCGTGGCCGGCGGTATCTTCGTGCGCGGCAACCTGCACGGCAGCCCCGGCCTCAATGCGGGGCTGATGGCCATCGGCGCCGTGCTGGCCAGCTTCATGGGAACGACCGGCGCGTCGATGCTGATGATCCGCCCGCTGATCCGCGCCAATGACAACCGCAAGCACGTGGCGCATGTGGTCGTGTTCTTCATCTTCATCGTCAGCAACGCCGGCGGCGCGCTGACGCCGCTGGGCGACCCGCCGCTGTTCCTGGGCTTCCTGAAGGGCGTGGACTTCTTCTGGACGGTGCGGCATCTGCTGCCGCAGACCTTCTCGCTGGTGGCGGCGCTGCTGGGGGTCTTCTATCTGCTCGACCGCTGGTTCTATCGCCAGGAGGGGGTCAAGGCGGTCGACCCGACGCCGGACACGCACCGCATCGGCATCGAAGGCGGCATCAACTTCGTGCTGCTGGGCGGCGTGGTCGCGCTGGTGCTGATGAGCGGCATCTGGAAACCCGGCATCGCCTTCGACGTGGCCGGCACCGAAGTCGGCCTGCCGCAGGTCGTGCGCGACCTGGCGCTGATCGGCATCACGCTGCTCTCGCTGGCGCTGACCGCGCGCCGGGTGCGCGAGGCCAACCAGTTCTCCTGGGGGCCGATGCAGGAGGTGGCCAAGCTCTTCATCGGCATCTTCGTCACGATGGTGCCGGTGCTGGCGATGCTGAAGGCCGGCGAGGCCGGCGCCTTCGCGGCCGTGACGCGCGCCGTCACCGCGCCGGACGGCACACCGCTGCCCTGGGCCTACTTCTGGTTCAGCGGCGCGCTGAGCTCGTTCCTGGACAACGCGCCGACCTACCTGGTGTTCTTCAACCTGGCCGGCGGCGACCCGGCCACGCTGATGGGCGCGCTGGCGCCGACGCTGGCCGCCATCTCCGCCGGCTCGGTGTTCATGGGCGCCAACACCTACATCGGCAACGCCCCCAACTTCATGGTCAAGGCCATCGCGGAAGACCGCAACATCCGCATGCCGAGCTTCTTCGGCTACATGGCCTGGTCGATCGCCGTCCTGATCCCGCTGTTCGGGGTCATGACCTTCATCTGGTTCGTCTGAAGGAGTCTTTCGTGAGTACCGTCATCCGCCAAGCCGACCTCGTCGAGTCCATCGCCGCGGCCCTGCAATACATCAGCTACTACCACCCGGCCGACTTCATCGAGCACCTGGCGCGTGCCTACAAGACCGAGGCCAGCCCGGCGGCCAAGGACGCGATCGCGCAGATCCTGACCAACAGCCGCATGTGCGCCGAAGGCCGGCGGCCGATCTGCCAGGACACCGGCATCGTCAACGTCTTCCTCAAGGTGGGCATGGACGTGCGCTTCGAGGGCTTCAGCGGCAGCCTGGAGGACGCCGTCAACGAGGGCGTTCGCCGCGGCTACCTGAACCCCGACAACGTGCTGCGCGCGTCGGTGGTGGCCGACCCGCAGTTCGAGCGCAAGAACACCAAGGACAACACACCCGCCGTCGTGCACGTGAGCCTGGTGCCCGGCAACACGGTGGACGTGCAGGTGGCGGCCAAGGGCGGCGGCAGCGAGAACAAGAGCAAGTTCGTCATGCTGAACCCCAGCGACAGCATCGTCGACTGGGTGCTGAAGACCGTGCCGACCATGGGTGCCGGCTGGTGCCCGCCGGGCATGCTGGGCATCGGCATCGGCGGCACGGCCGAGAAGGCGATGCTGATGGCCAAGGAATCGCTGATGGACCCGATCGACATGTTCGATCTGAAGGCCCGCGGCCCACGCAACAAGACCGAAGAGCTGCGCATCGAGCTGTGCGACAAGATCAACGCGTTGGGCATCGGCGCGCAAGGCCTGGGCGGCCTGACCACGGTGCTGGACGTGAAGATCGCGATGTACCCCACGCACGCGGCCAGCAAGCCGGTGGCGATGATCCCCAACTGCGCGGCCACGCGGCACGCGCACTTCGTGCTCGACGGCAGCGGCCCGGCCTACATCGATCCGCCGAGCCTGGACCTGTGGCCCGACGTGCACTGGCAACCGGACTACAACCAGAGCCGCAAGGTCGACC
>JBGAII010000055.1:0-26521 GCA_044225625.1 Rubrivivax sp.
CGAACTACTGCGCGCGCTGCCAGACCGGCGGCAAGCTGCTCGCAGACCGCGCGCTGTCGCGCCTGCTGAAGGCGAGCTGGCCGAAGACCATCGACGATCTCTGAGCCCCGCCACGCTCAGGCCGCGCCGATGCGCCGCTTGAGCAACTCGGTGGCGACGAGGTAGGCCAGCACCACGCCCAGCAGCGCGGCAGCAACGACGGCGAGCGCGACGAAGCCGAACAGGCTTTGCAGCGGCGCGAGCAGCAGCAGCGCCAGCACGCCCACCGCCAGCGTGGTGGCCCACAGCAGCGGGCTGGGCGCGCTGCGCCAGAACGCGCCGCGCGTGCGCAGCACCAGCACCACGGCCAGCTCGGTGAGCAGCGAGACGCTGAACCAGGCGGTCTGGAAGGTCGCCTCGTCGGCGTGGAACCAGCGGTGCAGCAACACGAAGGTCAGCAGGTCGAATACCGTCGAGATCAGCCCGAACACGATCATGAAACCGGCGCAGATCAACACCCGCCAGCGCTGCGGCGTGGCCAGGCGCTCGGGGTCGACGCGGTCGGTGGAGATCGCGATCGAGGGCAGGTCGGAGAGGAAGTTGTTGAGCAGGATCTGCTTGGCCGCCAGCGGCAGGAAGGGCAGGAACAGCGTGGCCAGCGCCATGCTGACCATGTTGCCGAAGTTGGCGCTGGTGGTCACGCCGATGTACTTCAGCGTGTTGGCGAAGGTGCGGCGGCCGTCGTCGACGCCGCGGCACAGCACCTGCAGGTCGGCGCGCAGCAGCACCATGTCGGCGCTTTCGCGGGCCACGTCCACCGCCTGGTCGACCGAGATGCCGACGTCGGCCGCATGCAGCGCCGGCGCGTCGTTGATGCCGTCGCCGAGGTAGCCCACCGCATGGCCGGCATGCTGCAGCGCGCGCACGATGCGTTCCTTCTGCTGCGGGTCGACCTCGACGAACAGCGTGGTGCGCGGCGCCAGGTGCCACAGCGCCTCGTCCTTCATCGCCTGGATCTGCGCACCGGTGAGCAGCGCGTCGGCGTCCAGGCCCACGCTGCGCGCCACGTGCGCCGCCACGTGGCGGTTGTCGCCGGTGACGATCTTGATGCGGATGCCGCGCGCGGCCAGCTGCTGCAGCGTGTCGCGGGCCTGGGGTTTCGGCGGGTCCAGGAACAGCAGGAAGCCTTCCAGGCACATCTCGCTTTCGTCGGCGATGCCGTAACTGCCGCGTGGCGCCAGTTCCCGTGTGGCCAAGGCCAGCAGGCGCAGGCCTGCCGTGCCCTGTGCCGCGAACCAGACGCGCAGCCGCTCGCGTTCGGCCGGGTCCAGCGGCTGCAGCGCGCCGCCCTGGCGCCGCGTCGTGCAGGCCTGCAGCACGCTGTCGAAGGCGCCCTTGATGATGATCTGGTGCGTCGTACCGCCCGGCCGTGCGACCACGATCGTCAGCCGCTTGCGCTGGAAGTCGTAGGGAATCTCGTCGACCTTGGCGATGCCGTCGAGGGTGAGGCCGGCCTGCTGGCCGGCGGCCACGATGGCGGCGTCCAGCGGGTTGTCGATGCCGGTCTCCAGGGCAGCATTCAGGTAGGCCAGGCGCAGCAACTCGGGCGCGGCCGTGCCGTCGGGCGAGACGGCGCCGTGCAGCGCCATCTCGCCTTCGGTCAGCGTGCCGGTCTTGTCGGTGCACAGCACGTCCATGCTGCCCAGGTTCTCGATCGCCTCGAGGTGGCGCACGATGACGCCGCCTGCGGCCATGCGGCGCGCGCCGGCGGCCAGCGTCAGGCTCATGATGGCCGGCAGCAGCTCGGGCGACAGCCCCACCGCCAGCGCCACCGCGAACAGCAGCGACTCGATCCACGGCCGCCCCAGCAGCTGATTGACGATCAGCACGAACAGCACCATCAGCACCATCACGCGCACCAGCAGCACGCCGAACTGCTGCACGCCGCGCGAGAACTCGGTTTCCGGCGCGGCCACGCGCAGCCGCGCGCCGATGGCGCCGAAGGCGGTGCGTTCGCCGGTGTGCACCAGCAGCAGCGTGGCCGTGCCGCTGCGCACCGAGCTGCCGAGGAACACCGCATTCGTGCGCCGCGCGATCGGTGTGTCCGCGCCCAGCACGCCGGGCTGCTTCTCCACCGGGAAGGACTCGCCGGTGAGGCTGGCCTCGCTGACCAGGAAGTCGCGCGCCGCCAGCACCAGGCCGTCGGCCGGAATCAGGTTGCCGGCGGCCACCTGCACCACATCGCCGGGCACCAGCTGGCGCGCCTCGACCGTCTGCAGCCGGCCGTCGCGAAAGGCTTTCACCGTCAGCGCCAGGCGACGGCGCAGCTGCGCCACCGCGGTCGAGGCGCGCCATTCCTGTGCGAAGCCCAGGCCGCAGCTGCCCAGCACCACCGCCAGGATGATGGCCGCGTCCAGCCACTGCTGCAGCGTCGCCGAGACCGCAGCGCCGAACACCAGGATCAGCACCAGCGGGCTCTTGAACTGGCGCAGCGCCAGACGCCCGACGCCGGCGGCCGGCTCCTCGTCCAGCACGTTGGCGCCGTGCTCGCGCAGCCGGCGTTCGGCCTCGGCCTGGTCCAGACCCTGCGCACCGCTGCGCAGCGCGGCGTACAGCTGCCCGGCGCTGCGGCTCCAGAAGGCGCCGCCGTCGTCGGCGTTGGCGCGCGGGGCGGTGGCCATGGGGTCATCGTAGTCCTGCGCGATGGCGGCCAGGGTGATCGGCGACAATTCAGCGATGCTTCGGCAACGCACCCTGAAGTCGATCACCCGCGCCGTGGGCCTGGGCGTGCACAGCGGCCAGAAGGTGGAACTGACGCTGAAGCCGGCGCCGCCGGACAGCGGCATCGTTTTCCGCCGCGTTGACCTGCCGGTCCCGGTGGACATTCCGGTGTCGGTGACGGCGGTCAGCGATACGCGCATGGCCACCACGATCTCGCCCGGCGGCCAGCCCGGACAGCCGACAGTGCAGACCATCGAACACCTGCTGTCGGCCTGCGCCGGGCTGGGGCTGGACAACCTGGCCATCGACATCAGCGGCGAGGAAGTGCCGGTGCTCGACGGCTCGGCCGCCAGCTTCGTCTACCTGCTGCAAAGCGCCGGCATCGTCATGCAGGACGCGCCCAAGCGCTTCCTGCGCGTGAAGAAGCCGGTGGAGGTCCGCGAGGGCGAAGGCGCGGCGCTGAAGTGGGCGCGGCTGGAGCCGTACTTCGGCTACCGGCTGAGTTTCGAGATCGAGTTCAATCATCCCGCGGTGGACGAGACCGGCCAGCACGTGGTCTTCGATTTCAGCCAGGGCCAGTACAAGCGCGACATCGCGCGCGCGCGCACCTTCGGCTTCGCCCGGGACGTGGAGATGATGCGCTCGCGCGGCCTGGGTCTCGGCGGCAGCCTGGACAACGTGGTCGTCGTGGACGAAAGCCGCGTGCTCAATGCCGAAGGGCTGCGCTACGGCGACGAGTTCGCCAAGCACAAGATCCTGGACGCGATCGGCGATCTGCACGTGCTCGGCCAGCCGCTGCTGGCGGCCTACAGCGCGTACCGCAGCGGCCATGCGCTGAACAACAAGCTGCTGCGCACGCTGCTGGCCGACCCCACGGCCTACGACATCGTCACCTTCGACGACGAGACCCAGGCGCCGCAGGGCTTTGCCGAACTGGCCCCGGCATGGTGATCTTCCGGCTGGTGTTCGGCGGGCTGCTGCTGGCCGCGCTGCTGTGCTTCGGCATGTACATCGGCACGCAGCAGCGCGTCTGGCTGCAGCGCGGGATGATCGTGCTGAAGTGGACCGTGCTCGCCGGCCTGGGCTTCTTCGCGGTGATTGCGCTGGAGCGGCTGACCCCGTTGCTCTAACCCGGGACCGACTTTCCCCTCGGGGAAATGTCGCCGCAGGCGACGAGGGGGAGCCGCAGTGGCAAGCGCGCCGAACACGATCCGGGTTCCCCGGTCGTGTTCGGTAGCCCCCTCGGGGGGCGGCCGCCAGGCGGCCGGGGGCTCACACTCAATCCGGTTTGATCTTGGCGCGCGCAATGACGGGCTGCCAGCGCTTCTGCTCGGCGGCAATGAACTGGGCGTATTCGGCCGGCGTGCTGCCGACGGCGATGGCAGCGTCGTGCGCCAGTCGTTCCTGCGTGGCCGGTTCCTTCACCGCCTTGGCCGCGGCTGCCGCAAGCTTGTCGATGGCCGCCTGCGACATCGACGCCGGCGCATTCAGACCGTACCACTGCGTCATCTCGAAGCCGGGAAAGCCCTGCTCGGCCACGGTCGGCACGTCCGGCAGCTGCGGGATGCGTTGCGCCGTGCCGGTGGCGATGCAGCGCAGCTTGCCGGTGCGCACGAACTGGATCACCGCGGCCGCGCCGATCGAGGCGGCGTCCAGCCGCCCGGCGATCAGGTCGGTGAGCATCGGCCCGGTGCCGCGGTAGGGCACGTGCGTCATGAAGGTGCCGCTGACCATCTTCAGGTATTCCATCGCCAGATGGCCGGCGCTGCCGTTGCCGGCCGATCCGTAGTTCAACTGCCCCGGCTTCTTCTTCGCCAGCGCGATGAACTCCACCAGGTTCTTCGCCGGCACCTCCGGGTTCACCAGGTACAGGCTCGGCACCTTGGCCAGCAGCGACACCGGGCGGAAGTCCTTGTTCACGTCGAAGGACAGCTTCTCGAAGATGAAGGGGTTGACCGCCAGCGTGCCGATGTGGCCGAGGATCAGCGTGTGCTGGTCGGTGGCCGTCGCCACGTCGGTCATCGCCACGTTGCCGGCGCCGCCCGGCTTGTTGTCGACGAAGACCGACTGGCCGAGCAGCTTGCTCATTTCGGCGGCGGTGGCGCGGGCGATGATCTCCGAGCTGCCGCCCGGGGCGAAGGGCACCACCAGCCGGATCGACTTCGTGGGCCAGGCCTGCGCGCGCAGCCACGGCGTGGCCAGCAAGGTGGCGCTGCCGGCACCCAGCTGCAGCAGGCGACGCCGGGCGAGATCGGACTTCGGCATCTTGTCTCCTCGTGATGGTTTGCAGTCGATGTTAGCGGCGGCTGCCGCTCAGCGCTCGAGTTGCGGCGCCTGCCGGAACTGCTCCAGCAGCCAGTCCAGGAACGCGGCCACGTGCGGCCGGCGCGCGGCCTGCGGATGCCGGATCAGTACGTGGCGGTAGTTCGACGGCATCAGCAGCGCAGGGAAGGGCATCACCAGATCGCCGCTGGCCACGTAGTCCTGCAGGAAGGGCGAGCGCACCAGCGCCACGCCCTGGCCGCGCACGGCGGCATGCACGGCCTGGTCGACGAAGGAGAACACCAGCCGCCCCGCCGCGGGCTCGACGGACCCGGCGCCGGCGTAGTCGAACCACGTGGACCAGTTCAACAGCTGGGCACCGCGGACGACCTCGTCCAGGTCGAGCAGCGGCCAGCGCGCCAGCTCCGAAGGCTCGCGCAGCACCATGGCCGACAGCAGCCGCGGGCTGATGGCCGGTGTCACCACGTCCTCGACCAGCACGACCGCACCGGGGGGCAACGGACCGGGCGGCATCCAGCGGATCGCCAGGTCCACGTCCTCGGCCTGCAGGTCGACGGCCCGGTCCGAGGCGTCGAGGCGGATCTCGATGCCCGGGTGCGCGCGCTGGAACTGCGCCAGCCGCGGCGCCAGCCACAGCGAGGCGAAGGACGCATAGGTCGTGAGCGTGACGCGCCGCTGGCGGCCGGTGCCGCGGATCTCGTCGACGCACAGGTCCACCGCGTTCAGCGCCTGGCGCACCGCCTGCTGCAACTGCGTGCCGGCCGCGGTGAGTTCCAGCGCGCGCGTGCGCCGCACGAACAGCGCCTTGCCCACCTGGCGCTCCAGCGCAGCGATCTGGCGGCTGACGGACGACTGCGTCAGGTTCAGCTCGGCGGCCGCGAGCGTGAAGGACAGCAGCCGCGCCGCCGCCTCGAAGCCGCGCAGCGGGGCGAGGCCGACCGGGCGGTGACGCCGGCCGGCGGAAGGGGACGAGGTGGCCATGGCTGGAGCATACATGCGTGGCACGCATTCATGAACTGCGATCTTTTCGTTTGTTCCCGAGCCGAGCAGGCGATTCAATCAGGCCCAGCGGTGCATGTGGATGCGCCTGGCGAATGGAGATGAGCATGAAGGGATCGATGCAGCGGGTACGGACCATCGATCTGGTGCCCCACCAGATGCTGGTCATCGAGGGCGCGCGAGCCGGCCGGGTGCGCATGCTGGCGGGTGCCGCCTGGCTGACCCACGAGAACGAGGCCGGAGACAGCGTGGTGCAGGCCGGTGCCGAGGTGGCGCTGGCCGGTGGCCGCACGCTGATCGAGGCGCTGGGTCCGGCACGCCTGCAGGTGGACGAAGCCAGGCGGCCGTGGCGCGCCGTCTGGCAGCAGCTGCGGCGCGGCCTGCGCCGGCATGCCGCGCGCTGGCAACTCGGGCCGGTCGCGGCCCAGGGCTGAGTCAGAACAGGCGTTCGGCGAAGAACTGCAGCGTGCGCGCGTGCGACAGCGCCGCGCTGGCGGCGTGGTACGAGGACCGCGCCCAGCAGTTGAAGCCGTGCTCGGCCTGGTCGTAGACGAAGATCTCGGCCGGCTTGCCCTGCATCGCGGCGCGCACCTTGTCGACGGCCGCCAGCGGGATCGCGGTGTCGCGCGCGCCGTAGTGGAACTGCATCGGGCAGCGGATCTGCGCGGCCAGTTCCAGCGTGTCCTGGATGCCGCCGCCGTAGAAGGCCACCGCCGCGTCGACACCGGCCGTGGCCGCGGCCACGTAGGCCAGGCGTCCGCCCATGCAGTAGCCGAAGGCGCCGATGCCGCGGCCCTGCACCTCGGGCCGCGCGCGCAGCGTCGCGGCGGCATCGGCCAGGTCGCGCTGCAGCGCCGCGCGGTCGGCGGCCATGGCCAGTGCGCGTCCGCGCTGCACGTCGTCGGGCGTGTAGCCGATTTCCAGTCGCCGCTGCTGCTGCCAGAACACGTCGGGCGCGAGCACGACGAAGCCATCGAGCGCATATTGCTCGGCCACCGTGCGGATGTGGTGGTTGACGCCGAAGATCTCCTGATAGAGCAGCAGCCCGGGCCCGCGTCCGGCCGGCGGCAGCGCCAGGTAGGCGTCGAAGCTGCCGGCGCTGCCGGTGATGGAGGTCCAGGACGTGGTGACGGGTGGGTTCATGACGACTCCGTGGCAAAGGGGCGTTTCAGTAGCTTCGGCCGCGACGGTACTGGGCATGCACCCGCGGCGCCAGCGTGGTGGCACGCGCCATCGCGGCCAGCGCAGCCCCGGCATGCGCATGCGTGATCGCCAGGCCCAGGGCGTCGGCCGCGTCCGGGCCGGGCAGTCCGGGCAGGTGCAGCAGCCGCGCCACCATCTCCTGCACCTGATGCTTCTTCGCATGGCCGTGGCCGACGATGGCCTTCTTCAGCTGCAGCGCGGTGTATTCCGCCACCGGCAGGCCGCCGGACACCAGCGACGCCAGCGCCGCGCCGCGGGCCTGGCCGAGCAGCAGCGTGCTCTGCGGGTTGACGTTGACGAAGACGATCTCCACCGACGCGCAGTCCGGCGCGTAGGTCTGGATGACCTCGCGCACGCCGTCGAAGATGATCTTCAGCCGTCCCGGCAGGTCGGACTGCGCGGCCTCGCGCGTGCGGATCGTGCCGCTGGCCACGTAGGCCATCTCGCGGCCGTCGACCTCGACCACGCCGAAGCCGGTGGTCTGCAGGCCGGGGTCGATGCCCAGGATGCGGGCCTTCATGGCTGCAGCGTCGAATACCAGCGCACGGAATGGAAGAACACCGGCGCGGCGAAGCACAGCGGCGCCACGCGGTCGAGCAGCCCGACCGCGCCGGTCACCGAACTCTTGTTGCCCCAGTAGTGCACGCCGGCGTCCTTCTTCAGCGCGCGCATGACGAACTCGCCGAGCGTCCCGCAGGCGCCGGCCACCAGACCGAGCAACGGCGCTTCCCACAGCCTGAACGGCGTGATCCACACCAGCAGCGTGCCGACCACCGCCGCCGCCAGCGCGCCCGCGCCCCAGGCGCGATAGGAGAACGAGCGGTCGATGTGGCGCGCCACCGGCCGGCGGCGCAGCCAGCGGCTGGCCAGCTCCTGCGCGATCTGCGCACTGGCGGCAACGATCACCAGGAAAAACAGCAGGAAGGCGCCGCGGCCGGCGTAGTTCGGAAACTCCAGCAGCAGCAGCGCCGGCGCATGGCTGAGGCCGAAGACGCAGACCGTGATGCCCCACTGGATCTTGGCATTGCGCTCCAGGAAACGATGCGGGTCGCCGGCCAGTGCGCTCAGCGCCGGGATCGCCAGGAACACGTAGACCGGGATGAAGACGCTGAACAGGTCGAAGCTGCGCAGCCCGACCAGCACGTACTGCAGCGGCAGCACGACGAAGAAGGCCAGGATCAGGCTGCGGTGGTCGCTGCGGCGGGTGTGCGCCAGCGTGATGAACTCGCGCAGCGCGATGAAGGACAGCAGTCCGAACAGCAGCGTCGCGCCCGGCGCGCCCGACAGCCACGACAGCCAGAACACGGTGGTGCCGATCCACAGTGCGCGCAGGTCGCGCAGCAGGCGCAGCTCGGCGTCGCTGTGCTCCACGTGCTGTGCGCGCAGCGAGCGCACCACCACCGTGATGCTGGCCAGCCCCAGCAGCCCGAACAGGATCAGGAACAGCAGCGCCACCTGCTGCTCGACACCGAGCGCGCGCAAGGCGTTCACCGTTCGGCCCTCATGTCGGTGCCGGCCGCAGCGCGACCACGGCCGCACGCGCACGTTCGAGGAAGGCGCGCTTGTCTTCGCCCGGCTGCAGCTGCATCGGCGTGCCGAAGGTGGCGGTGCACAGCACCGGCACCGGCACCACCTCGCCCTTGGGCATCACGCGCTGCACGTTGTCGATCCATACCGGCACCAGCTGCACGCCGGGAAAGCGCTCGGCCAGATGGAACAGCCCGCTCTTGAAGGGCTGCGGCTCGCCCTTGCTGCTGCGCGTCCCCTCGGGAAAGATGACCAGCGAATCGCCCTGTTCCAGCGCCTCGGCCAGCGGCTCCAGCGGATCCTGGTCGTCGGTGCGCTGCCGGTTCACGTAGACCGCATGGAAGACCTCGCGCGTCAGCCAGTGCTTGAACGGCGACGCCGTCCAGTAGTCGCGCGCCGCGATCGGCCGGGTGCGCACGCGCAGGTCGTTGGGCAGCGCGGCCCAGATCAGCACCCAGTCGAGGTGGCTCTGGTGGTTGGCGAAGTAGATGCGCTGCAGGGCCTCCGGCGGGCAGCCCTTCCAGTGCCCCTGCGCGCCGGTGACCAGGCGCGCGACGAAGGACACCAGCAGGCCCATGGCCTTGACCGCGATTGACATGGCGCGATGGTAGCGGCCCGGCCGGGCCGCGCCGCGGCGGGTTCAGGCGCCGTCGCCGAGCGCCACGTCGAGCTGCATCTCGACCGCCAGTGCATCCAGCTCGTGGCGCAGCGTGGCGCCGCTGACGCCCGGCGGCACGCGCAGGTGCGCCGTCACCTTGAAGCGCCGGGTCGCGTCGCCGCTGCCCAGCAGCTCGGTGTGCAGATGGTCGATGCTGACGCCGCGTTCGGACAGGATGCGCGTCAGGCTGGCGACGATGCCGGGCCGGTCGTCGCCGATCAGCTCCAGCGTCACGCCGCGCGGCATGCCGGGCCGCGCCTCGGGCTCGCTCTTGGCGATGTGCACGCGCAGGCCCGAGCCTTCCAGCCCGCCGAGTGCGGCGGCCAGCGCGTCGGCGTTCTCGCGCGGCACCTCGAAATGCACCATGCCGGCGAACTCGCCGGCCAGGCGTGCCATGCGGCTGTCGGTCCAGTTGGCGCCGAAGCGCTGCGCGCGGTCGGACAGCAGGCGCACGATGCCGGGCCGGTCGGCGCCGATCACCGTCACCACCAGCGAGGCATGCGTGGGCTGCTGCGGATCGACGCTGACCACCGGCTTGCGCACCATCGGCGCCTTGGTGGCGAAGCGCGGGTCCTGCTCGAAGGCCGGCAGCGCGCCGCTGCGCGCCGCCTCGCGCACCACCTGCGTCAGCAGCTTCAGGCCCATCGGTGCCAGCGCGCGTTCCCACAGCTCGCGGGCGTTCTCGCCCTTCAGCACGAAACACCAGTCCTGTGCCGCCACCGCGCCGGCATCCCAGCCGTCGGCCAGGTGGTAGACCGAGCCGCCGGCAATGGCATCGCCTTCCAGCACGGTCCACTCTACCGCCGCGATGCCGCGGTGCCGCGGCAGCAGCGACGGGTGGTAGCCGACGCCGCCCAGCCGGCTGCGGGCCAGCGCCTCGTTGCTGACGCGCGCGTGGGTGTGGGCGGCGACGATCAGCTCGGTGCCTTCGGGCACGGCCTCGCCGGGCACGATCTTCGGGTTGGCCAGCACGTGCAGCGGCAGGCCCTGCTTCTGCGCCGCCAGCGCCAGCCGGTCGTCGGCCGCCGGTGCGACGATGCCGACGATCTGCACCTCGGGCGCTGCCTGCAGCGCCTGCAGCACGCTGGTGGCGAAGAAGCGGGAACCGACCAGCGTGACTTTCATCGTGTGTCTCCGAAAAGGGGTGCAGCGGCGGTGCTCGCGTCAGTCGTCGACGAAACCGGCCTTGTAGAAGCTCCAGGCGCGGCCGTCGTGCAGGTAGAAGCGGCCATCGGCACAGAAGTCCTTGCCGGGGAAGAACTCGCGCCAGGCGCGCGGTACCAGCCGCGCCAGCTGCTCGTCGTCCAGCAGTTCGAATTCGTCGGGCGTGATGGCGCGCCCGACGCGCAGCCGGGGCCGCTCCATCAGTGTCTGAAGTGCCGGGTGCCGGTGAAGACCATCGCGATGCCGCGCTCGTCGGCCGCGGCGATGACTTCTTCGTCGCGCATCGAGCCGCCCGGCTGGATGACGCAGCCGGCGCCTTCGTCGATGACCACGTCCAGCCCGTCGCGGAACGGGAAGAAGGCGTCGCTGGCCACGGCCGAACCGGCCAGCGACAGCCCGGCGTTGCCGGCCTTGATGCGCGCGATGCGCGCCGAATCGACGCGGCTCATCTGGCCGGCACCCACGCCCAGCGTCATGCCGTTGCCGCAGAAGACGATGGCATTGCTCTTGACGAACTTGGCCACCTTCCAGGCAAACAGCAGGTCGTCCATCTGCTGCGTCGTCGGCGCCAGCTTGGTCACCACGCGCAGTTCGCCGCGGGCCACGTTCTTCAGGTCCGGCGTCTGCAGCAGCATGCCGCCGCCGACGCGCTTGAAGTCCAGCGCGTTGGCCGCGTCGCCCAGCGGCACTTCCAGCACGCGCAGGTTCTGCTTCGCGGCAAACAGCGCCCGCGCCGCGTCCGATACGCCGGGCGCGATCAGCACCTCGACGAACTGCTTGTGCTCGCTGATGCGGCGGGCGATGGCTTCGTCCACCGGCCGGTTGAAGGCCAGGATGCCGCCGTAGGCCGAGGTCGGGTCGGTGGTCCAGGCCTTGTCGTAGGCCTCGACCAGCGTGGCGCCCACGGCGACGCCGCAGGGGTTGGCATGCTTGACGATCACGCAGGCCGGCGCATCGAAGGTCTTGACGCATTCCCAGGCCGCGTCGGCGTCGGCGATGTTGTTGTAGCTGAGCTCCTTGCCTTGCAGTTGCGTCCAGCGGGCCAGCTGGCCTTCGCCCGGCGCGCCTTCGCGGTAGAAGGCCGCGGCCTGGTGCGGGTTCTCGCCGTAGCGCATGTCCTGCGTCTTCGCCAGCTGCAGCGTGTAGACGGCGGGAAAGGCCTCGCGCTGCGGCACCGCCGCCACCTGCGCCTCGGCGCCCGGCTGCAGCGCGCTCAGGTAGTTGGAGATCATGCCGTCGTAGGCGGCGGTGTGGGCGTAGACCTTCTTCGCCAGCATGAAGCGCGTGTCGCGGCGGATGCTGCCGTCCTTCAGCTCGGCCAGCACGCGCGCATAGTCGGCCGGGTCGATCAGCACCGCCACGTCGGCCCAGTTCTTGGCTGCGGCACGCAGCATGGCCGGACCGCCGATGTCGATGTTCTCGATGGCTTCTTCCAGCGTGCAGTCGGCGCGCGCAGTGGCCTGCGCAAAGGGGTACAGATTGACGACGAGCAGGTCGATGGTGCCGATGCCGTGCTGCTGCAGCGCCGCCATGTGCGCCGGCAGATCGCGCCGCGCCAGCAGCCCGGCGTGGATGCGCGGGTGCAGCGTCTTGACGCGCCCATCGAGCATCTCCGGGAATTCGGTGACTTCGGCCACTTCGGTGACCTTCAGCCCCGCCTCGGACAGCAGCCGGGCGGTGCCGCCGGTCGACAGCAGCCGCACCCCCTGCGCCTGCAGCGCGCGCGCGAAATCGACGATGCCCGTCTTGTCGGACACGGAAAGCAATGCGGTCAGTTCGGCCATCGGTAGTCCAACGTCACTTGATCAGCTTGTGATCGTGCAGCTTGCGGCGCAAGGTGTTGCGGTTGATGCCCAGCCATTCGGCAGCCTTGCTCTGGTTGCCTTCGGCCTGGCGCATGACGACTTCGAGCAGCGGCTTCTCCACGGTCTGGATGACCATGTCGTGCAGCGAGTGCGGCTCGGCGCCGCGCAGGTCCCTGAAGTACTGCTCCAGGCTCGTGCGCACGCACTCCTCGATGTGTTTGCGGCTCATGCGAACAGCAGCGCGGAGGCGTCGTTGGCCGCGGCCTGCGGCAGGCGGGGATGGGCTTCGGCCAGCGCGTCGAAGAAGGTGGCGACCGCGCGCACCTGCGCCGCGGTGTCGTCCAGCGTGTTCATCGCCGCGCGGAAGGCCTCGCCGCCGGGCAGCGCGCGCACCGCCCAGCCGATGTGCTTGCGCGCGGTGCGCACGCCCACGGCTTCGCCGTACAGCGCATAGTGGTCCTCGAGATGCTCGAGCAGCCATTGCCGCACTTCGCGCGTGGCCGGCGCCGGAGCGAGCGTGCCGTGCTGCAGGAAGTGCGCGATCTCGCGGAAGATCCAGGGCCGCCCCTGCGCGGCACGGCCGATCATCAGCGCATCGCAGCCGGTGTGGCGCAGCACCTGCAACGCCTTCTGCGGCGAGTCGATGTCGCCGTTGGCGACCACCGGAATGCGCAGCGCGGCCTTGACGGCCGCCACGGTGTCGTACTCGGCCAGACCCTTGTAGCCCTGCTCGCGTGTGCGGCCGTGCACCACCACCATGGCCACGCCGGCGGATTCGGCCGCGCGGGCGATGCGCAGTGCGTTGCGCTCGGTGTCGCACCAGCCGGTCCGCATCTTCAGCGTCACCGGCACGCGCTGCGGCGCGCAGGCGGCGACCACCGCCTCGACAATGTCCAGCGCCAGCGGCTCGTCGCGCATCAGCGCCGAGCCGGCCCACTTGTTGCACACCTTCTTGGCCGGGCAGCCCATGTTGATGTCGATGATCTGCGCGCCGCGGTCGACGTTGTAGCGCGCGGCCTCGGCCATCATCAGCGCATCGGTGCCGGCGATCTGCACGGTGATGGGCGCGCTTTCGCCGTCGTGGTTGGCGCGGCGCGAGGTCTTCAGCGAATCGCGCAGTTCGGGCCGCGATGTCACCATCTCGCTGACCGCATGGCCGGCGCCGAGGCGCCGGCACAGCTGGCGGAACGGCCGGTCGGTGACGCCCGCCATCGGGGCGACGAACAGGTTGTTCGCGAGCGCGTGAGCGCCGATGTGCATGGCAGGCCGGGAGTGGGCAAAACGGGAGGCGGGAGTATAGCGGCGCGGTCCCACGCACCTTGCCGATAATGCGCCGCGATGGAAGCCTGGATGCACTCCCTGCTCGGCGCGTTGTCGCTGCCGCAATACGGCCTGAGCACGGTCTTCATCGTCGCGATGCTGTCGGCCACGCTGCTGCCGATGGGCTCGGAGCCGGCCGTCTTCGGGCTGGTCAAGCTGAACCCGGACCTGTTCTGGGCCGCCGTGCTGGTGGCCACGGCCGGCAACACCATCGGCGGCGCGATCAGCTGGTGGATGGGGTATGCGGCCGAACGCACCTACGAACACGTGAAGAAGCGGCCGCCGCGCGAGCTGCGCGTGCTCGGCTGGCTGCAGCGCTTCGGCCCGAAGGCCTGCCTGCTGAGCTGGCTGCCGGTGGTCGGCGACCCGCTGTGCGCGCTGGCCGGCTGGCTGCGCCTGGCCTTCTGGCCCTGCGTGCTGTACATGGCCATCGGCAAGCTGGCCCGCTACCTGACGATGACCGCGGCGCTGCTCTGGGTCTTTCCCGGCCAGTTCAGCTTCTAGCGGCGGCATGGCGCGATGGCGTGACATGTGCCGCAGGCGAGGCCTGTGCGGTGGGGCTGGCGGCCGTGGGCTGCGCGGCGGGCGCGCGGCTGCAGCGCGAGAATGCAGCTCACCATGCCCGACACACCCGCCTACGACGCGCTGACGCGCACCTACACCCGCCTGCATCACCTGGGCCATCTGCAATCGCTGGCTGGCTGGGACCAGGCTGCCAACATGCCGCCGAAGGGCAATGCGGCGCGCGCTGCGGCGCTGGCGGAGATGGCGGCGCTGATGCACCGCATGCGCACCGATCCAACGCTGGCCGACACCCTCGAGCGCGCCGAGCAGGAGGCGCTTTCCGAACTGCAGCGTGCCAACCTGCGCGAGATCCGCCGTGACTGGCAGCGGGCCAACGCGCTGCCCGATGCGCTGGTGCAGCGGCGCCAGCTGGCCGGTTCGCGCTGCGAACATGCGTGGCGCACGCAGCGTCCGGCCAACGACTGGCAGGGCTTCCTCGGCAACTTCCGCGAGGTGCTGGCCATCGCCCGCGAGGAAGCTGCGTTGTTGTCCGAGCGCAGCGGCCTGTCGCGCTACGACGCGCTGATGGACCGCTTCGAACCCGGCATGCGCAGCGCGACGGTGGACCGCCTCTTCGGCGCCGTGCGCGGCTGGCTGCCCGACCTGATCGGCCGCGTACGCGAGCGCCAGCGCGGCGAGACGCTGTTGCTGCCGGCCGGGCCGTTTCCGGTGGACGCGCAGCGCCGCTTGTGCGAGCGCGTGATGCGGCTGCTTGGATTCGACTTCGAGGCCGGCCGGCTGGACCTGAGCACGCACCCCTTCTGCGGCGGCGTGCCCGAGGACGTGCGCATGACCACGCGCTTCACCGAGGACGACTTCCTTGGGGGCCTGCTCGGCACGGTGCACGAGACCGGTCACGGCCGCTACGAACAGAACCTGCCGCGCGAATGGCTGGGCCAGCCGGTGGCCGAGGCGCGATCGATGGCGCTGCACGAAAGCCAGAGCCTGAGCTTCGAGATGCAGCTGGGCCGCCATCCGGGCTTCGTCGCCCGCCTGACGGAACTGGTGGCCGACGCCTTCGGGCAGCAGCCGGCCTTCGCCCCGGACAACCTGCAGCGGTTGATGACGCGCGTCGAGCCGGGGCTGATCCGTGTCGACGCCGACGAGGTGACTTATCCGGCGCATGTGATCCTGCGCTACGAGATCGAGCGGCCGCTGGTCGAAGGCGAGATCGAGGCCGAGGACATTCCCGCGCTGTGGGACCAGAAGATGATGGAACTGCTCGGCCTGGACACGCGCGGCAACTACAAGGACGGCCCGCTGCAGGACGTGCACTGGACCGAAGGCGGTTTCGGCTACTTTCCCTGCTATTCACTCGGCGCGATGTATGCGGCCCAGTGGTTCGCGGCGATGCGGCGCGAGACGCCGGACCTCGACGCGCGCATTGCGGCCGGCGACCTGGCGCCGGTCTTCGACTGGCTGCGCGAGCGCATCTGGCTCCAGGCCAGCCGCTGGGACACCGACGAACTGGCGCGGCGGGCCAGCGGCGAGACGCTGAACCCGGCGCACTTCAAGGCGCACCTCGAGGCGCGCTACCTCGGCTGAGGCCGAGGCGACTACTGCATGATGCCGTCGCGGCCGGCGGCCGAGAAGCAGGTCGAGCCCGGCTGATCGGGGCAGATCACCACGAAGGTGGCACGCTTGCCGCAGCCGGTGGCGCCGATCGTGTATTCGGCGCGCTCGACGCCGAAGCGGAAGGACACCGGCTGCAGCGTTTCGCGCGACAGCACCTGGGTCGTCGCCGCCGGGCAGTTGAACTCGAAGGCCGCACGCCGCTGCGCGATGGCCAGCGCCTCGGGCTGCGCCTGATCGATGAACGGCGGCCCGGACGCACAACCCGCCAGCACCACCACCGCAGCCAGCGCTGCGCTACCCCATTGCCTGTTCATCACTCCGCTCCTTTTCCGGGCTTGGTCTATGCGGAATCCTAATCCAGGCTCGCCTGCGCGCGCTGCCGGCTCAGTGCGGCGGCAGCGATCCGGCCGGCCGTGGCGCGCCGGGCGCGCGCCGCGCCATCGCCGCGGCGAGCCGGCGCCAGGCCGCCGCCCAGCGCCGCCACGCCCGGCAAGGCTGCCAGACCAGCGTCGTGCGCTGCAGCGCCTGGCATTGCCAGGCCGCGCAGGCATCGGCGGTCCAGTGGGCGGCTTCGGGCCAATGCTCCTCGCGCAGCAGCATCGTGCCGCCTTCCCAGCGCGCCGGTGGCTGCGCACGCAGCCGGCCGCGCTGTATCCACACCTGGTCGCCGCGGCGCAGTTCCAGGAACAGGCACTGCCCGGCTTCGAGTTCGTAGGTGATGCTTTCCATGAGTGGAACTGTCGTCGGGCCGCGGGCACGCTGCCAGACACAGCGGACGACGCGAGGGGCCGCAACAGCGCGGCGCCGGGGCCGCTGTTGCGCCCGTGTCGTGCCGCATCTGTATCTGTCGTGCGTGCGCCACAACGGGCACACTGCGCGACTTCATGAGCACGCTCTACCGCCGCATCGCCGCGCAGTACTTCGAGGCCATCCGCGCCGGCTCGCTGCGTGCCGGCGACCGCTTCCCTTCGGTGCGCCAGCTGATGCGCACCCACGACGTCAGCCTGTCGACCGCGCTGCAGGCCTGCCGGCAGCTGGAGGACGAAGGCTGGCTCGAAGCACGGGCGCGCTCCGGCTACTTCGTGCGCCACCCGCAACGCGCGAGCCTGCCGCCGGCGACCGAGCAGCGCGGCCAGGCCATCGACCCGGCCGCCTATGTCGGCATCTCCGCGCACGTGTCGCAGATCCTCGCCCAAGGCCAGCGCCAGCCCGCGGCCGTGAACCTGGCGCTGGCCGTCGCGCCGCCGGCGCTGTACCCGGGCGTGGCGCTGGCGCGCGTCATGCAGCGCAAGCTGCGCCTGGCGCCCGACCTGTTGACGACGATGACGCGGCGCCACGGCCATCCGCTGCTGCGCGCCGCGCTGGCACGGCGTGCGCTGGAACGCGGTCTCGCCGCTGCGCCGCAGGAGATCGTCGTCACGCAGGGCTGCACCGAGGCCGTCAACCTGGCGCTGCGAGCGGTCGCGCAGCCGGGCGACACGGTGGCGCTGGAATCGCCCACCTTCTACGGCCTGCTGCAGATCGTCGAGGCGCTGGGCCTGCGCGCAATCGAACTGCCGACCAGCCCGCGCGACGGGCTGTCGCTGGAGGCGCTGCAGTTCGCGCTGGACAGCGATCCGACGATCCGCGCCGTGGTGTCGATGCCCTCGCTGCACAACCCGCTGGGTTGCACGATGTCCGACGAACGCAAGGCGGCGCTGGTGTCGCTGTGCGGCGCGCGCGGCGTGGCGCTGATCGAGGACGACATCTACGGCGAGATGAGCGACGCGCCACCGCGTCCGCTGAAGCACTGGGACACGCAGGGCCACGTGATTCACTGCGGTTCGCTGAACAAGATCCTGGCGCCGGGACTGCGGCTGGGCTGGATGCTGGCGGGCCGCTGGCAGGCCCGCGTGGAGATGCTCAAGTACACACAGAGCCGCTTCCCGGAGGAGCTGCCGCAGGCCGCGGCGGCCGAGTTCCTGTCCAGTCCGGCCTACGGCCGCCACGTGCGCCGCCTGCGTGACGCCCTGCGCCGGCACCGCGATGCCTACGCCGATCTGGTGGCCACCCATTTCCCCGCGGGCACGCGGCTGACGCTGCCCGACGGCGGCCTGCTGCTGTGGCTGCAACTGCCCGAAGGGGCCAGCGGCGATGCGCTGTTCAGCGCCGCGCTGGAGCGCGGCATCAAGATCGCCCCGGGCTCGATGTTCTCCAGCGGCCGCCGTTTCGACCACTGCGTGCGGCTCGGCTGCGGGCGCAGTCCCGATGCCGAGGTGGCGGCGGCCATCGCCACGCTGGGGCGGCTGCTGGCCGCGTCCTAGTGCGTGCGCTGCGCCAGTGCCACGTCCAGGTCGTTCAACACCTCGTCGAGCCGCTGCAGCGCGCGCGCGCCGCGGCTCGGCAGCGGCCGGCGGCGGCTGACGAGCGTGCGCTTCGGATCGTCGAGCAGCGCCTCGTTCAGGCGGATGCCGTGCCGCCCCAGCGTACGGGCCAGCGTGCTGCGTCGCGACCGCAGGTCGGCGCGCGTGCGCTGGTAGGCGTGTTCGGCCAGCGCACGCCGCTGCGCGTAGCCGAAGGTGTTGGCCAGGAACATCTCCGGATCGCGGTGGTCGGGCTCGAGAAGCACGATGTCGGTGTCCGGATGGCTGCTGTCGTAGCCCTTCATGCCCAACTCGAGGCGTGAGTGGATCAGGCTGCGGAAGGTCTGGCTCAGCACCACCGGCAAGCCGCCGACCACCAGCTGCGGAATGCGCGCATCGTTGCTGCCGAGCACGCGATGGCGTGCATGGGTGGCATCGAAGGGCACCAGCGGATTCAGGCAGAACAGCAGGTCCAGGCCCTCGTCGAGCAGCACGCTGGCATGCAGCGTCTTCTTCAGCGCACCATCGACGTACCAGCGGCCGTCGATCGCCACCGGCGGGAACAGCCCCGGCAGCGCCGCGCTGGCGGCGGCGGCCTGCGAGATCGGCACGTGGTCCCAGCCCGGCTGGCCGAAAGGGGCGGCCTCGCCGCTGTCCAGGTCGGTGGCCACCAGCACCAGCTTGCGCTTCAGCTGGCGGAAGTCGTTGCTGCGTCCCGGCGCGCTCAGCACGCGGCGGATCTGCGCCTCCAGCGGTGCCGCGCTCAGCAGGCCGGTGGGCAGCGCGCGGCCCAGGATCTCGATCGCCGGCAGCAGCGCGCGGCGCTTGAACACGGCGCGCAGCCCGGCCTGCACCAGCAGCCCCGGCAGTGCCGCGCCACGGCGCAGGTACTCGCCCCAGGCGGGGCGGATGAACTGGGCCGGCCGGACCAGGTCCTGGCGTGCGCTGTCGTTCTCGATGAAGGCGCTGCACAGCTGGCGCGGCGTCATGCCGTTGGCCAGTCCCGCGGCGATGAAGCCGCCGGCCGACACGCCGACGTAGCCCGACAGGTCGTTGAAATCGACGCCGTCCAGCGCCTCCTGCAGCGCGCACAGCGCGCCGATCTCGTAGATCGCGCCGAGCGGGCCGCCGCCCGCCAGCGCCAGGCCGATGCGCGGCCCGGCGGGCGCCTTGCGCGGGGCGGCCATGTTCAGCCGCCAGTCTTGCGCGCCGTCTTGCGGGCCGGGGTCTTCCTGACCGCCGGCGCGGCCGCGGTCTTGGCGGCGCGTTTCGCCGGCGCGGCCTTGGCGGCCGGCCTGGCCTCGGCCTTGGACAGCCGTGCGACGGCCGCCGCCAGTTCGTCGACGCGCCGGATCAGCGCATCCACGTCCTTCGCGGTGGGCACGCCGAGCTTGTTCAGTGCCTTGGCGGTGCGCTGCTCGAAGATGGACTCGAGCTTGTCCCAGTGCTGGCCGGCGCGCGCGCCGACGTCGCCGGCCATCGCGCTCATGCGGTGGGTCACCTCGCCGATCTTCTCTTCGGCGGCGTTCTGCGTCT
The DNA here is from genome assembly GCA_044225625.1 of Rubrivivax sp. GTDB lineage: Bacteria > Pseudomonadota > Gammaproteobacteria > Burkholderiales > Burkholderiaceae_C > Rubrivivax. The sequence goes on from JBGAII010000055.1 coordinate 19,677, forward strand.
TGCGCTGCAGGTTCGAGCCTTCCTTGATCAGCGCCTCGAAGACCTTGAGCCGGCCTTCCTGCGCCTTGGCGAAAGCGCCCATGCCGGCCAGCCAGATCTGCTGCGCCGACTCACGCACCGACTGCGCCAGCTGGCTGTCCAGCAGCCCGGCCGGCAGTTCGGGCCCACCCGACGACTTCTTCTTCACCATGTTGCCTCCTGATCATGCGCAACGTCTACTGTAGACCCGCGTCCGCGCCGCTTGCGCGCTTTCTCTAGGGCGATGGCTCTACCGCGCGTGGGCCGGCGCCGCACGGGCGGGCCGACGGATGCGCCGAAAATGGCGGCTCCGGCGGTGCGCCCTGGGTCGCGCGGCCGGCCCGCCGAATCACTCGTCCGCGCACCTCGCGTCCCCGGAGCCTGCATCGAATGCGTACCCCCTTCGCCGCCGCGCTGGCGCTACTGGTCCTGGTGGGTTGCGGCACGCTGGCGCGCGACAGCTTCGACGAGCGCTTCGGTCCGCCCGACCCGCGGCGCTACGACCAGCCGGCGGCGCCGGTGCCGGGCGGCGTGTCGTGGCGCGCCGACGTCGAGCCGATCCTGCAGCGGCGCTGCGTGGTCTGCCACGGCTGCTACGACGCGCCCTGCCAGCTCAAGCTCGGCGCCTGGCAGGGCGTCGCGCGTGGTGCCAGCAGCGAACCGGTGTACGACGCGACCCGGTTGCGCGAGGCCGCGCCGACGCGTCTGTTCGTCGACGCGCAGACGGCCTCGCAGTGGCGCGCCAAGGGCTTCTTCCCGGTGCTGAACGAACGCTCGCCAACCCCCGAGGCGCAGCTGGCCGGCAGCCTGCTGTACCAGACGCTGCGGCTCAAGCAGCAGCATCCGCTGCCTGCCGGTCCGGTGCTGGGCGGGGAATTCGACTTCTCGCTCGACCGCAGCGCGTCCTGCCCGCGCGTCGAGCAGTTCGACGCCTATGCGCAGCGTGCGCCGCTGGCCGGCATGCCCTATGGTCTGCCGGGGCTGGACGCACGCGAGACGGACACGGTCGCGCGCTGGCTGCAGGCCGGCGCGCCCTACGAGGGCGAGCTGCCGCTGTCGGCGCTGCAGCGCGAGCAGGTGCGGGACTGGGAGGCCTTTCTCAACGGGCCGTCGAACAAGGAGCGGCTGATGAGCCGCTACCTGTACGAGCACCTGTTCCTCGGCCATCTGCATTTCGCCGGCGATGCGACGCACCGCGCCTTCCGCCTGGTGCGTTCGGATACACCGCCCGGCGAGCCGGTGCGCATCATCGCCTCGCGCCGGCCCTACGACGACCCCGGCGTCGCGCGCTGGTGGTACCGGCTGGAGCCCGAGCGCGAGCCGATCCTGGCCAAGACGCACATGCCCTACGAACTGAGCCCGGAGCGCATGCAGAAGTACCGCCGCTGGTTCCTCGGACCGCAGGTGCGGGTGGACGTGCTGCCGTCCTACGCGGTGGCGGAGGCCGGCAACCCGTTCGTCGCCTTCCGGCAGCTGCCGCTGGACGGCCGCTACCGCTTCCTGCTGGACGAGGCGCAGTTCTTCATCATGAACTTCATCAAAGGGCCGGTGTGCCGCGGGCAGATGGCGGTGGACGTGATCGAGGACCACTTCTGGGTGGTCTTCGTCGACCCCCGCGCCAACCGTGACGCCATCGAAGGCGACGTGCTGCTGCGCCAGGCGCGACAGATGACGCTGCCGGCCGAACAGGGCAGCGATGCCGGCCTGCTCGGCCCCTGGCTGACGATGGCCCGCCAGGAGCGCACGTACCTGCAGGCCAAGAGCCAGGTGCTGAAGCAGAGTTTCGACGCCGGCCGGGCCCGGCTCGATCTGTCGCTGGTCTGGGACGGCGAAGGCCGCAACCGCAATGCCGCGCTGACCATCTTCCGCCACTTCGACAGCGCGTCGGTGGTGCAGGGCTTCGTCGGCGAGCCGCCGAAGACCGCGTGGGTCATCGACTACCCGCTGTTCGAGCGCATCTACTACCTGCTGGTGGCCGGCTACGACGTCTACGGCAACGTCGGCCACCAGCTGAACAGCCGGCTGTACATGGACTTCATGCGCATGGAAGGCGAGTTCAACTTCCTGGTGTTGCTGCCGCAGGCGGTGCGCGAGAGCACGGCGCTGTACTGGTACCGCGGCGCCGCGGGCGAAGCGCGGGAGTACGTCTATGGCCCGAATGCCCACCTCGATGTCGAGAGTGCCGTGCCCTACCGGTCCGGCGGCGACCCGCAGCGCGAGCTCTACGCGCTGCTGCGCCAGCGGCTGGCGCCGGTGCTGGATGCGCGCTTCGACCTGGCCGGTGTGAACGATGAGCGCTTGCGCGTCGAGTTGCAGGCGCTGGCGCAGGTCCGGGGCGCGAGCCTGGCCTGGCTGCCGGAGATGAGCGTGCTGCGCGTCGAAGGTGGCCGCGGCGACGCCCGCTACTTCACGCTGCTGCGCAACACCGCGCATGCCAATGTGGCCCACCTGGCGCGCGAGAAGGCCGAACTGCTGCCGGCGGAGAACACGCTGACGGTGGTGCCCGGCTTCATCGGCGCCTACCCGAATGCGCTGCTGCGATCGTCGGTGGCTGAATTGCCGGCGCTGCGCGCGGCGATCGCCGGCCTGGGCTCCGAAGCGGACTACCGGAAGCTGGCCGACCGCTTCGTCGTGCGGCGCACGAATCCGCAGTTCTGGGCCGCCAGCGATGCGATGAACGACGCCTATGTCCAGGGGTCGCCGCTGGAGGCCGGCCTGTTCGACTACAACCGGCTGCAGAACCGCTGACGCGGGGCGACCTACGGCGCATGGCGGCCGTTCGTTTGCGGCGTGCGAAGTGTGGGGCGTGGGGCCACGGGCGAACCGCCGGCAGGGCTTCGAATGCGACGCCCCGCCCGGTGGGCGGGGTGCCCTGTGGTGCTCGGCTTCACGGCCTCGTCGCCAACTCACTTCGCGCGCTGATCGCGCGCTACGTTCAAACAGTCGCGACGAAGTCAGAGGTGGAGGCGCGCTGCGCGCGCTGGCCGTGAAGCCTGCGCTCCTCGGCGTCGCATAGGCGCCCTGCCGGCGGTCCGCCCGCGGCCCCTGGCACTGCGCTCGTGGTTCGCGATGAATTCGGGGCCGTTGCGCCGCGAACACCTCCGCGTGTCCGGCCGAGGATGGCGGGGAAGCGAATCCGGGAAGTAAAGGAGGAGCCCGGTCTGTCAGACCGGGCGGGGGAGAGAGCCCGGACACGAACAGTCCGGGGGACTGTTCGTGCCTGGCGAGCGCCTCGGGCCGCTGGCCCGAGGCATGGACGGATTCGCTTCCCCGTCAGCCTCGGCTCGCGCAAACGCCTGAACGACAGGCAGTGGCAGGCGATCAGCGAGCGGCGGCTATGCGCCGGGAGCGGTACGCCACCTTCCCATCACTCGTCCGCGACCTTCAGCACCAGCTTGCCGAAGTTCTCGCCCGCGAACAGCTTGTTGAGCGTCTCGGGAAACACTGCGACACCGCCGTCGACGATGTCTTCCTTGCTCTTCAACCGGCCGTCCTTCACGTAGCCGGCCAGCTCCGCAATCGCCTGCGGGAAGCGGTCGGCGTAGTCGAAGATCACGAAGCCTTCCATGCGCGCGCGGTTCACCAGCAGCGACATGTAGTTCTTCGGCCCCTGGATCGGCGTGGTGTTGTTGTACTGGCTGATCGCGCCGCAGATGACGATGCGCGCCTTCGGCGCCAGCCGGGCCAGCACATGGTCGAGGATCTCGCCGCCGACGTTGTCGAAGTAGATGTCCACGCCCTTCGGGCAGTGCTGCTTCAACCCGTCGCGCACCGAGCCACCCTTGTAGTCGATGCAGGCGTCGAAACCGAGCTCGCGGACCACCCAGTCGCACTTGGCCTGGCCGCCGGCGATGCCGACGGCGCGCATACCCCAGATCCGGGCCAGCTGCCCGACGGTCTGGCCCACGGCGCCGGCGGCGCCGGAGACGACCAGTGTCTGCCCGGCCTGCGGCAGGCCCACGTCCTTCAGACCGAAGTACGCGGTCATGCCCGGCATGCCATAGACGTTGAGCCACTGCGCCGGCGTGCCCAGCCGCAGGTCGATCTTCTGCAGCCGCCCGCCGGGCAGGCCCGCGGCCGCTTGGCTGTACTCCTGCACGCCGAGCAGGCCGCTGACCACGTCGCCCGGCTGGAAGGCCGGGTCCTCCGACGCCACGACGCGGCCGATGCCGCCGGCACGCATGACTTCGCCGATGCCCACCGGCGGGATGTAGCTCTTGCCGTCGTTCAGCCAGCCGCGCATCGCCGGGTCCAGCGACAGCGCCAGCGTCTTCACCAGCACCGCGCCGTCGACCGGCTCGTTCACCGGCTCGGTGGTGAACTGCCAGTTCTCGGCCCGGGCCAGGCCGACCGGGCGGGAGGCCAGGCGCACCTGGTGATTGATCAGCTGGCTGAGCGAGGATCCCATGGCGCCGTCTCCAGAAGGTTGGGTAGGGCGCGCATGCTATCGGGCCGGCCCTTCGGGCGTCACATCTTGCGGATCGCGGTCACGGTGTAGGCACCGCCCACCTTGGCGGCATCGAAGCGGACGCGGTCGCCGACGGCCAACGCATCCAGCTGCTTGGCGTCCTGCATGCGGAAGATCATCGTCATCGGCGGCATGTCCAGGCCCTTGAGCTCGCCGTGCTTCAGCGTGATCTTGTTCTGCGCCTTGTCGATCTTCATGACCTCGCCGTCGTAGGCCTGCGCCTGCGCGGCGCCGGCCGCCAGGGCCAGCAGGGCGGCGGCAATGCCTTTGCTCATCACGATCTCCTTCAGTGTTCATGGCCGCGTCGCGGCCGGGTGGCCCGCCACGGCGCGCCGACATGCTGCTGCACTTCGGCGCCGTCGCTGTTGGATGCGGGCGCACGCTGCGGGTTCAATGTCTCGCCCTGCCATTCGTAGGCCACGGTGCCGGCCGGGTGAGCGTACCAGCCCGGGTCGCGGTAGTCGTCGCGGCCCAGGCCTTCGCGCACCTTGATCACCGTGAACATGCCGCCCATCTCCAGCGGGCCCATCGGTCCCTGGCCGGTCATCATCGGCAGCGTGTTGTCCGGCAACGGCATTTCCATCTCGCCCATGTCGGCCATGCCGCGATCGCCCATCACCATGTAGTCCGGCACCAGCTTCTGGACCTTGCGCACCAGGTCGCGCTGGTCCACGCCGATCATCGTCGGCAGGCCGTGCCCCATGGCGTTCATCGTGTGATGGCTCTTGTGGCAGTGCAGCGCCCAGTCGCCCGGCTCGGTGGCCATGAACTCCAGCGCGCGCATCTGGCCCACGCCGATGTCGGCGGTGACCTCCGGCCAGCGCGAGGCCGGGTTGGTCCAGCCGCCGTCGGTGCCGGCGACGACGAACTCGTGGCCGTGCATGTGCACCGGGTGGTTGGTCATCGTCAGGTTGCCGACGCGCAAACGCACCCGGTCGCCCAGCCGCACCGGCAACGCATCGATGCCGGGGAAGACGCGGCTGTTCCAGCACCACAGGTTGAAGTCCAGCATCGTCATCACCCGCGGCACGGCACTGCCCGGCTCGATGTCGAAGGCGTTGAGCAGGAAGCAGAAGTCGCGGTCCACTTCGGTGTAGCCCGGCGTCGCGCGCGGCTCGCGCGGGTGCGTGATCCACAGGCCCATCATGCCCATGGCCATCTGCACCATCTCGTCGGCATGCGGGTGGTACATGAAGGTGCCCGAGCGGCGCGCCTCGAACTCGTAGACGAAGGTCTTGCCCGGCGGGATCTGCGGCTGGGTCAGGCCGCCGACGCCGTCCATGCCGTTGGGCAGGCGCTGCCCGTGCCAGTGCAGCGCGGTGTGTTCGGGCAGCCGGTTGGTGACGAAGATGCGCACGCGGTCGCCTTCGACGACCTCGATGGTCGGCCCCGGCGAGCTGCCGTTGTAGCCCCACAGCTGCGCCGTCATGCCCGGCGCCAGTTCGCGCTGCACAGCTTCGGCGACCAGGTGGAATTCCTTCCAGCCGTTGCGCATCCGCCAGGGCAGTGTCCAGCCGTTCAGCGTGACCACCGGCCGGTAGGGCCGGCCGCCGGGCGGCAGCAGCGGCGGCGCGGTGCCGGCGGCCGGCGGCGCGCTCGGTGCCTCGGGCAGCGCGGCCAGCGCGCTGCGGCTCACGGCGGCGGCCGCGGCCAGCGCGCTACCGCCCAGAAAGCGTCGGCGGGCGTTCATCAGTGCCCTCCCGCGGCGGCGGCCGGTGCGGCGGCGGCGATGCTGGCGGCCCGCGACAAGGCCGGGCCGGGTGCGCCGGCGAGGGCGGCGCGCAGCGCCGCGTCGGCCAGCCAGAAGTCGCGCTGGGCCTCGATCGCGCCGATCACCGCCGTGGACTGGGCCCGCGCCTCGGCCAGCAGCTCGAAGACGCTGGCCAGCATGCCGTTGTAGCGCAGCAGCATTTCGTCGCCGATCGTGCGCTTCAGCGGCAGCACCTCGTCGCGCTGCTGCAAGGCCACGTCGTAGGCACTGCGGTAGGCTGCGTAGCGCTCGCGCAGCAGCGAGCCGGCCTCGCGGCGCACCTGTTCGAAGCGAGCCTGCGCGGCACGCACGCGGGCCGATGCTTCCTGCCTCAGGTTGCCGCCGGTGTCGAACAGCGGCAGCGCCAGCGCCACCTCGGTGCCTGGGCCGCGCGTGCCGTCGGCCGCCTGGTCGCGCACGGCCGCCAGCTCGATGTCGAAGAGCCGCACTGTTTCCAGCCCCTGCGTGCGCTGTGCGGCGCCGAGTTGCGCGCGGGCCAGCAGCAGATCCAGGCGCTCGTCCATCGCTCGCTGTGCCACCACGTCGGCCGGCAGCGGCTGCGCGGGAAGCTGCGGAAGTTGCTCCGGCAGGCGCAGCCGCGCCGCGTCG
>JBGAII010000056.1:0-28941 GCA_044225625.1 Rubrivivax sp.
CGACCTCGAGGCCACAGACCATGCGCCAGCCCGCCTGGTGCAGCCGCGCCAGCGCGCGTTGCAGCACGCGCCGGGTGTCGAGTTCCACCGGCGTGCCGTCCTGGAACCAAGGCTGTCCGCGCAGCCAGCCGGTGCCGCGGGTCCACGGCAGCTGGCGGAAGCTGGCCGGGTCGGGCAACAGCACCAGGTTGTTGGCCTGGCCGAAGCCCGGCAGCTCGGCCGTGCCCCCCGGCTCGAAGACCTTGAATGCCGTGCGATCCGAGGTGTCCTTGAGCATCAGCGTGCTCACCATGCCGACGCCTTCGCGCATCGCGCGTTCGGCGGCGGCAGCCACCAGGGTCTTGCCGCGCACCATGCCGTGCAGGTCGCACCAGCCGACGCGCACGAGTTCCAGGCCGGCGTCCTCGATGCGGCGCGCGGTCTGCAGCAGCTCGCGTTCGCGGGCGGCGTCGTGGATGCGGCAGCGCGCCGCAAAGCTGGTCATGCGCTGGGCAGGGGTGTCTTGGCCGCCACCCACGGCGCGTTGTCGCGCTTGGCCTGCGCCTCGGCCTGCCACCACGTGCCCCAGGTGCCGGCCGGCGCAATGCCGTCGACCGTGTCGGGGCCGAGCATGCGGTCGGCCAATGCAGGATCGGCCATGCCCGGCGCCTGCCCGCCGGCCTGCACCGTCTCGATCGCGGCGATCAGAGCGCGCCGATGGGCGATGATGGCCTTGTCGGTGGTGCCCAGGTGCTCGCGCGTGCGGTTCTGGATCGGCCCCATGCTTTCGACGGCCCATTGGTCGTGGACGTTGATGTCCTCTTCGCCCATGCCGAGGAAGGTTCTGCTGCGCTGCTCTTCGGGGTCGTAGCCCCAGTGGTTGTCGCGCCCGGCCCTGGGCACGTAGTCGGGCGGCGCGATGAAGTGCGTGCGCTGGTTGCGCATCGCCTCCTTGTCCACCGGCTCGGCGAAGCTGGTGAAGAACGCATACCAGTAGGTGCGCGTGTCGTCGATCGGCACGTGCATCTGCGTGATCGTCATCGTCGGCGTCAGCGGGATCGTGAAGGTGTGCGGGAACACGCCATGCGTCACGCGCACGTGGGTCAGTTCGTCGTTGATCGAGCGCAGCGTCGTCAGCTGCAGGCCCCAGGGCCGCTGCTCGACGCTGATGTCGGGCCGATGGAACTCGCGCAGCACGCGGGTCATCGGCCAGCGCTCGCCGCCGATCGCGCCGGCGCTCGGGCTGCGGAACTGCTTGCCCGCCGGGTTGTTGCCGATCTCGTCGAGCGCGGTGTCGTTGAGGAAGCGATGCAGGAACGAGGCATGCACCGGGTCGATGCCGACCTCGAAGGCCTGCAGCCAGTTGCAGTGCCACAGCCCCTTGAAGGCGAAGACATGGGTCGCAGGCGCCTTGAAGCAGTCGAAGCCCGGCAGCGGCGGCGCCTTGCCCGCCGCGCCCAGCCAGGCAAACAGCACGCCGCTGCGCTCGAGCACCGGATAGCTGCCCTGCCGGACACGCTCGCACAACTTGCTGCCCAGCGGCTCGCCCGGGGTGTCGGTGCAGCGCCCCGTGACGTCGAACTTCCAGCCGTGGAACGGGCAGCGCACGCCATCGCCCTCGTGCCGGGCGTAGGCCAGGTCGGCGTTGCGATGCGGGCAGTCGCGATCGAGCAGGCCCCAGCGCCCCTGCTCGTCCTTGAAGAGGATCAGGTCCTGGCCGAGCAGCCGCACGGCTTTCAGCGGGCGCTGGGCCACCGCAGGGTCGAAGCGCACGTCGAACTCATCCACCAGCGCGACGGGCTGCCAGTACTGTCGCATCAGCGCCCCGGCCGGTGTGCCCGGGCCGATGCGGGTGATAAGTTCGTTCTGTTCCGCGTTCATGACCTGCTCCTCTTCATGACCCGAGGGAAATGGTATACCGTTTTAAGAATGCTGTGTACATAATTCGACCATGAATCTACAAGACACCGTGTTGATGCAGCTGCGCGACCTGATCCTGCGCGGCGAGTTCCAGCCGGGCGCACGCCTGGCCGAACAACAGCTGGCCTCGCGCCTGAACGCGTCGCGCACGCCGGTGCGCGCGGCCCTGGTGACGCTGGAACAGGAGGGCCTGGTCGAGGCCAACGACACCGTGGGTTACGTCGTGCGGCAGTTCACCGCACAGGAAGTGGCGGACGCGATCACGGTGCGTGGCCACCTCGAGGGGCTGGCGGCACGTCTGGTGGCCGAGCACGGCCTGAGCCGGCAACTGGCGCTGGAGCTGCAGTCCTGCCTCGACGAAGGCGATGCCGTGCTCGTGGCCAATCCGCTCACAGTGGAGGACTACGCCCACTACGCGACGATGAACGACCGCTTCCACGAGCTGATCCTGAAGGCCAGCGGCAACCTGGCATTGCAGCGTGCCGTGGCGCTGAACAACAAGCTGCCCTTCGCCCCGGCCAGCGCGATGCTGCCGATGCAGGGCCAGTTGGCGCTGGACCGTGACTGGATGCTCTATGCGCACCGTCAGCACCACATGCTGTTCGATGCGCTGCAGCGCGGTCAGGGCGAGCGTGCCCAGGCGCTGGTCGCCGAGCACACCGAGGTGGCGCAGTACAACCTGCGGCTGGCGCTGCAGCGGCGCAACGAGAGCGAGAAGGTCCTGCCGGCCATCCGCCTGGTGGTGGGGCGCTAGGAAGGGCCGGGGCAAGGGGCCCGCACGCGCGCGCCGTGCGTGCGCGCTGATCTGGGCCCACCCCGGGGGTCGCAACGGCCTCTTCGATAGCATGTCGAGCCAACACCCCGCGCTCAGCGATCAGAGAAGGACACGATGACCCCACTGCGCACTCTGCTGGCACCGGGTGCCGGCCTGCTGCTGCCTGGCGCCGGCAACGCACTCACCGCCCGGATGGTCGAGTCGGCGGGCTTCCCCGCGGTCTACCTCACCGGCGCGGGCATCGCGAACTGGTGGCTGGGTGCGCCGGACATCGGGCTGAGTTCAGCGACCGAGGTCGCGGCGCACATCGCCGCCTGCCGCGAGGCGGTGTCGATTCCCATCGTCGCGGACGGCGACACCGGCTTCGGCAACGCCGTGAACCTGATCCGCACCGTGAAGCTGTTCGAGCGCGCCGGGGCCAATGCGATCCAGATCGAGGATCAGGTCTACCCCAAACGCTGCGGCCACTTCGACGGCAAGTCCGTCGTGCCGGCCGGCGAGATGGTGCAGAAGATCAAGGCCGCCGTGGACACGCGGACGCACGCGGACTTCCTGGTCATCGCCCGCACCGATGCGCGCGCCGTCGAGGGCTTCGACGCCGCACTGGAGCGCGCCGCGGCCTACCACGAGGCCGGCGCCGACCTGCTCTTCGTCGAAGCGCCGGCCAGCGAAGCCGAACTGCGCGAGATCCCGCGGCGCCTGTCCGGCCCCCAGCTGTGCAACATCGTGCACGGCGGCCGGACACCGATGCTGCCGCGCGACGAATTGGCGGCGATGGGCTACGCCGGCATCCTCTATGCCAACGCCGCGCTGCAGGCCGCCATGCTGGCCATGCAGCGCACGCTGCAGCACCTGCAACAAGCCGGCTCGCTGGCCGGCGCGGAAGCGCTGCTGATCGGTTTCGCGGAACGCCAGGCCGCGGTCGACTTCGACCGCTGGTCCGGACTCGAACATCGCTACGCCACGCCGGCCGTGCGCTGACCCTCGCGCCGGGCCGCCCGGGCAAGCACGGCACTGGCGCGTTCCGCGTCGTGTCACAATATGGTCCTACCATTTGACACGCGCTCGATGAACGGACCCCGCCGCGTCCTCGTCACCGGTGCCGCCAGCGGCATCGGCCTGGCGATAGCCCGTGCCTTCCTGAACCACGGCGATGCCGTGTTGCTGGCCGACCGCGACCCGCGCGTACACGCCATCGCCGACGAACTGCGCTCGCAGGGCCGGGAAGCCCAGTCACAGCAGGCCGACCTTGCGAACCCGGCCGAAACGGCGGCGCTGGCGCGCGTCACGCTCACCCGGCTCGGCGGTTGCGACGTGCTCGTCAACAACGCCGGCATTTCGCCGAAGCGCAACGGCCTGCCGCCCTCCCCGCTGGAGGTCGATGTCGATGAGTGGGAGGCGACACTGCGCGTCAACCTGACCTCGCCCTTCGTGCTGTGCCGCGACCTGCTGCCCGGCATGATCGAAGGCCACTTCGGCCGGGTGATCAACGTCGCCTCGCGCGCCGGCCGCACCTTCGTCGGACCGGCGGCGACGCACTACGCCGCGTCCAAGGCGGGCCTGATCGGCATGACGCGCCACCTGGCCGGGCTGTATGCCGGCAACGGCATCACCGTCAACGCGATCGCGCCGGGGCGCATCGAAACGCCGCTGTCGAACACCTCGTCCACGGCCGTGCTGCAGGCTGCGGTGGCGGCCATTCCGGCCGGTCGGCTGGGCACGCCGGACGAGGTGGCCGCCGCCGCGCTGTACCTGGCTTCGGACGGCGCGGCCTATGTGAACGGAGTCTGCCTGGACGTGAACGGTGGCGTGTTCATGGCCTGAGAACGGCGACCCACGAAAGCAACGAATGGAAAAGCGACTCGAAGGCCGCATTGCGGTGGTCACCGGCGCGGCGCGCGGCATCGGCCGCGCGATTGCCGAGCGGCTGGGGGACGAAGGCGCTCGCGTCGCCGTGCTCGACGTCAGCGCGAGCCGGACGCAGCAGGCCGTCGAGGAGATGCACGCGCGCGGCCTGCAGGTTGCCGCCCACGTGGTCGATGTCGGACAGCGCGACGCGGTGCAACGGGCACTCGCGGCGGTCGAAGCTGCGTGGGGCCAGTGGGCCTGCTCGTCAACAACGCGGCGTGGATCCGCTATCAGCCGGTGGCCGACATCGACGACGAGACGCTGGAGCGCATGCTCGCGGTCGGCGTCAAGGGCATGGTGTGGACGATGCAGGCGGCACTGCCCGGCCTGCAGCGCAGCGGCCATGGCGCGGTCGTCAACATCTGTTCGACCGCGGCGACGCGGGCCACCGCCGATTCGATCGCGTACTGTGCCGTCAAGGGCGCCGTCGCCGGCTTGACGCGTGCCGCCGCCATCGACCTGGGACGCGCGGGCGTGCGCGTCAACGCTGTCGCGCCGGCCTTCGTGCCCACACCGGCGGCGCTGGCCAACTTCAGCGGCGAAGCGGTGGCCCGGCGCGTGCAGAGCACGCCGCTCGGCCGGCTGGCGACGCCGCAGGAGATCGCCGCGGTGGTGGCGTTCCTGTGCTCCGACGATGCCAGCTTCATCAATGGCGAACTGATCACCGCCGATGGCGGGCGCAGCAACGCCGCGCTCTGATACCCATCCTCAGCCCATGAAGCTGCCGCCATTGGCGTCGATCACCGCGCCGGTGATGTAGGCCGCATCGGCCGAACACAGGAAGGCGACGATGCCGGCGATCTCGTCCGGCTGCGCGACGCGGCCCAGCGGAATGGCCTGCAGCGCCTTGGCGGCGGCGGCCGGCGGCGTGCGGCCGGTCAGCGGTGTCTCGACCCAGCCGGGCGCGATGCTGTTGGCGGTGATGCCCTGTGCCGCACACTGCAGCGCCAGCGCCCGCGTCATGCCAATCAATCCGGCCTTCGATGCCGCGTACGGCAGACCGCCGGTCAGCACGCCGGTGCGGCCGGCGCGCGAGGCGATGTTGACGATGCGGCCCCAGCCGCGCTGACGCATGCCCGGCACCACGATCTGGCTCAACAGGAAGGGGGCGGTGAGGTTCACCGCGATCACGCGCTCCCATTCCTCGGGCGTCGTCGCAGTCACGTCGAAGCCGGCACGGCCGCGCGAGATGCCCGCGTTGTTGACCAGCACGTCGACGCGGCGTTCACCCAGCTGCGAGCGCAGCGCGTCGATGCCGGCCGCGCTGCCCACGTCGGCAATCAGGCCGGTCGCGGCAACGGCGCCTTCGGCCGCGAGCGATGCCGCCTGGTGTACTGAATCGGCGCGGTCGGCCATCAGCACCTGGTAGCCGTCGCGCGCCAGGCGCCGCGCGATCGCCAGCCCGATGCCGGAGGCAGCGCCGGTGACCAGTGCAGTCTTCGTGTCGGTCATGACACGATTCTACCTAATGGTCCAACCTATTTTGCTTTGCGCGCCTTCGGCATGTCGGCCCCGCGCGTCTCGGCCTCGAACAGGTAGGCATGCAGCGCCTTGAAGTGCCTGCGCATCAGCTGGACCGCCTTGTCGGCATCGCGCCGGCGCAGGCAGCGCACGATTTCGCGGTGGGCCTTGACGGTCTCCTGGCGCGGCACCGCACCGTCGCGCTGCAGCACCCGCAGCAGGATGTCGGTGACCGCATCGACGATGATGACCATCACCTGGTTGCGCGTCGCCTGCGCCAGCAGGCGATAGAAGTTGACGAGTTGCAGGCGCCGCTCGTCCAGTTGCCCCAGCCGCGTCAGTTCCTCGGTGCGGTCGATGCTCTGCTCCAGCGCGTCGAAGTCCTGCTCACGCCCGCGCTCGCAGGCCAGCCGCAGCACCGCATCGAGCAGGATCACCCGGCTTTCGGTCAGGTCCTCGAGGGAGATGCGCCCCAGGTGCACCATGTCGCCGAAAGAGCGCGTGACCACCTCCGGGTCGCCTTCGCGGATGAAGGCCCCGCCCTTCACACCCTTCTGCAACCGGATGACCCCGGCCATCTCCAGGCTGCGCAGCGCCTCGCGCACGGCGGTGCGCGAACTGCCGGTCTGCAGCGCAAGCTCGCGCTCGGCCGGCAGCTTGTCGCCCGGCCGCAGCGCACCCGTCGAAAGCTGCCAGCGGACCTGGTCGCAGATCGCCTCGAACACACGCGGCGCGCGCTTCTTCTTTTCGGCGACCGGCAGCTCCGCGCCTGGCGCGGCGGCATCCGTGCTGTTCTTCATGCGTCCTTCCGGTAGCGAAGGGCGCATTATCCGCAGCGCTACTCGGGCTGGACGCCGGCCGCCTTGACTTGTATGGCCGTGACCTGCGTCTCCTCACGGATCGTGCGCGACAGGAACTCGCCATCGCCCGCAACAACGGTCAGACCTTTAGACAGGGCATGCATCTCGGCAAAGCTGCGGTCGGACAGCACGGCCTTGACATCGGTGCGGATCTTGTCGAGCACGGCCGCCGGCGTGCCCGCGGGAGCAAACAGCGCGTACCAGATCGAGGTCTGCGCATACGGGTAGCCCAGCTCGACCGTCGTCGGCACGTCCGGGTACTGCGGCACGCGCTTCGTGCCCGCCACCGAGATCGGCTTGATCTTGCCCGCGGCCACCAGCGGCTGCGCAACCGCGACGCTGCCGCTGCCCAGCATCACTTCGCCGGCCGCCAGCGCGGTGAGCATCGGCGTGATGCCCTTGTAGGGCACGTGCAGCAGGTCGATGCCCTCGCGCGCCTTGATCGTCTCGTACAGCAGGTGCGGCTGGCTGCCCATGCCATAGGAGCCGTAGTTCAGCTTGCCGGGCTCCTTCTTTGCCAGCGCGATCAGTTCCTTGAGGTTGTTCGCCGGCAGCGCAGCGCTGGCCAGCAACAGCTGGTCGCTGGCCACCATCAGCATGATGGGTTCGAAGCTGCGGTCGGGGTCGTAGGGCAGGCTGCGATAGAGGAAGCGGTTGGCAACGACTGTCGGATTGACGGTGGCCAGCAGCGTATAGCCGTCGGGCGGCGCCTTGGCCACCATGTCGGCGCCGATGATCGAACCCGCGCCGGCACGGTTCTCGATCACGAGGGGCTGCTTCCAGCGCTGCGACAGTTCGGCGGCGACCGCACGCGTGAGCACGTCCACGCCGCCGCCGGGCGCGAAGGGCACGATGATGCGGATCGGCTTCGCCGGCCAGGCCGATGACTGCGCGCGCGCCGCCGTCGGCCACAACAGCGGCAGGCTCGCCACGGCGGCCGAACACAGCACGGCGCGGCGCCCGCGCGACGGATGGGATGACTCAGACATGAACGAAGCCGTCGAACAGACGGCGTGTGGTGCGGAAGAAGGATCCGTGTTCGGCATGCCAGCGCCCGGCCTCGGCGCGCACGCGGGCATCGACCGTCAGCACGCCGGAAGGCATGGCCAGCCGCAGCGGCCCGTCGCGGCCCGCACGCGCGACGCCGTGGACGACACTGCCCTCGATCTGCGCCGCCACTGCCGTGCACAGCGAACCGGTGAGGGGCAGCGCGCGGTGCGGCTGGCCGTTGGAGATCATGCGCACGACCAGGTCGCAATCACCTGCCAGGACCTGCTCGCCGTCGAGCGTTCGGCTGTCGCACGGTGCGGCGACGAAGCCGATCAGCGGCACGAGCGGGGTCGCGCGCGCCGCCGCCACGTCCGGCGCGATGCCCATCGCGACCGAGGCGTGCAGACGGATGTCCGCCAGCTTGCGCAGCACTGCGGCATCGGCGTCCAGCGCATCGGGCAGTTCGATGCCCGACAGCCCCAGCGCTTCGGCCGCGACGAAGACGCAGGCGTTGGCAGCATCCACCATCGACGCCCGGATCGCGCCGACCCCCGGCACGTCGAGCAGGTCCGCGGCCCTGCCGGTGGACAGCAGGCGCCCGGTAGATGGCACCGCCCGGCTGCAGAAGGATCCAGCCGCACCGGCGCGCCGCCGCCGTGCACGCCCGGGATGTGCAGGCCGCCGCGCTCGACCTGCGGCCGTCATGCACCTCGAAGGTCGCATGGATGATCTTGTGCGTGTTGGTGTTGTGGATGCGCACCGTGGTCATACCATCGGCGGGCCGCGGCACCAGGCCTTCGTCGACCGCAAACGGGCCGATGGCCGAAGACATGTTGCCGCAGTTGCCGCTCCAGTCGCAACGCGCCTCCTTCACCTGCACCTGAACGAAGGTGTAGTCGACATCGGCGCCAGGCACCGACGGCATGCCGACGATGCAGACCTTGGACAGCGACGACACCCCGCCGCCCATGCCGTCGAGCTGCCGGCCGTAGCGGTCGGGCGAGCCCATCGCGGCCAGGAAGATCGCCTCCTGCTCGGCGCGGTCGGCAGGCAGGTCGCGCGCATGGAACACCAGTGCCTTGCTGGTGCCGCCGCGGATGAAGGCTGCGCGCAGGCGCTGTCCCATGGCCGCGGTCCGTCGGCGACTCAATAAGCGCGCGGCGACGCCGCCGCGCGCTCGCGCACGTGGATCGTCATCTCGCCGACGCGCTCGATCGCGATGCGCAGCGTGTCGCCGGGCCGGAACGGCCCCACGCCCTCCGGCGTCCCGCTGGCGATCACGTCGCCCGCCTGCAGCGGCAGCACCGACGAGACCAGCTCGATCAGCTCGGCGACGCCGACGATCATGTCGCGCGTGTTCGCTTCCTGGCGCAGTTCGCCGTTCACGTAAAGCCGGTTGTCCAGTGCCTGCACCTGCGGCACCTCGTCGGCGGTGACGATCCAGGGCCCGAGCGGCGTGAAACCGGCGAAGGACTTGCGCATCGAGCGCTCCTCCTCGAACTGATCGGCTTCGATGCGCATGGTCGCGTCGATCAGGCAGGCATAGCCGAAGACATGTTCCAGCGCCTGCGCGCGCGGAATGTCGCGGCCCGGACGGCCGATGATCACCGCCAGCTCCGACTCGTGGTCGAAACGCCGCGCAGAGCCCCTGGGCAGCGCGATCGTGCCGCCATGGCCGACGATCGAGCCCGGCGCCTTCAGGAAGAAGCCCTGTTCGCGCGCCGTACGCCCCTTCTTCGTGACCACGCGCGAGCCCAGTTCGCCGATGTGCTTGCGGTAGTTGGCCGGCGCGGCGAAGACATGCGGTGGCGCCGGGTTGGCCGGCAGCCAGCGTACATCCGCCAGCGGCCGCGCCGAGGCGGATGCGCGTTCACGCTCGATGGCCGGACGCAGCTCGGCCCAATGACCGGCCAGCCAATTGATGCGCTGCTGCGGCAGCAGGTCCAGCGCCGCCGGCAGCGCGGCCGTCACGTCGTAGAGCCGGCCGTCGTCGAGCCGACCTTCGACGAGGCCGATGCGGTGCTCATCGAAACAGGCGATCTTCATTCCAGCTCTTCGCGGTAGTAGCCCAGCGCCTTCATCGTCGGCAGGTCGTTGACCTGGAACAGCAGCGCGTCGCCGCTGCCGGTGTTGCGGTGCGCGTGCCAGGCCCAGGGCGCGACGGCGATGAAGTCGCCGCCCTGCCAGTCGTAGCGTTCGTCGCCAACGGTCGTGCTGCCGCTGCCGCGCAGCACGTAGTAGACCTTGCTGCCGGTGTGGCGGCGCCGACGGCCCTCGAAGCCGGGGCGCAACCGCTGCAACTGCTGGCCGAGCGTGGTCATCGCCGGGCCGCCGCCGATGGGGCTGCGGTATTCGAGCACCACGTCGTCGTGCGGGTCGGCGGGCAAACCGGCGGCGGCTTCCAAGGCCGCTTCGGCCATCGGGTACGGGTAGGCCAGCAACGGGTTCGCGCCGGCGGCCGGCGGCGGCGTGCGCGGCGGCGCCATCAGGCCGCTGCCGTACTGGCGCCAGCTGCGGTCGGGCAGCGCATCCACCGGCTGCACGTCGGTCGCGTACGGTTCGAAGAAAGTCGCCTGCAGCGCGCGCATCAGCGAGATGTCCAGCACGTCCAGCCAGACCATCGGCTCGCTGCCCTTGTGCTCGTGGTCGTGCCAGGTGCCGGGCGGCGTGAGCACCAGGTCGCCTTCGTTCATCGGGTAACACTCGCCGTCGACCGTGGTCCACGCGCCGCTGCCCTTCATGATGAAGCGCAGCGCACTGGCGCTGTGGCGGTGCGCGGTGGCCACCTCGCCCGGCAGGATCACCTGGATCGAACACCAGAAGGTGTGCGTGGTGCCGAAGGGCAGCCCCGCGTTCTGCAGGCGCAGCGTGCGGCGCGGGCCGCCCGCCCCCAGGTCGACCTCGCGGCCGATGCGCTCCAGCAGCGGCTCCAGGTCGCGCCAGCGCCAATGCATCGAGCGGGTCTCGGGCCGCGGCTCGCGCGTGAACAGCGGCGGGTCGTCCGGCTGGTGCACGCGGCAATGCACACGCGCCAGTTCGTCCCTCAGTGCGCGCCGGGCCTCGGCGTCGTGGGTGACGATCTCCATCGCTTCAGACCTCCGCAAGCTGGTAGGGCGCGCGCACCGCGGCGGGCCGCGCCGGGCCATGCACGCCGCGGATCGTGTCGACCAGCGAGGCTGCATCGGACGGCACCGCGTCGGCACGCCAGGCGACGCTGCCGTCGGGCCGCACCAGCACCAGGCGCCGCTGGTAGAGCTGCTCGGCCGCCGCGTGGCGCACATCGACCACCCGCAGCGGCACGCCGGCCGCCGCCGCGGCCTCGGTCAGCGCATCGACGGCCGGCGGCGCCTCGCCGAAGCGCAGCAGCACGAAGGACTGGCCGAACAAGTCCAGCGTCGACTGCCCCTCGGCCAGCCAGACGTGCGGTGCGCGCGAGCCCGGCCGCGCCGACGGCGTGTAGCGCGAGACCTCGTTGGGCGGCGATGGCGTGCCGTCGGGCACGACGATCGGCGAACCCTCGTAGACATAGCCCAGGTGAATGCCGACCGAAAACCACTCGCGGCGCATCATCTCGGTGTAGCGGGCACCGTATTCGCGTCGTGCGGCATCGATGTTCGGGTCGTTGTGATCGAACACCGCGGGGTCCGGCTTCAGCACGCGCGGCGACAGCATGCGGCGCAGGTTCTCGCTGGCCTCGGTGACGTTGCGCACCGCCACCGGATGCTGTTCGAACTCGTAGCTGTCCAGCAGTTGCGGCCCGCCCCAGCCCTGCACCACGGCAGCCAGCTTCCAGCTCAGGTTGACGGCATCGAGGATGCCGGTGTTCATGCCGAACCCACCGGTCGGCGAGGTCAGGTGCGCGGCGTCGCCGGCAATGAACACCCGCCCCTGGCGGTAGCGGTCGGCCACCAGCTGACGCCGCACCCACGGCAGCACCGACAGGATCTCGAAATCGAACTCGCGCCCGACCGCGCGCACGATCGCCTGGCGCATCTCTGCCTCCGACACCTCGCGCCGCGTGGCATCGCCGACCAGCGAGAAGCGCCACTGGTCGCGGCCGTTGATCGCCACCAGCGTGGCCCAGGTGCCCTCGGGACCGATGAAGATGTAGCGATAGGCCGGCTGCTTGGTATGCAGGCGCTCCAGCCCGTCGCAGCGAAAGATGACGTTGGTCGTGTACGACAGCACCGGCTCGCCGGTCATGCCGATGCCCAGCGCCTGGCGCACACCGCTGGCCCCGCCGTCGCAGCCGACCAGGTACTGCGCTTGCACCGTGCGGCGTTCGCCGCGGGTGGTGCTTTTCAGCGTCGCGTGCACGTGGTCGCCGCGGTCCTCGAAGGATTCCAGCTCGGTCTCGTAGCGCAGATCGACATGACCGGTGCTGCGCGCAAAGCGCACCAGCACCGGATCGAAAAAGTTCTGCGGACAGCGCTCGCGCTTCTGCGGGCTGGTCGGCGGGCATTGCTCCGCCGCCGGCGTCGGGAAGAACTCGCGGCCGAACTCGTAGCCGTTGAGGTCGGTGACCCAGGCACAGTCCTGCGGGTAATCGCGGTTGTAGCCGGCGCTCTCCACCCACGGCACGATGCCCCAGCGACGGCAGAACTCCATCGAGCGGATGCCGACCATGTCCATGCGCGGCTGCTGGATCACGCCGTCGCTGCGCTCGACCAGCATGCAGTCGATGCCGCGCCAGCCCAGGTCACCGGCCAACGCCAGCCCCACCGGGCCTGCGCCCACCACCAGCACGGGAAGACGGGCGCTCATTTGAGGAGATTGCGGCCGATGACCATGCGGTGGATCTCGTTGGTGCCTTCGATGATCTGCAGCACCTTGGCGTCGCGCATCATGCGTTCCAGCGGGTACTCCTTCGAGTAGCCGTTGCCGCCGAAGACCTGCACCGCCTCGGTCGTGACCTCCATCGCCACGTCGGTGACGTAGCACTTGACGATCGAGGCGATGGTCTGCAGCCGGCTCAGGTCGCCGCTGTCGATCTCCTCGCACACGCCGTAGAGCAGCTGCCGCGCGGCCTCGATCTTCATCATCATGTCGGCCAGCTTGAACTGCATGCCCTGGAACTGCCCGATCGCCTTGCCGAAGGCCCTGCGTTCCTTGCAGTAGGCCACCGACAGGTCCAGCGCTTCCTGCGCCAGGCCCAGCGCCGAGGCGGCGATCGTCGGCCGGTTCAGGTCCAGGATGCGCATGCAGGCCGTGAAGCCCTTGCCCACCTCGCCGACCAGCGCGTCCGGCGGCAGCACCATGTCGTCGAAGAACAGCTCGTTGTTGGGCGCGCCGTTGCGGCCCATCTTGCGTTCCTTGCGGCCCAGGCGGAAGCCCGGCGTCTTCGTGTCGACGATGAAGGCGCTGATGTTCTCGTGCGCCGGCCCGTCGCCCGTCTTGGCGAACAGGAACACGAAGTCCGCCACCTCGCCCCAGGTGATCCAGGTCTTCTGGCCGTTCACGACCCAGCTGCCGTCCTCGCGCCGGACCGCGCGCGTCTTCATGCCGGCCACGTCGGAACCGGCCTGCGGCTCGGTCATCGCCACCGCCGCCATCACGTTGCCGCCGGCCGACAGGCGCAGGTACTTCTCCTTCTGCGCGGCGGAGCCGAAATGCAGCACCGGCAGGATCAGGCCGATGGAGTTGTTGCAGGCCAGCGTCGACGCCGCCAGCGAGCCGCGCGCCGTCTCCTCCTTGGCAATGCACACCGACACCAGGTCGCCGCCCGGGCCGCCGTACTCCTCGGGCACCCACATCTGCAGCAGGCCCATCTCGCCGAACAGCTTCTTCCATTCGAGCGGGAAGCGGTCGCTGTCGTCGACCTCGGCCGCGATCGGCTTGATGCGTTCGTCGGTCATGCGGCGCAGCGTGTCGCGCAGCGCCCGCTGTTGCTCGTTCAATCGCATCGTCGGACCTTCAGCTTCGAGGAGCCGAACTCTAATGGTCTGTCCATTTCAATGTCAACCCACCCCCGCCCGCGACGCCGCATCGCGCGCCGCGACGCGCCCGAAGACGCAGCCCTTGCCCAGCGACGAACCGCTCATGTAGGTCTCGCCATGGAAACCGCCGACCATCTCGCCCACCGCGTACAGGCCGGGGATGGCACGACCGAAGACGTCGATCACCCGCGCCCGGGTGTCGGTGCGCAGGCCGCAGTAGGTGGAGGTGAGCCCGGTGGTGCAGGCGATGCCGTAGAACGGCGCGCGCACCAGCGGCGTCGGGCTGCCGAAGCCCGTGCTCAGCGAGCGGCGGCCCCATTCGTCCTCCGCCAGTCCTGCGCAGGCGCGGTTGTAGCGTTCCACCGTCGACGCCAGGCCATCGGCGTCGATGCCCAGCTCGGCGGCCAGCGCCGCCAGCGTGTCGGCACGCCGCACCAGCCCGGCTTCGAGCGCGCCGCGGTAGTCGGCCACGCTGGGCAGCGGCGACGACTGGTCCATCACCTGCTGGTCGAAGACCTGGAAGCCGAGCGCGCCGTCCTGCAGCAGACAACGCTCGCCGATCAGCTTGTAGGACACCGATTCGTCGACGAAGCGTCGGCCGCTGCGGTTGACGACGATCGCGCCGCGGTACATCGCCGAGACGAGCCGCGGCGCGCTGAGTTCATGCCCGGGGTGCGGCGCGGCCACCGGCGCGCCGAAGCTGCCCTTGGCCAGAGCCATGTCCAGCAAGTCCGCGCCCAGCGCCCAGGCCATGCGCAGGCCGTCGCCGGTGTTGCCCTCCCCGCCCATCGGCCGGGCCGCGCGCAGCGCGGGCACGAAGCGCTCCACCAGGTCGGCCGCGCGCGAGAAGCCGCCGGTCGCCAGGATCACGCCGCCACGTGCAGCCAGGCGCTCGCCGCCGTCGAGTTCGACGCCGACCACGCGGCGTGCGTCGTCCTCCCCCGCCGTCACCAGCCGGCGCACGGCGCTGCCCGAGCGATAGTCGACCCGGCCGCTTTCGAGGACGTGCCGGTGCAGCAGGTCCAGCGCGGCACGCGGGTCGGTGCTGTGGTTGCGCGGCACCGACTGGCTGCCGCTCAGCGACACGCTGTCGAAGCGGATGCCCAGCGTGCGCAGCCAGTGGTAGGCCTCGAGCTGCTGGGCGCAGTAGGCCCGCACCAGTTCGCGATCATTGACATGGCCACCGGCGGCCATCAGGTCGGCTTCCAGGCGCGCGGCATCGTCGTCGATGCCCTTGGCGCGCTGCACATCGGTACCGGCAAAGGCGAAGGCGCCGCCGCACATCGCCGTGCTGCCGCCGTACTGCGGCATCTTTTCCAGCAGCACGACACGCACGCCCGCCTGGGCGCCCGCCAGTGCCGCGCAGTGGCCGGCCATGCCGGCGCCGACCACGATCAGTTCGGGGTCCGTGCCGGTCGCAGGGTGCAGGGTCGACTTCATCGTCCGGTTATCCGGTCATTTGGTATGACCATTTATAACTCAAACCCAATGCCGACGGCGGTGCGGCACGCGCCGCACCAACGTTGCACGCCACGGCCGGGCTCAGGACCCGTCCGCTGCGGCAGTACCGCCGGCCCGCGGCGCATCGGCCAGCGCGCCTTCGACGTACAGGCGCATCACGCCGGCCATGCCCAGCTGGGTGTGCCCCTGCTGCACCAGCAGCCGATACAGCGCGGCCATCAGGCCGGCCAGCGGCAGCGCGGTGCCGCTGTCGCGGCCGAGATCGAGCGCGATGTCCATGTCCTTGACGGCGTTCAGCGTCGATCCGGCATAGCGCCCCTGCAGCATCGCCGGGGCGTAGTGGCGCAGAACGGCGGAATCGGCAAAGCCGCCCTGCATCGCCTCGGCCAGGCGTGCGGCATCGATGCCGCTGCGGTGCGCCACGTGCAGCGCCACGGCCAGCACACCGGCCGTCCCGAAGCTGACCAGCGGGTTGCAGACCGTGCCGGTGTGCCCGGCACCCGCGGGGCCGAGGTGCGTGATGCGGGCCGCATAGGCCTGCAACAGCGGCCGCACTCGGTCGAGCGCCGCCGCGTCACCGCCGGCAAACACGCTCAGACGACCCTCGCGCGCGCCCGCCGGCCCGCCCGACACCGGGGCGTCGATCCAATGGCCGCCGATGGCCGCGACACGCGCGGCCAGCGCCCGCGTGGCCGCCGGATGAATCGTCGAATGGTCGATCACCACCGCGCCCGGCGCCAGGCCGGCGCTCAGCCCCTGCGGGCCGAAGACCACCTGCTCGACCGCCGGCGCGTCGGTGACGCACAGGCACACCACGTCCGAGGCCCGTGCCAGCGCGGCCGGCGACGGCGCGACCTGCGCGCCATCCTCCGCGAAACGCTTCGATCGGGCAGCGTCGCGGTTCCAGACCTGCAGCTTGAAGCCCGCCTGCAGCACGCGCCGCGCCATCGGCTCGCCGATCGCACCCAGGCCGATCCAGCCGACGCGCAACGGTTCCGGTTCGTCGTCCATGCCGTGCATTGGACCGCGTGGCAAGCGGCTGCGCCACCCGCATCGCCACCGTTGACCGCCGTCGTTCGGCTTGCTATTGTCGGTGGTTCAACCAATAGATGTAGGATGAACAGACCCACCCCGCCTGCCGACCGCCTGGTGCTGCGCGAAGACCAGCCGGGCGTTTGCACGCTGACGCTGAACCGCCCGGCGAAGCACAACGCCGTGACGCCGGAGCTCTTCACCGAGTTGCACGACCACCTGCTCGCGCTGCAGGCAGACGGCGGCGACATCGGCGTCGTCGTGCTGCGCGGCGCCGGCAAGAGCTTCTGTGCGGGTCACGACCTGTCGGCCGTCGGCCAGATGAGCCTGGAGTGGCTGCGCCACGAGTCGCGCACGCTGGAGCTGTTCTCGTCGCTGCCGCAGATCGTGATCGCTGCCGTGCACGGCCACTGCATCACCGGCGGGCTGGAGCTGGCGCTGGCGACGGACCTGATCGTCGCAGCCGAGTCGGCTCGCTTCGCCGACACGCACGGGCGCCATGGGCTGGTCGCGGCCTGGGGTCTGACGCAGCGGCTGCCGCGCCGCGTCGGGCGTGCCAAGGCGCTGGAGCTGATCACCACCTCGGCGCGCATCGACGGGCGCGAAGCCGAACGCATCGGCCTGGCGAACCGCTGCGTGCCCGATGCCGAACTCGACGGCGAGCTCGCGCGCCTCAGCGCCGCGATCCTGGCCAATTCGATGCACAGCAACACCGCCCACAAGCGGCTGATGACCGAAACGGACGGCATGAGCCTGGCCAGCGGCCTGGCGCACGAGCAGTTCCGCTCACCCGGCTCGAAGCGGCGCGATCCGGGCGCCTAGGTCCCGGCCCGCGCTTCTCCCCCCTTCCCCACCGCAAGACCCTCCTGGAACCAGCATGCTCAGCCGCGGCGACGACTTTCCCATCCACCAGACGCCCAACCCGATCGCCTACCCCGACAGCGACCGGAACTTCTACGACCGCTACTTCTTCAACGCCTACGCGCCGGACGGCTCGGCGATGCTCGGCGTGGCCTTCGGCGTCTATCCGAACGTCAACGTCGCCGATGCCCATGTCGCCGTGCAGATCGACGGCCGCACCCATTGCCTGCATGCGTCGCGCGTGCTGCACATGGAGCGGCTGGACCTGCGTGTCGGCCCGATCGCGCTGGAGGTGCTGGAGCCGCTGCAACGGCTGGCGCTGCGCGTCGACGACAGCCACGGCATCGCCGGCGAGATCGTCTGGGAAGGCCGCGCCTTCCCGATCGAGGAGCCACGCTTCACGCGCCGCAACGGGCCGCGCCTGGTGATGGACTTCACCCGGCTGACGCAGAACTGCCGGGTCAGCGGCTGGCTGAGCGTCGACGGCCGGCGCATCGAGCTGCAAGGCTGGCTGGGCACGCGCGACCGCAGCTGGGGCATCCGCAACGTCGGCATGCCCGACCCGCAGCCGATGGTGCCGGCGCGCAGCGGCCACATGTTCTGGCAATGGGCGCCGCTGAACTTCGAGGACCGCTCGGTGTTCTTCCACGTGATGGCCGACGAAAGCGGCTTGCCATGGAATCTGCGCAGCGCGGTCGTGCGCGACGGCAGCGGTGCGGCCGACCATCTGGAATGCGAGGACGCCCATGCCGAGGTCACGCTGGCACCCGGCACGCGGCATCCGGCGACGGCAAGCCTGAGCATCCACCCGCAGGGCCAGCCGGCGCTGCAGGTCGAGATGGCGCCCCGGCTGCGCTTCCCGATGCGCGCCATCGGCTACCTCAGCAGCACCTGGCCGCATGGCGGCTTCAAGGGCGAGCTGGCCGTGGAGCGCGAGGAGATCAGCGACACCGATCCACGCGACCCGAGCTTCCTGCACACGCAGACCGTCGTGCTGTGCACGCTGCGCCAGGACGGCCAGGCGGCGCAGCGCGGCATCGGCGTGTTCGAACAGCTGATCCGCGGGCCCTATGCGCCGCTCGGCCTGACCGGCCTGGTCGATCCGCAGGCCACCGGCACCGTCTGAACGGCGCCGCTCCCGCGTTCCTTCACACACCTTCGCGACACACCATGAAAGCTGCCGTCCTGCACCAGGTGAAGACGCCGCTGCGCATCGAGGAGCTGACGCTCGACGACTGCCGTGCGGACGAGGTCCGCATCCAGATCGCGGCCAGCGGGCTGTGCCACAGCGACTGGCACATCGTCAGCGGCGACCTGCCGGTGGCGGCCTACCCGATCGTGCTCGGCCACGAGATCGCCGGCATCGTCACCGAGGTCGGCGCGGCGGTTGCCGGCGTGGCCGTCGGCGACCATGTCGTCACCTGCCTGTCGCAGTACTGCGGCCATTGCCGCCAGTGCCAGGGCGGCTCGACCTGGCGCTGCGTGGCCAAGCCGGTGCGCCCGGCGGACGCCCCGCGCCTGCGCCTGGCCGGCCAGCCGGTACGCCAGATGGGCGGCCTCGGCGGTTTTGCCGAGCAGACGCTGGTGCACCACAGCGCCGTCGCGGTGATGCCGCGCGAGCTGCCGCTGGAGTGCGCCGCGGTGATCGGCTGCGGCGTCGTCACCGGCGTCGGCGCCGCCCTGAACACCGCGCGCGTGCGCCCGGGCCAGTCGGTGGCGGTGGTCGGCTGCGGCGGCGTCGGGCTGAACGTGATCCAGGGCGCGCGCATCGCCGGGGCCGACGTCATCGTCGCCGTCGACCGGCTGCCGGCCAAGCTGGAACTGGCGCGGCAGTTCGGCGCCACCCATGGCGTGCTGGCCGATGGCAACGCCGTGGCGCAGGTGCAGGCACTCAGCGGCGGCGGCGTGGACCATGCGTTCGAAGCCATCGGCGTCGAAGCCGCCCAGCAGATGGCCTTTGCGATGCTCGGCCTCGGCGGCACGCTGACACTGATCGGCATTCCGCCGCTGACGGCCGGGCTGACGCTGCCCGGCATCCTGGCCGCGACGCTGTCGGAGAAGCGCGTGCAGGGCTCGATGATGGGCTCCAGCGCCTTCCAGCAGGACCTGCCGCGCTTCGGCCGCTGGTACCTGGAAGGCCGGCTGAAGCTGGACGAACTGGTCAGCCGCCGCATCCGCCTGGACCAGATCAACGACGGCTTCGCCGACATGCTGACGGGCGAAGTCGCCCGCAGCGTCATCGTCTTCGACGACGTGCTGGCACACGCCCGCCGCGCTGCCTGAAGCGCGGGTCGCGGCAAACACACCTTCTTCATTCACACCAAGGAACCGCTTGCGATGAGCTCCACCGACCCTTCCTTCCTCGTCCGCGACAGCCTGTACATCGACGGCCGCTGGGTGCCGTCGCAAGGCGACGGCCGCATCGAGGTCGTCGACTCCAACACCGGCCGGCCAATGGGCACGGTGCCGAAGGGCGCGGCCGCCGATGCCGACGCCGCGGTGCGCGCCGCCCGCCGCGCCTTCGACGGCTGGGCCGCGACGCCGCTGACTGAACGCGCCGCCTGGCTGCAGAAGATCGCCGACGCGCTGGCCTTGCGTGCCGAGGCGCTGAACGCGCTGATCGCGCGCGAGGTCGGCACGCCGATGTCGATCGGTGCGCGCGTGCAGGTCGGCCTGCCGCTGATGCACTGGAAGCTGCATGCGCAGATGGGCCGCGAGCTGTCGCTCGAAGAACGTGTCGGCAATTCGCTGGTGGTGCGTGAGCCGGTGGGCGTGGTCGCCGCCATTACGCCCTGGAACTTCCCGCTGAACCAGATCACGCTGAAGCTGGCGCCGGCGCTGCTGGCCGGCTGCACCGTGGTGCTGAAGCCTTCGGAAGTTGCGCCCTTCAACGCCTACCTGCTGGCCGACGCGATTCACGAGGTCGGCCTGCCGGCCGGCGTGTTCAACCTGATCAGCGGCGAAGGCCCCGATGTCGGCGAAGCGCTGGTCACCCACCCCGACGTGGACTGCATCAGCTTCACCGGCTCGACGCGCGCGGGCAAGCGCATTTCCGAACTGGCGGCGCGCGAAGTCAAGCGCGTGCGTCTGGAGCTGGGCGGCAAGTCGCCGTCGGTGGTGCTGCCGAGTGCCGACCTGGCCGGCGCCATCACCGCCAGCATGGGCAACTGCTTCATGAACTCCGGCCAGATGTGCGTCGCGCTGACGCGCCTGCTGGTGCCGCGCGACCGCCTGGACGAAGCCCGGGCCATCGCCCGCCAGGTGGCCGAAGCCTATCCGGTGGGCGTGGCGCAGGACCCCGGCGTGCGCATGGGCCCGCTCGTGTCCAAGCTGCAGCACGAGCGCGTGCGCGCCAGCATCGCGCGCGGCATCGCCAGCGGCGCCGAACTGGTGACCGGCGGCATGGAAGCGCCGCAGGGGCTGGAGGACGGCTTCTTCGTCAAGCCGACGGTGTTCGTCGTCGAAGACCCGAAGAGCGCGCTGGCGCAGGACGAGATCTTCGGCCCGGTGCTGACGCTGATGCCCTACGACAGCGTGGACGACGCGCTGCGCATGGCCAACGACACCGCCTATGGCCTGGGCGGCGCGGTCTGGGCCGGCAGCGACGACGAGGCCGTGGCGGCGGCACGCCGCATCCGCACCGGCCAGGTCACGATCAACGGGGGTCCGTACAACCCGGCGGCGCCCTTCGGCGGCTTCAAGCAGTCCGGCCACGGCCGCGAGGGCGGACGCTTCGGCCTGGACGAGTTCCTCGAGTACAAGGCGATGCAGCTGCCCGTACCGGCATGACGCTGCCGCGGCGCACGCCGTCGCCGATTGCCGCCCAGCAGATGCTGCCTTTGTGGAGCGCGCTGGAGGTGCTGCAGGGCGCGCGGCGCGCCGGCCGGGCGGACGCCGCCCTGCTCGATCGCGTCGGCGTGCCCGCCGGCGCGCGCGGCAATGCGATGCACCCGATACCGATCGCGGACTTCAGCAGGGCCTTGCGCCGCCTGGCCCGCGAACTGCGCGACGAGTTCTTCGGCCTGGGCCCGCAGCCGGTGCCGCTGGGCACGCTGGCCGTGGTGATGCGGCAGCTCGTCGCCTGCGCCACGCTGGGCGAGGCGCTGCCGCTGGGCCTGCAGCTGTACCGGCGCATCCACCCGCCGCTGCCGCTGCGCCTGCGCCTGGACGGCGACACCGCCCGCCTGGAGGTGCATGGCCTGGCGTCCGCCGACCGCGCCTTCGCCTGCATGCTGCTGTATGGCGCGCTGTCCATCGCGCGCTGGCTGGTCGGCCAGATGCTGCCGCTGCGCTGGGCCCACATGGCCTCGGCCGCGCCGGACCCGCGCTGGCCCGCGGACGACCCGTTCTTCGGTGCGCCAACCATGTATGGCCAGCCGCTGGCGGCGATCGGCTTCGACGCCGCCTGGCTGCAGCGGCCGGTGGTCCAGGGCCGCGACACGTTGCCGGCCTTCCTGCGCGACGCGCCCGGCAACCTGATGCGCCCGCATGCCGCCGCACCGTCGGTGATCGACCGCGTGCGGCTGCGGCTGCACCGCTGTGCGCCGGAGCAGCCGCCACCCAGCCTGACGGAACTGGCCCGCTCGCTGGGCGTCAGCCCGCGCTCGTTGCGGCGCCGGCTGCAGGACCAGGGTCTGAGCTATCGGCAGCTGAAGGACGAGGCCCGCCGCGACATCGCGCTGCAGTGGCTGGCCGCATCGAACCTGCCGCTGACCGAGATCGGCGACCGGCTCGGCTTCTCCGACCCCAGCACCTTCCACCGCGCGTTCCGGCGCTGGACCGGCAGCGCGCCCGGCGAATTCCGCCGCGGCGCCGCTGCCGCAGCGCCTCAGGCGGGCAGCACCTCGTAGCGCAGCTTCAGGTGCTTCGGGCCCGAGACCTGGTTGCTCGGCACCAGTGACGGCGCCTCGTCGATGTCCACCTGCGGCACCCGGCGCAGGAACTCCTCCAGAAAGGCCTTCAGCTCCATGCGCGACAGATGCTGGCCCAGGCAGGCATGCACGCCGAAGCCGAAGGCGATGTGCCGGTTGGGCGTGCGGTCGATGCGGAACTGCGTCGCGTCCGGGAACACGTCCTCGTCGAAATTGGCCGACGGGTAGCACATCATCAGGTTCTCGCCGGCCTTGACCGGCTTGCCCTTGAGCACGTAGTCCTCGGTCGCGGTGCGCATGAAGTGCCGCACCGGCGTGGTCCAGCGCAGGATCTCCTCCACCGCCTGCGGCACCAGCTGCGGCTCGCGCCGCAGCCGCGCCAGCTGCTCGGGGTGCTGCAGCAGCGCCAGCATGCCGCCCGACAGCGCGAACGAGGTGGTGTCGTGCCCGGCGGTGCTGAGGATCAGGAAGTAGCCGAGCAGGTCGGACGGCGGCAGCGGCTGGCCATCGATCGTGGCCTGCACCAGCAGCGTGGCCAGGTCGTCGCGCGGCTCGGCCTTGCGCGCGGCGATGATCTCCTGGAAGTGCTTGGCGAAGGCGCCAAACACCTGCTTCTTGGCATCGTTGGCATTGGCGGCGCCGCGCTGCTTCATCTGCTCGTCCTGCGGCGCCAGCAGCGCCTGCGTCAGCTGCAGCAGTTCGGGATGCTTCTCCTCGGGCATGCCGATCAGCGACATCACGACGCGCAGCGGGTACCAGGGGGCGATCTCGTTGGCGAAGTCCACGCGGCCGTCGTGCTGCATCATGCGGTCGACCAGCTCACGCGCGCGCTCGCGCACCAGGCTGTCGAGCCGGCGGATGTTCTGCGGCATGAACCAGGCCTGCGTCAGGCCGCGCATCGCGCGGTGGTCGGTGCCGTCCATCGCCACCAGCGT
This sequence comes from Rubrivivax sp., assembly GCA_044225625.1. Taxonomy (GTDB): domain Bacteria; phylum Pseudomonadota; class Gammaproteobacteria; order Burkholderiales; family Burkholderiaceae_C; genus Rubrivivax. Next base: position 22,990 of record JBGAII010000056.1, read on the forward strand.
GCGCAGGTAGACCATCGTGCCGTTGGTTTCGCGCGCCCGCTGCGCGTACTCTTCCTGGTCCATCAAGAAGACCATCGGCCGATTGATGAACTTGTCGCTCTGCCGCTCCACTTCCATGATGTCGGCATGCTTGGTCACGGCCCAGAACGGCGCGTAACCCGCCGCCTCGGTGCGGTGCACCGGGTCTTCGGCCCGCAGGCGGGCGAACACCTCGCGGAAGCGGCGCTCGTCGCCGAAGATGCTGTGGCTGGCGATCTCGTTGTCGTAGTCGGACAGGGCGGCCATCGGATGTCTCCTTGTGTTGGGTCAGGCGCAGCGAGCATAGGCACGCCGCGGCGGCCTGCCCATGGCCGCTGGGGCCAATTGCATTGGCCGAATGGGCCGCGGCCCAGGTCGTGGACGGCTGGAATCGACCCAAAGTTGACACACGCTTGCTTGCTTTCGCTACCGGCCGTCATTGGCGCTTTCGCCTCAGGTGCGGCAGTACGTGGCGGTCTACTGCTGTACGTGCAGACAGCAGAGTTCGGCACGGTTTTCCACCCAGAACGTTTTGAGGACGGCGCGAGTGCGAGCAGACCTGAATCTTCGTCATGAAAGCCACCAGCAGGCTTCTGTCGAAGCCGCTGCCGATCATCGCGGCGAAGTCCTGCCGAACATCTGCTTCCATCTCGGCGCAACGCCTGATCGACGATGACCGCCGCCACCGTAGTCTGCAGCGTAGCGAAGGTCGAAATACGTGCCGACGATGCATACCGGCCGGCACGAGGCACCCTGCAGGAAGCCCGCTTAGAAGTGTAGAACCTGGATGTTTCAGGACATCGCGCAGTTATCGATGGTAGCGCAGCGTTATGGAACACGGCCAGACCGCGCTTTCGCCGTAGACCACGGCACGCTGGACACCCCGGCAGCGCCGAAGCAATGCGCTTCATCACCGCCTCGTCGGGCACCAGAAGTACGCCGGATAGACCGCTCGCGCTGAGTGCAACGCCGACACGGTGAACATCAACCCGCCGTCTCCGCCGCTGCGTGGGCGATGTACACGTACACCACGCTGTATCTCCCTCGCGCACCAGCCCAGCTGCAAAATAAACGCCCAATACGCTATCCCCCAGGATGTACACTCGTAATTGCGTGACGACCGCCCCCGAGCCGCACATGCGTGTCACGCCAGGGCTCAACCGTCAGAGACCGAGATACTCGTCGCCGACGTTGCCACCGACCCACCCCTTCGTCGCCGTCCACTTCACGACCATCTTGCGGTGGTTGCGGAAGTTGAGCTGGAAGCGCGGCTGTTGCAGCCCTGGTTCGGCTTGGCGATCGAAACCTGCACGCTGCGCGGCCAGCTCGAAGGGAAGGCGCAGTCCTCGCCACCTCGTCGTAGAGCACGAACATCGCGCACGCCGGCCTTGCACGCTCGATCAGCGAGCGCTGCATGCGCCGGCCCAGGCCGTCGTCATGGAACATGTAGAACTGCACGAGCATCGTAGTCCGGGCCCGCGACCGCGAGGATGCTGTCGAGTTGCTTGGCCGTCGATCGCGCAGTTGCGCGCGGCGCGCGTGAGGGCCATGCCCGAAAGCTGCCGTATCGCCGAGCACCGACGGCCGGTCCTCGATCGGCACCGCCCAGGCATCGAGGTTGCGCCGCATCGCCAACAGGTCACGTCGATCTCGCCCTTGCGCTGCGCGTACGCGCCGAGCATGCCGTCGAACTTGCTGCGGCCGAAGACCGTAGGCGGGCAGCGCGATGAACGGAAACGACACCAGCGACACCGACCACGCGATGGCGCCCTGCGCGGTCCGCGCCCGTCATGATGGCTTCGATGGCGGCCCGATGCCGGCGGTGTAGACGGTGGTGATGGCGGCGATCATTCAGCGTCTCTTCGCAGGTCAGCGGGCCCTAGCCGCCCAGCAGGACGACGATGACCACCATCGCGAGTCCAAACAAGGCGGTCGACCAACCCAGCTTCCAGGGATCGGCATGCACCAGACGCGCAAAGCCGAAGCCCACGGCGAAGAGCGTCAGCAGCACCAGCGCATTGGAGACCCTGGCGGCGACATAGCGGTCGGTGATCGCGCCAACGGCGCGATCGCCGGGATCGTCGCCAGCACCATCAGCCAGACGATGGCGAGCCCGCCGTACACATCCTCGGCCGCCACGCGCGTACGCTGCACCGTGGCGCCCCGCAACCGACCCGCGATCTTCAGGTACAGCACGCGCCGCTCTTCCGCCGAGGTCAGGGCGGCCAGCAGGGCATCAGGACTGTGGCGACGGTCGCCACCTGCCAGTTTCGAGGCTGGTGCAGCGCGCTTCGACCAGCCGGGCCCGGCTGCTGCGGTTGAACAGCTGCGTCACGATGTGCATGCAGCCGTCGATCAGGCCCCAGGCGAGATTGCAGCCGACGATCGCCCAGACCACCCGCGACGCGCGGGTGTCCTCGTCGGCTGCCATGCCCACCCCCAAGGTGATCGACAACACCATGATGAGCGCGAAGAGCATCTCGTCGAGGCGTTCCGTCGGGTCCAGATAGCGTTCGAAGAAGGATGCACGGCGCCGCGTGCTCATCGCCGTCGGCCTCAGGTTTCCATATTCACCTGGATCCGTCCATCACGGATGGCGTGCTGGAACGCCCGGTAGTCGCGGCGGTTCTGCTCGCCATAGTCGACTGCGAATGCGGCGATGGCGTCGTCGAAGGTCGGCCCTGAGCCCAGGTAGCCGGACATCATGGCCGCGTCGCCGGAGCGGGCGTGTGCGCGCGCCAGGGTGCGTGCGCAGATGCGCGCGTACTCGCCCAGCAGGCCGGTGTCCCAGCCGTCGATGTCCGCCGAAATCTTCACGTCATGCAACTGCCGCAAGTAGAAGTGGCGGCCGCTCTTGACCCGCGTCCAGCCGAGGAAGATGTCGCTCGCCGTCTGCATCAGGTGCTGGCCCGCCACGACCCGCTGGCCATGGCTGCGATAGACGCTCTTGCCCGCGTAGGGCTCCAGCACCGAGGCACGCGCCTCCTTCACCTGCAGGAACAGCGGGTTGCCGCCCGCGGCCAGGAACAGCCCGACGCCGCAGACCGTGCCGACACTGCCCACGCCGACCACCTTCATTGCCATGTCGTACAAGCGGAATCGGTCGAACAGCACCTGGATGTGGTCGGGCAAGGACGCGCGGTAGGCCGCAAAGGCTTCGGTATAGGCCGCCTCCAGGCCGGGGAACAGATCCGGCGACGGGTGGTAGATCAGCGGCGGCTGATCCTTGATTCTCGGCCGCGCCTCCTTCTGCGTCACCAGCTTCGGATAGGCCCGGGCGGGCGCGGTCTTGACGCCTGCCGCTTCGATGCGCGCGGCAATCCGCTGGCGCATCGACTTCACCACCTTCGGATCGCCCGCCCTGTCTTCGAAACGCTGCAGGTCGATCTTGTCGTACCAGACCTCGAGCGCGGACATCTGCGCATAGCCGTTCATCCGTGCGCGGTACTCGCCCGCACAGAGCGCAGCCAGACGCGCCGCGTCGCGGTCAGGCAGCCGCAAGTGCTGCGCCGCGACCACCACGCTGGCCGCGAGCCGCTTCAGGTCCCATTCGAAGGGCGCCGGCAGGGTCTCGTCGAAGTCGTTGATGTCGAAGACCAGGTTGCGCTCCGGCGTCGCGAAACCGCCGAAGTTCATCAGGTGCGCGTCGCCGCAGGCCTGCACGCGCAGGCCGCTGGTCGGCGTCGTCGCCAGGTCGGCGGCCATCAGCGCCGCCGAGCCGCGGTAGAAGGCAAAGGGCGAGTCCGACATGCGGCCGAAGCGGATGGGGATCAGCTCTGGCACGCGGCCGACGTTGGATGCGACGAGAAGCTCGACCGGGTCGCTTCGCTCGGTCCCTGGCTTCCAGCCCGCGTGCGATGCCCGAGACACCTTTGCGCGCAGTGCCTTGCCCTGGGCGCGGCGTTCGTCGGCCGAGGCATGGGTGCCATCGTCGGGCCGGCCACCGGCCGCACGCTCGCTGTCGTGAGGAACCTTCGCCACGGTCATCCTGCCTTGAGCGCACGGGCCTCTGCCGCACGTGCGTCGACCGGGATCGTCGGCAGTTCGCCCTTGCCCTTCACCGGCAGGTCGCGCAGGTAGTCCATGATGGCCTGCCACTCCTTGATCTCGCGCGGCGCGCCGCTGCCCGCGCGGGTGGCCACGCTGCCCGGGTCCACCGTGCCCGGCGGCGCCAGCAGGTAGCCCGAGTTCTCGCGCGGCGCATCCAGTGCCTCGACCTTCGACGCCAGCGGCTGCCCGGCCTTGTTCTTGGCAACCAGCGCCAGCTTGCCCTTGGTGTACTTGGGGATCGCCACCAGGATCACGCCGAGATAGAGCGAGCAGGTCAGGCTGTAGAGCTGCGTGTCGCTGCCACCGATGTCGATGGCCTTGTAGCCGCGGTCGAGGTCGCCCAGTTCGATCGCGGTCACGACGTCGAGCGCCGGGCGCGACTTGTCGTAGCGAAAACGCATGCCGGAGGCGCGCGGGAAGTATTCACCGGGGTGCGTCGGGTTGTCGACGAGGAAGAACTCGAGCATGTTCTTCAGCTCGCGCCCGGTGAACCAGGCGGTGACGAGCGTGCTGCCGGCCGTCGTGTCGAGCACGCCGGCGCCCAGCGGCGCGACCGCGAACACGTCGTAGACCGTCAGCACGCCCGTCTTGCCGCGCAGCAACGGCGCGCGCACCATGCCGTTGACGTTGAAGCCGATGTCGGCCTGCGTGGCCTGGCGGAAGGCATCGGTGACGAGGTTGGCCAGCACCGTGCTGGCCGCGATGTCGGTGAAGGTGTTGGGCAGGTCCTGCGGCGTCACCGCCAGCGGCTGGTCGACGCGGTAGCCGCGCGACGCGAACACGGCCGCCGTGACCCCGGTCTTGAGCCTGTCGATCTCGTCGGACAGGGCGCGGTCGCCGGCGATGCCGTCGTCGATCGGGTAGAGCCGGTAGGACTCGACTAGCAGCCGGCCGCTGTCGAGGCTGATCACCAGCTCGCCGACGTTCCTGCCTTCCTTGCCGGTCTGCACCACCGGCGTGCGGCCGTTGGCGATGATCGGTTCGTTCAGCTCGGTGTGGCTGTGGCCGCCGATGACGATGTCAATGCCCGGCACCGCGATCGGCAGCTCGACGTCCTCGCCGCCGCTGAAGTGCCCTTCCTTGTCCTTCTGCACCCCGCCGTGGCTCAGCGCAATCACCAGGTCGACCTTCTCGGTCTCACGCAGCGTCTTCACCACCGCGCGCGCCGACTCGACCGGGTCGAGGAACTTCGCCGCGCCGCCGCTGGTGTAGATCTGTGCCTCCTTGCCGAGCAGGCCGAACAGGCCGAAGCGCATGCCGCCGCGCTCGATCACGAGGTGGCGGCGGATCACGCCCGCCTTGACCAGCTGCTGCAGTTCGGCAAGTGTGGGATCGCTGCCTGAAAAGTCGCTGTTCGACGAGAGCACGGCCGGAATGCGGCCGGTCTTGCTCGCCACCGTGATCGCCTTGCCCAGGCCGTCCGGCCCAAGGTCGAATTCGTGATTGCCGAAGGTGGTGGCGTCGTAGCCCATGCGGCCCATCAGCTGGAGCTCGCCGCCGATCTCGCGGCTTGCCGCGGCGAACGCGGTGCCCATGCTGAAGTCGCCGTCGTCGAGCACCAGCACCGGCCCCTGGCCCTCGCGTGCCTTCCTGCGCGCGGCGATTACCGTGGCAATGCGCGCATACCCGCCCCGGGTCTTGTCGTCGCCGGGCGTGAACGGCGTGTAGTCCGACGCCGGGCCCATGCCGACGAAGGCGGAATGCATGTCGTTGGTGTGCAGGATGGTGACGGTCTTCTTGTCCTCCGCCGCCGCAGCCGGCTCGGTAGACAACAGGATCGCCGCGCCGATGGCCGCCGCCCCGGCCATGAAGTCGCGACGAGACAGCGCGTCGAAGGACTCGGGCGTGAGCTCAGCCGGCCCATCCGTTGCGATGCCCGGTAGG
>JBGAII010000057.1:0-26863 GCA_044225625.1 Rubrivivax sp.
CTGCGCCCGCGAACCCGAACCACACGCCCTGCCACCACTGCGGTGTTCGTGCAGGCGCCCAGCGAGCGCTCGTTGTAGTGCGATGGTGGCCACCCGCGGGCGCAGGCCCCATTCGCGGTACGCTGGCTGGGTCCCCGCCTGGTCGGTGGCGATGAGGAACCGGCCGCGCACAGAAGCCGGCCGCCCGCGAGGTGGGCCGGAGAACGCGGGTGACGCCAGCGCGCTACCGCAGCCGATGTGGAACGCCGGCCCGTGAGGACAGATGACCTGACTCACGAGCGGCGGCTAGGCGCCGACAGCAGCCAGCGCCACTACTCGAACTGCAGCCCAGCCTGCTGGATCGGCGGCACCCACTGCGCGCTGAAGGCTGAGAGCATGCGCCGCGTCTGCTCGCTGCTGGCCGAGACCGGCTCGATCTTGGCCTGCAGGAACTTCTCGCGCACCGCCGGCGTCGCCATCACCGCGGCGATCTCGCGCGACAGCCGTTCGGCCTGCGCCGCCGGCATCGAGGCTTTGGCGAAGGCCACGTTCCAGCCGGTGGCCGTGAGCTTGCTGCCGGCCTCCTGAAAGGTGGGCACCGACGGCAGCGCGCGCTTGGCGCCCGAGGTGGCCAGAATGCGCAGCTTGCCCGATTCGTGCAGCGTCACCAGCGCATCCAGCGTGTCCACCGCCGCCGGCACGTGGCCGCCGATCACGTCGGTGGCCAACGGCGCCGAGCCCTTGTAGCCGATCACCTCCACCTTGGTGCCCGCGGCCTGGGCCCACATCAGCGCAAAGAAGTGCGGCAGGCTGCCGGTGGCCGGCACGCCGACGGTGGCCTTCTCCGGGTTGGCCTTCATCCAGGCCATCAGATGGCTCAGTTCGCGCACCGGCACCGCAGCGCCGACGGCCACCGCGAACTCGTAGACCGACACCTGCGACAGCGGCTGGAAGTCCCGCTCGGGCTGGTAGCCGTTGTTCTTGTAGACCAGCGGGGCCACCACCATCAGCGCCGGATTGGCCAGCACGACCACGTTGGTATCGGCGTTGCCGGCGATCTGGCGCATCGCCAGCCGGCCGCCCGCGCCGGTGATGTTCTCGACCACCACCGTCGTGCCCAGCCGCGGCTGCAGGCCTTCGGCCAAAAAGCGCGCGGCGCGGTCGGACGCACCGCCGGCCGCATAGGGCACCACGATGCGCAGCGGCGGCGTGGCCTGCGCGCGCGCCACCGCGGTCACGGCCGCCATGGCGGGCAGCGCGATCATCGTCCGGCGATTGAAGCTCATGCGACGTCTCCCGTGCGCTGCGTCGAACTCAATTGGCCGTCAGGCCGACGTGCTTGATCACCGGCGCCCAGCGGTTGCGTTCCTCGATCATCCACTTGCCCATCTCCTCCGGCGTGGAGGCCACGCTTTCCATGTAGGCGGTGGCCAGCTTCTGCTGGGTCTCGGGCTCGTTCAGGATGGCGGCGATTTCCTTGTTCATCTTGTTGATGATCTCCGGCGGCGTCTTCGCCGGCGCCATCAGCCCCATCCAGGCCAGCGCCTGGATGTCGGGGAAGCCGCTCTCGGCCATCGTCGGCAGTTCGGGCGCCAGCTTGCTGCGCTTGGCACTGGTCACGGCGATCGCCTTGAGCTTGCCGGCCTTGGCCTGCGGCATCACCGCCACCGGCGGCACGCAGGCGAACTGCACGTCACCCTGCAGGATGGCCATCACCGCCAGCGGCGACGACGCATAGGGCAGGTGCACCGCGTAGGAATCGCTCTTCAGCTTGACGATCTCCACCGACAGGTGCGACATCGAACCGACGCCGGTGGACGAGTAGTTGTACTTGCCCGGGTCCTTCTTCATCGCCGCCACCCAGCCCTTGACGTCGTCGACCTTCAGGTCGTTGGACACGGCGCAGACGTTGGGTTGCACCGCCGCCAGCATCACCGGCGCCAGGTCCTTGAAGGGGTCGTAGGGCAGCTTCGGGTTGAAGACCGTGCTGTAGACCAGCGGGCCGTTGGTGCTGACCAGGAAGGTATAGCCGTCGGGCGCGGCCTTGGCCACGTAGTCGGTGCCGGTGTTGCCGCCGGCGCCCGGCTTGTTCTCCACCACCACCGGCTGGCCCAGCGTCTTGCCCAGCTTGTCGCTGAACAGCCGCACCAGCACGTCCGGCGACGAGCCCGGGGCGTAGGGCACGACGAAGCGGATCGGCCGCGTCGGCCAGTTCGATTGCGCGGCCACCGGCGCCGCGGCGGCGCACAGGGCCGCGGCCAGCAGCAGGGTTCGACGGGTGTTCATGGGGTGTCTCCGAAGCAAGGTGAAGGCCCGCAGGCCGAAGGCGGATTCTAGGCAGCGACCTCGTGCAGCCACTGCAACGCCGCCACCAGCGCACGCCGCCCCGCGCCGTGCTGCTGCGAACGCAGCGCATCGGGCCTGAAGGCCAGCGCGACGATGCGCCGCGCCGGATTCAGCGCCGCGACGACGCGGCCGTCGGCCCCCTGGGCCAGCAGCGTCCAGCCCGCGGGCAGGCGCTGCGCCGGCAGCACGTGCGTGGCATGGACGCCGACAGGGAAATGGCCCAGCGCCTGCCAAGGCCCGCCGGGCCGCGCCGTGCAGGCCAGGCCGCGGCCGAACTGCGGCAGCGCCAGCGCCTGCAGTTCGGCGCCGTCCTGTTCCAGCAGCCGCAGCGCGGCGTTGTTGAGTGCCAGCGTGGCGCCGGTGACGGCCAGCGTGTGCTCGCGCAGCCGCACCAGCGGCGCGTCGCCCAGCACGCGGATCGGCGCCGCGTCGGCGAAGCGGCAGCCGGCCTGCACCAGCGCCTCACGCGCCAGCGCGGCCAGCGCATCGCCGTGGTCGACGAAGCGCACGTGGCGCGCAGGCGGCACCGGCTCGGCGGCAGCCGGCGGCCGCGGCGACTGGCCGGCGAGCACGCGAAACACCGACTCGGCCTTCAGCCGCGTCTCGGCCTCCTCGCGCTCGGGGTCGGAATCGGCCAGCAGACTGCCGCCGGCGCGCACCTCGGCCCAGCCGCCGGCCACGCGCGCGAAGCGCAGCATCGTCAGCGCCTCGCAGCTGCCGTCGCTGCCGAAGCGCACCGCGGCGCCGGCATACCAGCCGCGCCATTCGGCCTCGAGCTCGGCGATCGCGCGGCGCGCGTCGGGCTTGGGCATGCCGGTCACCGTGGCCGGCGTGCAATGCGTCAGCACGATGTCGAAAGCATCGACATCGGCGCGGCGCCGGCCGCGCGTGTGGTCGATGGTGTGCAGGATGGTGCTGAAGAAATGCACGCGCCGCCGTGACAGCAGCTGTACGCTGCCGGGCTCGCAGACCAGCGCCTTGTCGTTGCGGTCGGAATCAGCGCACAGCGCGAGCGAGGCCTCGTCGACCTCGGAGGCCATCAGCGCCTTGGCCTGCTCGTGGTCGTCCACCGGGTCGGCGCCGCGGCGGAAGGTGCCGCACACCGGCGCCGTCTCCACCCAGTCGGCATCGGCGCGCACCTGAACGTCGGGCGAAGCGCCGAAGATGCGCTCGCCGCCGTCGAGGTGCGCAAAGAACATTGCCGGATAGGGGTTGTCGCGGCGCAGCCGTTCGAAGGCCGTGGCCGCGTCCACCTGCGGCACTTCGCGCCTGAAGGTCTGCGACAGCACGAGCGAGCACAACTCGCCGCGCCGCATGCGTTCCACGCCGCGCGCCACGGCCTGGGCATGGCCTCCGGGCGGCAGGTCGTCGTCGAAGCGGGTGAAGCGCACCGGCGGCAGCGCGGCCTGCTCGCCGGGCTGCGGCGCCAGGCCGGGGAAGCGGAAGGCGATCCAGCGGTGCCCGGCCTCGCCAGCGCACAGCACGCGCTGCGGCAGCATCAGCACGACGCGGCGGCGGCCGTCGTCGGGCAGATCGTCGGCATGTGCCAGGCGGTGGTAGTCGAAGGCCAGCGTGCCGTAGAGGCCGAAGTCGGGCGAGCGGATGTCGAAGGCCGCGAGCAGCCGGCGCAGCAGCGTCAGCGCCGGATGCGGGCCTCCGCCCTGGCCGGACAGTCGGCCTTCGAGCACACCCTGCACCGACGCGAAGCCGGCCAGCGGCGGCAGTGCCGCGACGAGCCCGCGGCCGATGTCGCCGTGCGGCACGATGCGCAGCACCTGGCCGTCGAGCAGCACGCTGAGCAGCGGATCCAGCGCCGCGCGCGCTTCGCGCCGGTACAGGCCGGGCACGGCCACGTCGCAGCCCAGCCAGACGCCACCGCCCTGGTCGATGCGGCGGATCGCGGCCTGCTCGTCGGCCTCGACGGCCGGCGACTCGATCGCCTCGACGCGGATCACGGCCGGCTCCAGTGCCGCTGTTCGGCGTCGGTGAAGGCTTCGATCATCTCGCGGTAGATGCGCTCGACGACGTCGGGCATCGCACCGCGCTGTTCGGCCAGCGCCCGCACGCGCGCGATCACCTGCTCCACGCGCTGCGGCGCGCGCACTTCGGCCGCGCTGCGTTTGAAGCGCGCCGCGGCCAGCACGTAGCCGCCGCGCTCGGCCAGCAGCTGCACGATCTGCGCGTCGATGCGGTCGATCTGCTCGCGCACCTGCGCCAGCGATTCACATTGTTCGGGATTGGTCGTCATTCAGCATCTCGGCCCAGCCAGGCCCCTTGGGATTGCAGGCCACGCTGCAGCGCGGCCACGTCGATGTCGGCAGGCGCGCGGCCCGCCTGCAACGCCAGCGAGGCGCCCAGGCCGGCGGCCTCGCCCATCACGAAGCAGGCGCCGCTGACCCGCGCCGCCGACTGCGCCGCCGGGTCCATCGAGGCGCAGCGGCCGGCGACCAGCAGGTTCGGCACGCGCTGCGGCAGCAGCATGCGCCAGGGCAGCTGGTTGTAGCCGCGCGAGCCTTCGGCCGGCCAGCTCCACTTGACGTCGCCGGCCACGTGCTGCTCCAGCGGCCAGCCATTGACGCCGACCGTGTCGTCGAAGTCGGCGCAGCCGAGCACCTGCTCGCCCGTCAGCACGGCCTGGCCGAGCAGGCGCCGCGTCTCGCGGATGCCCACCTGCGGCGCGATCTCCAGCAGGTACGCGTTCTCGAAGCCCGGCATCTCGGCGCGCAGGAAGGCGAAGAACTCGCGCACCTGGCGCCGGCCTTCCACCTCGCCGGCCGACAGCTGCAGCGCATCGGTGCCGTCCATCGCCCGGCCTTGCGCGTTGCGGATCTGCGTCACGTTGACGCGCCACTCGCCCGCGTGCTTCATCGGCCGCAGGATCGCGCCCTGCCGCGCAAAGCGGTGGCGGCCGGCGCGCTGCGCCTCGGCCATGCGCGGGCCGACTTCGCGCCAGGCCTCGCCGGCCCGCGCGTCGTCGACGCCGGCCACGCGGAACATCAGCGTCGGATACAGCAGGTCGCCGTGTTCGTCGCCCTGGGCCCAGGGCGCGCCGGACCAGTGCATCAGGTCGCCGTCGCCGGAGCAGTCGATGAACTGCCGGGCGCGGATCGCGCCGCGGCCGGAGCGTGTCTCGACCAGCAGCGCGTCGATCGCGCCGCCGTCGCTCATCGCCGCGCCGGCCGCCTGGGCGTGGAACAGCAACTGCACGCCGCGCGCCAGCAGCAGTTCGTCGGCCGCGCACTTGTAGGCCGCGCCGTCGTAGGCCTGCGCCAGCGTGCGGCCGAAGATCGCATGCGGCTCGTTCAGGCCGCCGAGCGCGGCGATGCGCTCCAGCAGTTCGTCGGCCACGCCGTGCACCACGCGCTGCATCTGGCCATGCACGTTGGCATGCAGGCCGCAGAAGTTGGTGACGCCGGCCGCGGTGCCCATGCCGCCGAGGAAACCATAGCGCTCGACCAGCAGCGTGTCGCGTCCGGCGGCCGCCGCGCTGGCCGCGGCGGCGATGCCGGCCGGCCCGCCGCCCAGCACCAGCACCTCGGTCTCGGCCAGCAGCGGCGTGTGGCGGGCGCCTTCGGTGAGCATCGGTTCAGGCATCGCCGGATTATCGCGGTGCCCTTGTTAGCATCGGGCGCTGTCGACGACAACAATGACGAAGGAGACACCGTGGCCCTGAGACCGATGCGTTCCGTGATGCTGGTCTGCCTGGCGGCATTGTTTGCCGGCTGCCAGACGCCGCCACCGACATCGCCCGAGGTGGTGGGCGAGTTCCGCAAGGGTTCGGGTTATCTGAATGGCTATCTGAACCCGAAGCAGTTGCCCAACAGCCTGGCGCTGCTGCCGCCCCCGCCGGCCGCCGGCTCGGCGCAGGCCGCCGCCGACATGGAGACCTACAAGAGCACGCGCGCACTGCGCAACACGCCGCGCTGGACGCTGGCGACGCAGGACGCGAACCTGAAGTTCCCGGCCGCGGCCGCGGCCTTCTCCTGCGCGCTGGGCATCCCGGTGTCACAGGAGGGCACGCCGAACCTGAACATGCTGCTGCGGCGCACGCTGCTCGACGCAGGCCTGGCCACCTATGCGGCCAAGGACAAGTACAACCGGCAGCGGCCCTTCGTCGTGACCGGCGAGGAGACCTGCACGCCGGCCGAGCAACCGATGCTGAGCAAGGACGGTTCGTACCCTTCAGGCCACTCGTCGATCGGCTGGGCCTGGGCGCTGGTGCTGGTGCAGGCGGCGCCGCAGAACATGGACGCGCTGCTGCAGCGCGGTTATGCCTTCGGCTTCAGCCGCGTGGTCTGCGGCGTGCACTGGCAGAGCGACGTCGACGCCGGCCGGGTGATCGGCGCCGCCACGGTGGCCCGCCTGCAGAGCGACGAGACCTTCAAGGCGCAGGTGGCGCTGGCGCGCGACGAGATCGCACAGGCCCAGGCCAAGGGCCTGAAGCCCGCCGCCGACTGCACCGCCGAGGCTGCGGCGCTGGCGGCGCGCTGAGCGTCCCCGCTGACAGATCAGGGGAAGGCTGCTCGCGGCGCATATCCGCCGCTGAGTAAGGTCATCTGCCCTCACGGGCCGGCGTTCCACATCGGCTGCGGTAGCGCTGGCGTCACCCGCGTTCTCCGGCCCTCGCGGGCGGGCGGCCTGTGCGCGCCTTTGCCTCATCGCCACCGACCAGGCTGGGACCCAGCCAGCGTGCCGCGAATGGGGCCTGCGCCCGCGGTGGCCACCATCGCACTACAACGAGCGCTCGCTGGGCGCCTGCACGAACACCGCGGTGGTGGCAGGGCGTGTGGTTCGGGTTCGCGGGCGCAGGCCCCATTCGCGGTACGCTGATCCCGTCACCGCCTGGTCGGTGGCGACGAGGCGGTCTTCGCAGGCCCAAGTCGCTGGCCCGCGAGCGTGGGCCGGAGAACGCGGGCCCGGACCACGCGCCACGCTGAACGCTCGCACGCCGGCTTAGGAAGACAACGACCGACAGCCATGCGCCGCGACCAACCAGACATCCTTGACGACGGGAGCCGTCAAGGCTTGTGGCAGACGGCCTCGACGTTGTGGCCGTCGGGCCCGATGACGAAGGCGCCGTAGTAGTTCGGGTGGTAGTGCGGACGCAGGCCCGGTGGTCCGTTGTCGCTGCCGCCCGCCGCCAGCGCGGCCTGATAGAAGGCGTCGACCTCGGCCCGCGTGTCCGCGGTGATCGCGATGTGCAGGCGGGCGGGCTTGTCGGTCGCGGGCGACAGCCACAGCGACGGCTTGCCGGGCTTGCCCAGGCCGACGCCATAGGGCCCTTCCATCACCACGCCAACACCCAGCGGTTGCAAGGCCTTCAGGAAGAAGGCCTTGCTGGCGGCCAGGTCGGTGGCACCAAGGCCGATGTGATCGAACATGACGAACTCCCGCAACAAGCTAGCGCCGCCGCAGCAGCAGCGAAGCCCCGACCAGGATCAGGATCAGCGGCCACCAGGTGGCGAACAGCGGCCCGAGCCGCGGAATCACTCCCAGGTTGGACAGCAGGAACAGCGCGCCCAGCACGATGAGCACGATGGCGCCAAAACCCGAATGCGGCTTCATGGGATCTCCGTTGCTTTCGACGAGCAGCGCCGATTCTCGCCGCAACGCCGCCGGCCGCAAGCGCGGCATTCAGCGCAGCCGGTGGCGCCGGCTCAACTCGACGGCCAGCACGCACACCGCCAGCCAGGCCAGGCCCCAGGCGAAGCCGGCCAGCACGTCGCTGGCGAAATGCACCTGCAGGAACACGCGGCTGCTGCCGATGGTGAAGGCCAGCGCGCTGGCCAGCATGACCGCCGGCACGTGCCAGCGTGCCGGCAGCACGCGCACCGCCAGATAGGCCAGCATGCCGTAGGCCACGGTGGCGCCGGCGGTGTGGCCGCTGGGAAAGCTGAAGCCCATCTCGCTGACCAGGCCGTGGTCATGCACCGGGCGCACACGCTCGAAGATGCGCTTGAGCAGCGGGATCAGCAGCGCATTGCCACCCAGCGCCAGCAGCCAGGCCAGTGCCAGCGGGCCGCGGCCGCGCCGCCACAGCAGCAGCGCCACGGCGCCGGCCAGCAGGCACAGGAACCAGGCGTCGCCCAGGCGCGTCAGCGCGTAGAACACCTGCAGCGTGCCCCGCCCCACGTGCTGCCGGATCGACAGGCTGAGGGCTTCGTCGAGCAGCGCCATGCGGCCGCCGTTGCCCAGGCGCTCGGCAATATCGGCAAAGACATTGGCCGCGCCCACCAGCACCGCAAAACCCGCTGCCACACCCAGCAGCAGCAACGCCGGCTGCGGCAGTCCGGCCTGCGCGCGCGGCCAGACGTGCCGCTGCCAGGCCCAGCCGGCGGCACCGACCCCCAGCAGCAGCGCGGCCAGCAGCGCCAGGAACAGCGGCAGCGCATGCCGGCCCACCCAGTCGACGCTCACCAGCAGCGCTTCAAGTTCCACGATCCGGCTCCAGCGGATGCACCGCGATGCAGGCGAAGCGCTGTTCCGCCGGCAGGTGGTCCCAGCGTTCGACCCGGCCGCGCCGCGGCACGCCGTCTGCCGCGGCATGCAGATGGATCAGGTTCACCGAATTGCCGATGCCGGCGCGCACCCGCCGGCTCAAGGCGGTGCCCGCCTGCACCACCCACAACGGCCGCGCCGATCCTGCCACCTGCAGCACGAAGGGCAGGTGAATGTGACCGCCGAGCACCAGGTCCACGCCCGCCACCGACCAGCGCTGCAGCGCGGCCTGGTGGCCATGCAGCAGGTCGTGCGCCTCGGCGCGCGAAGGCACCGCGATCGGCTGGTGCACCGCGACCAGGCACCAGCGGCCCGGCGGCGTGCGCTCGGCCTGTCGTGCCACCGCGTCGATCTGCGCCGTGTCCAGTTCGCCGTCGACGTGGCGCCAGCGGCGTGTCGTGTTCAGCGCCTGCAGCACCAGGTCCGGGTTTTCGAAGCGCGGCTGCAAGTCGTGGCCGAAGGCCCTTGCGTAGCGCGCATAGGGCCGCAGCAGGCGGCTCGCCAGGTCGAACAGCGGGATGTCGTGGTTGCCCGGAATGGCGATGCACTGCGGCACGCCGAGCGTGTCCACGTAGGCCCGCGCAGCGGCGAATTGGGACACGGTGGCGCGCTGCGTGATGTCGCCGGACAGCAGCAGCAGGTCGGGCCGCTGCGCGCGCACCAGCGAGCGCAGCGCCTCGGCCACCGCCGGCCGCTCGGTGCCGAAATGCGGGTCCGACAACTGCAGCAGCAGGGTCATGGTGCCGTGCGCTCGGCCGCCGGCCCTGGCGGCCGGATCAGCCACAGCGGCTCGGGCGCCACGCGGAACTGCAGCGGCAGCGACAGGTGCAGCACCTCGCCGTCGGTGGCGACCTTGACGCGGCGCGCGGTCGGCGGCCAGCCCAGCTGCACCTTCAGCCGCGCGCAGGCGAAGTTCAGCACCTGATCGGCGTCGCCGAGTTGGCCGAAGGCGCCGCGCAGCATCAGCCACAGCATCGACACGCGGCCCACCGGGCGCAGCACGATCGCGGCCAGCGCACCCTGCTCCACCGCCTGCGCCTCGGGAAAGCCCAGCTGCTGCAGCTGCAGCGGATTGTTGCCGACGAAGAGCGTCGGCGTGCGCAACGTCCGCGCCTGCCCCTGCGCCTCGAGCTGCAGGCGCAGGCTGCGGTAGCCGCGCAACAGCGTCGCCAGGCCGGCGCCGAGCGCGACCAGGCGGCTGCGGCCAAAGCGGCGCTTCCAGCCCTCGCGCTCTTCCAGCAGCCGCGGGTACAGGCCGACGCTGGCGTTGACCAGGAACACGCGGTCGTTGACCAGCCCCACCTGCACCGGCATGGCCGGCGACTGCAGCAGCAACTGCAGCGCCTCGACGGTGTCCTGCGGAATGCCGTGGGTGCGGCCGAAGTAGTTGAAGGTGCCTTGCGGCAACACGCCGAATGCGCAGCCACTGCCCAGCACCGCCTGGGCGACTGCGTTCAGCGTGCCGTCGCCGCCGGCCGCGACGACCACGCCCCGCGCTGCGCGGGCATGCCGGACCGCTTCGCGCGCCACGTCGCCGATGCGCCGCGGGTCTTCGACCGGCAGCAGATGCAGCTCGCGCCGGGCATTGGCACAGGCCTGTTCGATCGCCCGCCGCGCCACCTGCGCATCGCCGGCGCCGGAACCGAGGTTGAAGACGACGAAGAGCGGGCCGCCGGTGGGCGGCGCCGGCGGGGACGCGGGGTCGGGCATGCGGGCGGCAGCGACGGGACGGCGCCCAGTATCGACCGCGCTGTCCTGGCGCTGCGTAGGACAAGGCCGGCATCGATCGCGTCACCGCCCAGGCGCCATCACGGCGTGCCTCGCCGCGCCGGCACATGGCCGTGCAGGCGCGGCCTGTCGTCGCGCCGCAGCCGACCCTAGCGGCGGCCGACATCCCCCGGTCGCCGCTCTGGGCCGCGCCGGCCTCAATCCGCCTGCTTGCGCAGGAAGGCCGGGATTTCGATCTCGTCCATGCCGTTGCTCGACAGCGCCTCGACCTTGGCCGCGGCGCTCTGCGAGCGCGCGGTGCGCCAGACGCTGGGCGTGCTCAGGCCGCTGTAGTCCTGCGGCTGAGCGGCCGTGCCACCGGCGCCCTGCACTGGCTGGCTCAGGATCGGCAGGTTGTCGGTGCCGGTGCGCAGGTTGGCGGCAGGCTGCTGCACCACGCTCAGCGGCGGCTGCGCGCGGCGGGCCACCGACGACAGGCCGGTGGCGATGACCGTCACGCGCAGCTGGTCGCCCAGGCTCTCGTCGTAGGCGGTGCCGAAGATCACGTGCGCATCGTCGGCCGCGTAGCGGCGGATCGTGTTCATCGCGTTCTTGCTCTCCGACAGCTTGAAGCTGCCCTTGCTGGCGGCGATCAGCACCAGCACGCCACGCGCGCCGGACAGGTCGATGCCTTCCAGCAGCGGGCAGGCCACGGCCAGTTCGGCCGCCTTGTTGGCGCGGTCCGGGCCGCCGGCCTGCGCCGTGCCCATCATGGCCTTGCCCGGCTCGCTCATCACCGTCTTCACGTCCTCGAAGTCGACGTTCACCAGCCCCGGCACGTGGATGATGTCGCTGATGCCGCCGACGGCGTTCTTCAGCACGTCGTTGGCATGGGCGAAGGCCTGCTCCTGCGTCACGTCGTCGCCCAGCACCTCGAGCAGCTTCTCGTTCAGCACCACGATCAGGCTGTCGACATTGGCTTCCAGCTCGGCCACGCCCTGGTCGGCCTGCGTGCAGCGGCGCTTGCCCTCGAACTCGAAGGGCTTGGTCACGACGCCGACCGTCAGGATGCCCATCTCCTTGGCCACGCGCGCGATCACCGGCGCGGCGCCGGTGCCGGTGCCGCCGCCCATGCCGGCGGTGATGAACAGCATGTGCGCACCGGCGATCGATTCGCGAATGCGGTCCACGGCTTCCTCGGCGGCATTGCGGCCCACGTCGGGCTTGCTGCCGGCACCCAGGCCGCTGACACCCAGCTGCACCAGGTCGGTGGCGCGGCTGCGGTTCAGCGCCTGCGCGTCGGTGTTGGCGCAGACGAACTGCACGCCCTGCACGCCCTGCCCGATCATGTGCTCGACGGCATTGCCGCCGCCCCCGCCGACGCCGATCACCTTGATCTGCGTGCCCTGGTCAAACTCCTCGATCATCTCGATAGCCATGTGCGCCTCCTAGTCAGCTGCAGTTGCCAATGAATGAATAACGAACCACCAAACCACCCACTACCCACGAAAACGGAACCTCTGTCATCTGCGGGTTCCTTCTAGAAATTGCCCAGGAACCAGTCCTTGGCGCGGCCGACGAAGGTCTTCATCGACCCCGCCTGCTGCGCGGCCTTCAGGCCGCGCGCGCGCGCCGAACGGGCTTCCTCCAGCAAACCCATCACCGTCGCCGAGCGCGGGTTCGCCACCATGTCCGACAGCGGGCCGCTGTACAGCGGCACCCCCTTGCGCACCGGCTTCAGGAAGATGTCCTCGCCCAGCTCCACCATGCCCGGCATCACCGCGCTGCCGCCGGCCAGCACGATGCCGCTGGACAGCAGCTCCTCGTAGCCGCTCTGGCGGATCACCTGGTGCACCAGCGAGAAGATCTCCTCGACGCGCGGTTCGATCACGCCGGCCAGCGCCTGGCGTGACAGGCGCCGCGGCGCGCGGTCGCCGAGACCCGGCACCTCGATCTCCTGGTTCGGGTCGGCCAGCAGCTGCTTGGCCACGCCGTATTCCACCTTGATCTCTTCGGCGTCCTTGGTCGGCGTGCGCAGCGCCATCGCGATGTCGCTGGTGATCAGGTCGCCGGCGATCGGGATCACCGCCGTGTGGCGGATGGCACCATCGGTGAAGATCGCCACGTCGGTGGTGCCGGCGCCGATGTCGACCAGCGCCACGCCCAGGTCGCGCTCGTCGGCGCTGAGCACGCCGGCACTCGACGCGCTGGGGTTCAGCACCAGCCGCTCCACCTCCAGCCCGCAGCGGCGCACGCACTTCAGGATGTTCTCGGCGGCGCTCTGCGCGCCGGTGACGATGTGCACCTTGACTTCGAGCCGGCTGCCGCTCATGCCCACCGGTTCCTTGACCTCGTGGCCGTCGATGACGAATTCCTGCGGCTCGACCAACAGCAGCCGCTGGTCGTTGGGAATGTTGATCGCCTTGGCCGTCTCGACCACGCGCGCCACGTCCACCGGCGTCACCTCGCGGTTGTCGCGCACGATCACCATGCCGGTGGAGTTCTGGCCGCGGATGTGGCTGCCGGTGATGCCGGTGTAGACACTGGCGATCTTGCAGGCGGCCATCATCTCGGCCTCCTTCAGCGCCTCCTGGATGCTCGCCACCGTGGCGTCGATGTTGACGACGACACCGCGCTTCAGCCCGTGCGCCGGCGCGACCCCCAACCCGGCGACGCGCAGCTCGCCGCTGGCCAGCACCTCGGCCACCACCACCATCACTTTGGCGGTGCCGATGTCGAGGCCGACGACCAGATCCTTGTTTTCTTTGGCCATGGCTTACCTTGGTTTCTTTGCGGCCGCAGCGGCCGGGACAATGGTGGTCGTGATGCCGCGCAGCCGCACCGCATAACCGTCGGCATGGCGCAGGTCGGCGTATTCCAGGTCGCGCTGGAAGCGGCCGGTCACCTGGCCGAGCGTGCGCAGGAAGCGCTCGCTGCGCGCCGCCACTTCGTCCTCGCCGCCGCGGCCCAGCTGCACGCTCGCGCCGGTGTCCAGCTCCACCCGCCACGAGCCGCGGCCCGACAGCTGCAGCGCCACCGGCGCCATCTTGTAGGCCTCGAACAGCGGCAGCAGCCGGCGGTACAGCGCCAGCATCTGCGCCGAACTGCCTTCGGGCCCGCTGAATTCGGGCAGATCGTCTTCCTCGACGTCGCCGAGGTTGGCTTCGAAGACCTCGCCCTGTTCGTTGACCAGGCGCGGGTTGGCATCGTCGCCCATCCACAGCGCGGCCGGCTTGTGCTCGCTCAGGTGCACCGCCAGCCGGTTCGGCCAGATGCGGCGCAGCGTCGCCTGGCGCACCCAGGGCACGGCCTCGAAGGCGGCTCGTGCCTTGTCCAGGTCGATGGAAAAGAAGTTGCCGTGCAGCCGCGGCGTGGTGTTGGCGCGGATCGTCGCCACGCTGTTGCGCTGCAGATCGCCTTCGAGCTGGATCGAACGGATGTTGAGCCACGGCGAGCGCACCAGCCACAGCAGCAGCGCCGCGGCCAGGCCCACGCCGACCAGCACGAACAGCAGGCTGGCCACGCCGTTCATCAGCCGGACGTCGAAGGGCAGTGCGCTGTCGCTGGCGTTCATCGCATCAGCCCTGGGCCGCCCGCGCGCCGCTGTCCAGCGCGGCATCGGCCAGCAGTTGCACGCACAGCTGTTCGTAGCTGATGCCGGCGGCACGCGCCGACATCGGCACCAGCGAATGGCCGGTCATGCCCGGCGAGGTGTTCATCTCGATCAGGAAGAACTTGCCGTCGCTGGCGCGGCGCATCAGATCGGCGCGGCCCCAGCCGCGGCAGCCGAGCGCGCGGTAGGCCGCCACCACCAGGCGCTGCACCTCCGCTTCCTCCTCGGGTGGCAGACCGCTCGGGCAGTGGTAGGCGGTGTCATCGGAGAAGTACTTGTGTTCGTAGTCGTAGTTGCCGTCGGGCGCGGCGATGCGGATCACCGGCAGCGCGCGCGCCTCGGGCCCGCTGCCCAGCACCGGGCAGGTGAACTCGGCGCCGTCGATGAACTCCTCGCACAGCACGTCCGGGTCGTACTGCGTGGCCAGCTGCACCGCGTCCTGCATCTGCGAATAGCCGAGCACCTTGGTGATGCCGATCGACGAGCCTTCGCGCGGCGGCTTGACGATCAGCGGCAGGCCGATGCGGTCGGGCACTTCGCGGATGCGCTCGCGCTGCAGTTCGTCGCGCGCCAGCCGCACCCAGCGCGGCGTCGGCAGGCCTTCGGCCAGCCAGACCCGCTTGGTCATCACCTTGTCCATGCAGATGGCGCTGGCCATCACGCCGGAGCCGGTATAGGGGATGCCCAGCAGTTCCAGCGCGCCCTGCACGGTGCCGTCCTCGCCGTGGCGGCCGTGCAGCGCGATGAACACGCGCTGGAAGCGTTCGATCTTCAGCTCCGACAGGTCTTCGTTGGCCGGGTCGAAGGCGCTGGCATCCACGCCCTGCGACAGCAGCGCGTTGAGCACGCCGGTGCCGGACATCAGCGAGACCTCGCGCTCCGCCGAGGTGCCGCCCATCAGTACCGCCACCTTGCCCATCGCCTTCACATCGATCGTCATGCCGCCGCTCCCGAAGCCACACCCAGGCGATCCGTCAGCTTCTGCGCTGCCGTGCCGATCGAGCCGGCGCCCATGGCAATGACCACGTCGCCGTCGCGCACCTGCTCGGCGACCGCCTCCACCAGTTCGGGCACGTCCTCGACGAAGATCGGATCGACCTTGCCCGCCACACGCAGCGCGCGTGCCAGCGCGCGGCCGTCGGCAGCGACGATCGGCGCCTCGCCGGCGGCATAGACCTCGGTCAGCAGCACGGCGTCGGCCGTGCCCATCACGCGGACGAAGTCCTCGAAGCAGTCGCGCGTGCGTGTGTAGCGGTGCGGCTGGAAGGCCAGCACCAGCCGCCGGCCGGGGAAGGCGCCGCGGGCCGCGGCGATGACCGCCGCCATCTCCACCGGGTGGTGGCCGTAGTCGTCGATCAGCGTGAAGCGGCCACCGCTGGGCGCGGCGATTTCGCCATAGCGCTGGAAACGCCGGCCCACGCCGCTGAACTGGGCCAGCGCGCGCACCATCGGCTCGTCCGGCAATTCCAGCTCGGTGGCCACGGCCAGCGCCGCCAGCGCATTGCGCACGTTGTGCTCGCCAGGCAGGTTCAGCGTGATCTGCAGGTCGGGCATCGGCACGCCGTTGCGGCGCCGTGCGACGAAGCGCATCTGTCCGCCGGGCAGCGCCTGCACGTCGACCGCGCGCACCATCACGCCTTCGTCCAGGCCATAGGTGACCACCGGGCGCGAGATCATCGGAATGATCGAACGCACGCCGGGATCGTCGGCGCACAGGATCGCCGCACCGTAGAAGGGCATGCGATGCACGAAGTCGACGAAGGCCGTCTTCAGCCGCGCAAAGTCGTGGCCGTAGGTGTCCATGTGGTCGGCATCGATGTTGGTGACGACCGACAGCACCGGGTTCAGGTTCAGGAACGAGGCATCGCTCTCGTCGGCTTCGACCACGATGTACTCGCCCGAGCCCAGCCGCGAGTTGGCGCCGGCGCTGTGCAGCAGACCGCCGATGACGAAGGTCGGGTCCAGCCCGGCCTCGGCCAGCACGCTGGTGACCAGCGAGGTGGTCGTGGTCTTGCCGTGCGTGCCGGCGATGGCGATGCCGCGCTTCAGGCGCATCAGCTCGGCCAGCATCACCGCGCGCGGCACGACCGGCACGCGCTTCGCGCGGGCGGCGATGACCTCGGGGTTGTCGCCCTTGACCGCGGTGGAGGTGACCACCGCTTCGGCACCGGCGATGTGCGCGGCGTCGTGACCGGTGAACACGCGGATGCCCAGCGAGGCCAGGCGGCGCGACGTGCCGCTATCGGCCTGGTCCGAGCCGGACACCGTGTAGCCGAGGTTGTGCAGGATCTCGGCGATGCCGCTCATGCCCGCGCCGCCCACGCCGACGAAGTGGATGTGCTTGACGGCGTGTTTCATGCCCGCACCCCCTTGCGCACCAGGCGCTCGATCTCGTCGGCCACCCGTGCCGCGGCATCGGCTCGCGCCAGCGTGCGTGCGCGCTCGGCCATCGCCTGCAGCGCCGGGCGGTCCAGCGACTGCAGCAGCTCGGCCAGGCGCTCGGCCGACAGCTCGGCCTGCGGCAGGTGGATCGCCGCGCCGTGCCCGGCCATGTAGGCCGCGTTGTCGCGCTGGTGCGAGGTGGTGCTGACGATCAGCGGCACCAGCACGCTGGCCACGCCGGCGGCACACAGCTCGCTGACCGTCTCCGCACCGGCGCGGCAGACGATCAGGTCGCAGTCGGCCAGCCGTGCCGCCATGTCGTCGATGAAGGGCAGCACCTCGGCCTCTACACCGACCTCTATGCCGGCTTGGCGGTAGGCCGTGCGCACGGCGTCGAAGTGGGCCGTGCCGGTCTGGTGCGTGACACTCGGCCGCACGGCCACCGGCAGGCGCTGCAGCGCCAGCGGCAGCGTGTCGTTCAGCACCTTCGCGCCCAGGCTGCCGCCGACCACCAGCAGCTTCAGCGGCCCGCTGCGGCCGGCAAAGCGCTGCGCCGGCACCGGCAGCTGCGCGATCGCCTCGCGCACCGGGTTGCCGGTGACCAGCGCGCGCTTGGTGCGCCGCGCGTCGTCGCCATCGAAGCCGAAGGCCACGGCATCGGCCAGCCGCAGCAGCGACTTGTTGCTGAGCAGCAGCGACGCATCGGCATTGACCAGCACCAGCGGCTTCCTCAGCAGCGCCGCCACCAGCCCGCCGGGGAAGCAGACATAGCCGCCCATACCCAGCACCGCATCGGCGCCGCGCCGGCGCAGGATGACCAGGCATTCCCAGAAGGCCTGCAGCAGGCGCAGCGCACCGGTCAGCGTCTGCAGCAGCCCTTTGCCGCGCAGGCCGTTGAAGCCGATGGCATCGAGCGGGATCTGCGCCGGCGGCACGAGCTTGTTCTCCATGCCGCTGCGCGTGCCCAGCCAGCTGATGCTCCAGCCGCGAGACTGCATCTCGCGCGCCACCGCCAGCCCGGGCACGATGTGCCCGCCCGTGCCCGCCGCCATGACGACGAGGTGGCTCATGGCAGCCCCCAGGGCGCTAGGCGCCCGCCCCCCAAGGGGGTGAGCCGGCTTTGGGCGGCCATGCGCCGGCTCATGCGCGGCCTCCGCGCATGAGCGTTCGATTCTGGCTCCGGCCCGGGCGCTGCGCGCCCTTCACATCGCTACGCGATGTGAGCCTGCGCCGAAACAGCCCACCGACGCTGCGCGCCGTGTCCATGCTGCGCATGGCCATCATGCGCGGCCTCCGCGCATGAGTGTTCTGTTTTCCATGTCCACGCGCAGCACGATCGCCATCGCAATCATGTTCATCAGGATGGCCGAGCCGCCATAGCTCAGCAGCGGCAGCGTCAGCCCCTTGGTCGGCAGCACGCCGAGGTTCACGCCCATGTTGATGAAGGCCTGGCCGCCCATCCACAGGCCGATGCCCTGCACCATCAGCCCGGCGAACACGCGGTCCAGCGCCACCGCCTGGCGGCCGATGACGAAGATGCGCCGCGTCAGCCAGAAGAAGGCGACGATGACCGCGGCCACACCGACGAAGCCCAGCTCCTCGCCGATCACGGCCAGCAGGAAGTCGGTGTGGGCCTCGGGCAGGTAGTGCAGCTTCTCGACGCTGCTTCCCAGGCCCTGGCCGAAGATCTCGCCACGGCCGAAGGCAATCAGCGAATGCGTCAGCTGGTAGGCCTTGCCCTGTGCATAGGCCGGATTCCACGGGTCCAGGTAGGCGAAGATGCGCTGTGCGCGCCACGGGCTCAGCGCGATCATCAGCACGAAGGCGCCGAGCAGCACGCCCACGCCGAGCGCGAACATGCGGCCGTTGACGCCGCCGAGGAACAGGATGCCGAGCGCGATCATCGCGATGACCATGAACGCGCCCATGTCCGGCTCGGCCAGCAGCAGCAGGCCGATCACCGCCAGCGCCACCGCCATCGGCCAGACGGCCTGCAGGAAGTTCTCCTTCACGTCCATCTTGCGCACCATGTAGCTGGCGGCATACATGGCGATGGCCAGCTTGGCCAGTTCGCTGGGCTGGAAGCTCATGATGCCGAGCGGAATCCAGCGCCGTGCACCGTTCACGCCCTTGCCGATGAACGGCACCAGCACGAGGACCAGCGTGACCAGCGAGGCGACGAACAGCCACGGCGCCCAGCGCTCCCAGGCCGACACCGGCACCTGCAGGGCGATCAGCCCGGCGACGAAGCCGATGGCGATGAACAGCGTCTGCCGCACCAGGAAATAGTTCGGCGCATAGTTCGCGAACCGGGGGTTGTCCGGCAGCGCGATCGAGGCCGAATAGACCATCACCAGCCCCATCGCCAGCAGCGCCAGCGTGACGGCGACCAGCGGACGGTCGAAATGCGTCAACTGGGTGTTGCGCTGCGGCGTGATCTGTACCTGGTCGCGCACCGGCAGCGCCGACGAGTCCTTGCGGCCCGGCCAGGCCGCCTGCGCCAGGCGGGCGATCCAGCCGCTGCGGGTCTGGGCCGTCATGCCACCACCTCGCCGTGCTCGGCGGCGATGCGCTGCACCGCGGCCACGAAGACTTCGGCGCGGTGGCCGTAGTTGCGGAACATGTCCAGGCTGGCGCAGGCCGGCGACAGCAGCAGCGCATCGCCGGACTGCGCCTGCGCGAAGCCCCATTCGGTGGCCGCTTCCAGCGTCGCGTGGCGCTGCAGTGGCACACCGGCAGCCGCCAGCACGGCCTCGATGGCCGCGGCGTCGCGGCCGATCAGCGCCACGGGCGAAACGCCACCGGCGCGGCCAGCGGCGTGAAGTCCTTGGCCCTGCCGTCGCCGTCGAGGATGACGACCAGCCTGCCCGGTGCCTTCTCGGCGCCCAGGCCTTCGAGCGCAGCGACGGTGGCGCCGACGTTGGTTCCCTTGCTGTCGTCGAAGGCCTCGACACCGCCGACGATGGCCACCGGCTCGACGCGGTGCGCCTCGCCGCGGTACTCGCGCAGCGCGTGCAGCATCGGCGCCAGCGGCATGCCGATCGACGTGGCCAGCGCCAGCGCGGCCAGCGCATTCGCGGCGTTGTGCCGGCCGCGGATGCGCAGCGCATCGGCCGGCATCAGCTGCTGCAGGTGGATCTCCGGCGCCTCGCCCTTGCGCGGCTTGACGCCCTCCTCCGGCGGCAGGGCGCGCACCAGCCAGGCGATGCCGGACTGCTCCACCAGGCCGAAGTCGCCGGGCTGTGTCGGCGGGGTAGCTCCAGGCCGAAGCTGCAGACGCGGCGCGGCTGGAACTTCGGCCCCTTGAGCTTGCGCGCCGACTCCGGCGACGCAGGCTGCGGCACCATCGCGCGCACGCGGTTGCCGTGGTTGATCACCATCAGCGCGTCCTGGCCGAAGATCCGCGCCTTGGCCTCGGCATAGGCCTCGAGGCTGCCGTGCCAGTCCAGATGGTCCTGCGTGACGTTCAGCACCGTGGCGGCATCGGGCTCGAAGCCGTCGACGCCGTCGAGCTGGAAGCTGGACAGCTCCAGCACCCAGACCTCGGGCAGTCTGCCCGGCCTGCAGTGCCGTGGCCAGCGTGTCCAGCAGCGTCGGCCCGATGTCGCCGGCGGCGGCGACGCGCCGCCCCGCACGCTCGATCAGCCTGGCGGTCAGCGCGGTGGTCGTGGTCTTGCCGTTGGTGCCGGTGACGGCCAGCAGCTTGCTGGTAGCCCTGCCCTTCCTTCAACTCGGCGAGCGCGACGGCGAACAGGTCCCACTCGGCCTGCACCGGCACGCCGGTGGCGCGCGCCGCCCGCAGCAGCGGCGCGATGCGCGCGTCGTGCGGCGGCAGGCCCGGGCTCTTCAGCACGAGGCGGATGCCGGCGAGTGCCTCGGCGGTGGGGTCGCCCGCGACGATCTCGAGTGCAGGGAACTCCTCGCGCAATGCGGCCACCGCGGGCATCTCGGCGGCGCGCGAGTCCCAGGCGCGCACGGCGGCGCCGTGGCGCAGGCACCAGCGCGCCATCGCCTGGCCGCTCTGGCCGAGGCCGATCAGGAACACGGGGGTGCCTTGCAGGTGGCGCATCGCGGTCACCTCAGCTTCAGGCTGGCCAGCCCGAACAGGCACAGCAGCATCGTGACGATCCAGAAGCGCACCACCACCTGGCCTTCGGCCCAGCCTTTCTTCTCGAAGTGATGGTGCAGCGGCGCCATGAGGAAGATGCGCCGGCCCTCGCCGTACCTGCGGCGCGTGTACTTGAACCAGGTCACCTGGATCGCCACCGAGAGCAGCTCGGCGACGAACACGCCGCCCATGATGCCGAGCACGATCTCCTGCCGCGTGATGACGGCGATGGTGCCGAGCGCGCCGCCCAGCGCCAGCGCGCCGACATCGCCCATGAAGACCTGCGCCGGATGGGTGTTGAACCACAGGAAGGCCAGCCCCGCGCCGCCCATCGCCGCGCAGAAGATCAGCAGCTCGCCGGCACCGGGGATGTATGGGAACAGCAGGTAGCGCGAATACACCGCGCTGCCGACCACGTAGGCAAAGATCCCCAGCGCCGAGCCGACCATCACCACCGGCATGATCGCCAGGCCGTCGAGCCCGTCGGTCAGGTTGACCGCATTGCTGGCGCCGACGATGACGAAGTAGGTCAGGCCGATGAAGCCGAAGACGCCGAGCGGGTAGCTGACCGTCTTGAAGAACGGCACCATCAGGTCGGCCTTCGGCGGCAGGTCGTTGGAGAAGCCGCTGCCGACCCAGCGCAGGAACAGCTCCAGCACGCGCAGGTTGCTGGTCTCGGACACGCTGAAGGCCAGGTACAGCGCGGCCACCACGCCGATCAGCGACTGCCACAGGTACTTCTCGCCCGACGGCATGCCTTCGGGGTTCTTCTGCACCACCTTGCGCCAGTCGTCGGCCCAGCCGATGGCGCCGAAGCCGAAGGTGACCAGCAGCACGATCCAGACGAAGCGGTTGCTCCAGTCGAACCACAGCAGCGTGGACACGCCGATGCCGATCAGGATCAGCACGCCGCCCATCGTCGGCGTGCCGCTCTTCGCGAGGTGCGACTGCATGCCGTAGCCACGGATCGGCTGGCCGATCTTCAGCGCGGTCAGCCGGCGGATCACCCACGGCCCGAAGGCCAGGCCGATCAGCAGCGCCGTCATCGCCGCCATCACCGCGCGGAAGGTGATGTACTGGAACACGCGCAGAAAGCTGAACTCGTCGGGGTACAGCGCGAGCAGCCACTGGCTCAGGCTAAGCAGCATGGGTACCCCCCTGCAGCACGGCCTGCACGACACGCGGCATGCGCATGAACTTCGAGCCCTTGACCAGCGCGGCGGCCACCGGCTCGGCCGCGTCCAGCGCGGCAATCATCGCGTCGACACTGTCGAAGTGCCGCGCCGCCGGCCCGTAGGCGCGGGCCGCGTGCACACACAGCTCGCCGACCGTCCACAGCCGGTCGATGCCGCGCTCGCGCGCATAGTCGCCGACTTCGGCATGGAAGGCCGGGCCCTGCGCGCCGACTTCGCCCATGTCGCCCAGCAGCAGCCAGCGCGGGCCGTCCAGCGCGGCCAGCACGTCGATGGCCGCGCGCACCGAATCCGGGTTGGCGTTGTAGGCGTCGTCCACCAGCGTCAGCGCGCGGCCGCGCCACTGCAGCCGGTGCAGCCGCGAACGGCCGACCACCGGCTCGAAGGCCTGCAGGCCCTGTGCGATGGCGGCCAGCGGCACGTCGACCGCCAGCGCCGCGGTCGCCGCGGCCAGCGCGTTCTTGACGTTGTGCTCACCGGCGACGCGCAGCGCGAAGTCGGCGTCGCCGGCCGGCGTGTGCATGCGCACGGCCCAGCGGTCGGCCTCCCAGCGGTAGCTGGCATGCACGTCCGCCGGTGCGCGCAGCGCAAAGCGCATCACGCGTCGCGCGCCGGCCAATTGCTGCCACAGCGGCGTGTAGGCATCGTCGGCCGGGAACACCGCCGTGCCCTGCGCACCCAGGTGCGCGAT
The DNA here is from genome assembly GCA_044225625.1 of Rubrivivax sp. Lineage (GTDB taxonomy): Bacteria > Pseudomonadota > Gammaproteobacteria > Burkholderiales > Burkholderiaceae_C > Rubrivivax. The sequence goes on from JBGAII010000057.1 coordinate 22,518, forward strand.
GACCGTGCCGTTCTCGCGCGCCGCAGCTTCCACCGTGGCCATGAATTCCTGGTGCTCGCGCTGCGCGTTGTTCACCAGTGCCACCGTCGGCGCGGCGATCGCGCTCAACAGCGCGATCTCGCCGGGATGGTTCATGCCCAGCTCGACCACCCCGCGGCGATGGTGTTCGCGCAGCCGCAGCAGCGTCAGCGGCAACCCGATGTGGTTGTTGAAGTTGCCCTGCGTGGCAAAGGCCGCCTCGCCGTCGGCGGCGCGCAGGATCGACGCGATCATCTGCGTCACCGTGGTCTTGCCGTTGCTGCCGGTGACGGCGATCAGCGGCAGCGTGAAGCGCCGCCGCCAGGCCGTGGCCAGCTGCTGCAGGGCAGCCAGCGCATCGGGCACCAGCAGACCCGGCAGGCCGGCTTCGGCCAGGCCGCGTTCGGCCAGCGCCGCCACCGCGCCGGCCGCGCGCGCGGCCGGCAGAAAGTCGTGCGCATCGAAGTTCTCGCCCTTCAACGCAACGAACAGGTCACCCGGCTTCAGGCTGCGCGTGTCGCTGTGCACGCGCGCACAAGCGATGCTGCCGTCGCCGACCCGCTCGCTGCCCGGCAGCAGCGCCTGCGCCTCGGCCAGCGTGAGCATCATGCAGGCACCCCCGCGCGCCGGCGCAGTGCGTCCTGCGCCTCACGCGCGTCGGAGAACACGCGCTTGACCCCCGCAGTTTCCTGCGTCGCTTCGTGGCCCTTGCCGGCCAGCAGGACCAGGTCGGCCGGCGCGGCCCGCATCACCGCATGGCCGATCGCCTCGCGCCGGTCGACGATGACGTCGACTTCGTCGTGGCCGACGATGCCGGCCAGGATCTGCGACAGGATGAAATCCGGCGATTCGTCGCGCGGGTTGTCGCTGGTCAGCACCACGCGGTCGGCCAGGCGCGCGGCGATCGCGCCCATCATCGGCCGCTTCGCCGCGTCGCGGTTGCCGCCGCAGCCGAAGACGCACCACAGCTTGCCGCCGCGGGCCCGAGCCACCGGCCTCAGCGTCAGCAGCACCTTCTCCAGCGCGTCCGGGCTGTGCGCATAGTCGACCACCACTTCGGGCCCGCCGGCCGCGTCGCTGCGCACTCGTTGCATGCGCCCGGGCACCGGCCCGAGTTGCTGCGCCACCTGCGCAGCCTCGGCCAACGATACGCCGAGCGCGCGCAGCGCACCGATCACCGCCAGCAGGTTGGCCGCATTGAAGTCGCCGACCAGCGCGCTGCGCAGCGGCAGTCGGCGCTCGCCTTCGCAGAGGTCGAAGGCCAGTCCGCCGTCGGCATGGTGCAGGTCCTGCGCGCGCAGCCGCGCGCTGCCGCCGACCGAGCAGGTCCACAGGTCCAGCGGCGCGCCGCGCAGCGCGGCGGCCAGTTCGGCACCATGCGCGTCGTCGATGTTCACCACCGCGGCACGCAGTCCGGGCCAGAAGAACAGCGCGCGCTTGGCCTGCCAGTACGCCGCCATGTCGGCGTGGTAGTCCAGATGGTCGAGCGTGAAGTTGGTGAACATCGCCACCGCGATGTGTGCGCCGGCCAGTCGCTGCTCCTGCAGGCCGATCGACGAGGCCTCGAGCGCGCAGGCCACGCAGCCATCGGCGACGAAGTCGTGCAGCGACTGCTGCAGCAACACCGCGTCGGGCGTGGTCATGCCGCTGGCACGCAGCGTGTCGGCTGCGGCCGACGCATCGTCGGCCGAAGCCGGCGGCTCGCCGATGCCCAGCGTGCCGATCAGCGCACAGCGCCGGCCCAGCAGGTTCAGCGCCTGCGCGGTCCACCAGGCGGTGGAGGTCTTGCCGTTGGTGCCGGTGACCGCCAGCAACTGCAGCTTCTCGCTCGGCCGGCCGAGGAAATGGTGCGCGATCGGACCGACGATGTGCTTCAGCCGTGTCACCGCGGCGATGCGCGCATCGGCGAAACCGAAACTCGCCAGGTGGTGGTCGTCGACCAGACAGGCCGCGGCGCCCGACTGCAGCGCCGCGGGCACGAAGCGGCGCGCGTCGTTGGCGTAGCCCGGCCAGGCCAGGAAGGCGTCGCCCGGCTCGACCTGGCGATGGTCGGTGCGCAGCCGGCCGGGCACGCGCGCGGCCAGCCAGTGGGCGGCCGCTTCGGCGTGGGGCAGGTGCAGCAGCGTGTTCGGCATCAGAAGCTCTCGCGCTCGGCCGGCGCCGACTTGGAGGCCATGATCTGCGGCGTGACTTCCAGGTCCGGCGGCACGTTCATCAGCCGCAGCGTCTGCTGCACCACCTGGCTGAACACCGGCGCGGCGACCAGACCGCCGAAGTACACGCCCTTGCTCGGCTCGTCGACCATGACGGCGACGACGATGCGCGGGTTGCTGATCGGCGCCATGCCGACGAACCAGGAGCGGTACTTGTTGGCCGCGTAGCCCTTGCCTTCCTGCTTGTGCGCGGTGCCGCTCTTGCCGCCGACCGAATACCCCTGGGTCTGCGCCAGCGGCCCGGTGCCGCCGGGGCCCGCAGCCAGTTGCAGCATGTGGCGGATCTCGCGCGCGGTCTCCGGCGAATAGACCTTGACGCCGCCGACCGGCGTGTCGCGCTTGAGCAGCGTCACCGGAATCACGTCGCCACCGGCACGCGCCAGGCAGGTGTAGGCCCGCGCCATCTGCAGCAGCGAAGCCGACAGGCCGTAGCCGTAGGCCATCGTCGCCTGCTCGACCGGCTTCCAGGTCTTGTACGGCTTGAGCCGGCCGGTGACGGCGCCGGGGAAGTCGATCTGCGGCTTCTGCCCGTAGCCGACGGTGGAGAACAGCTCCCACAGCTCGCGCGCCGGCATCTGCATCGCCAGGCGCGCGGCGCCGACGTTGCTGGACTTCTGGATCACCTGCTCGACCGTCAAGGACTGGTAGGGGTGGGCGTCCTTGACCACCAGCGGGCCGACGACCAGGCTGCCGGGCGCGGTGTTGATCATGGTGTCGGGCTTGACGCGCTTGGTCTCCAGCGCCCAGCCCGCCACCAGCGGCTTCATCGTCGAGCCCGGCTCGAAGGTGTCGGTCAGCGCGCGGTTGCGCAGCTGCTCGCCGGACAGCTTGCGCCGGTTGCCGGGGTCGTAGCTCGGGTAGTTGGCCAGCGCCAGCACCTCGCCGGTGACCACGTCCAGCACCACCACGCTGCCGGCCTTGGCATTGTGCTCGGCGACCGCGTCGCGTACCCGCTGATAGGCGAAGAACTGCACCTTCGAATCGATGGACAGCTGGATGTCGCGGCCGTTCACCGGCTCGAGCTGCTCGCCGCGGTCCTCGACCACGCGGCCCAGGCGGTCCTTGACCACGGCGCGCGAGCCGTCGCGGCCCTGCAGCGCCTCCTCGAAGGCCAGCTCGATGCCCTCCTGGCCCTTCTCCTCGATGTTGGTGAAGCCGACGATGTGCGCGGCCGATTCACCTTCGGGGTACTTGCGGCGGTACTCGCCGATCTGGTGCACGCCCTTGACGCCCAGCGCCTGCACCGCGGCCCAGCGCTCGGCGTCGACCTGGCGCGCCAGCCAGGCGAAGTTGCGGCCGCCGCCGTCGATCTTCTGTTCGAGCTCGGCCGGCTTCATCTCCAGCAGCTGCGCCAGCGCCTTGCGCTGCTGCACGTCGGCAGCGAAATCCTTGGGGATCGCCCAGACCGACGGTACCGGCACGCTGGTGGCCAGCACCTGGCCGTTGCGGTCGAGGATGCGGCCGCGGCTGGCCGGCACGTCGATGACGTGGCCGTAGCGCTTCTCGCCCTGCTGCTGATAGAAGTCGGTGCCGATGATCTGGATGTAGACCGCGCGGCCGACCAGCAGCAGGAAGCCCAGGCCGACCAGTGCGACGACGAAGCGCGAGCGCCACGGCGGTGTCTTCGACGCCAGCAGCGGGCTGGTGGCGTAGTTCAGGTTGCGCACGCTGGTGGCGGCGGCGCGCTTGGCGGGTCGGGCCTGGCGGCTCATCGGGCGGCTCCCGCACTGGCCGGCGCCGACGCGGCCGAGGCCGCATCACCGACGTAGAAGGTCACGGCCGGCGTCGCGGTGCGCATGCGCAGCTTCTCGCGCGCCATCTTCTCCACCCGCAGGTGCGTGGCCTGCGCCTGGCGCTCCGCGTCCAGGCGCTTGAATTCGGTGTCGAGCTTGGTCTCTTCCATGCGCGCGCGGTCCAGCGCATGGAACAGCCGGCGCGACTCGTAGGATGTCTTCACCAGATAGAGGCAACTGGCCAGCAGGGCGGCAAGCAGCAGCAGGTTCACGCGCGTCACCCCCTCGAACCCCCCAGGCCGCCGCCACGCGGCAAGCGCCCCGAGGGACGGGACGGCGCGGCGGCAAACGGCGCGGCGGTGCGCTCGGCCACGCGCAGCAC
>JBGAII010000058.1:0-26582 GCA_044225625.1 Rubrivivax sp.
ATCGAAGAGGTGAGCGCCTATGCAGCCAGAGTGAAGAGCCGACAAAATGCACTTCGCCCAAAGTTGCGAAGTCTCATGCCGCCGAGAGTTGATCCCAACCCCTTCGCAGCGGATCGCCAAGTTCTCTCGTTCCCGGCCCTCAGTACCGACTTGACCGGCAAGCGATCCGAGCAACACTTGCTCGTACTGCCGACCTTCAAGGTAAGGTCGAAGATCTATCCAGAGGTCTACCTTACAGAGTTCCTGCCACCTGTCCATGCGCAGGTATCCGAGGCTGTTGTCCATACCGGCCACGCGATACTGGCCTGCTTGAAACGTGCGGCCTGACGCAACGGTTGGTCCCCACCAGCTTTCGATGCATGCGCCCGGGCGATGCCATAGTCGCGCCATGCCCACCTTGATCCGTCCTCTCAAGCGCCTAGCCGCGCTTTCGGCCTGCGCGCTGGCCGCCGGCTGCGCCAGCACCACCACCGCCACGCTGCAGCCGTCGCCGCAGGCGCCGGTCTGCGATGCGTCGGCCCGGGCCCTCGTGCTGTGGGCGCCGCGCTGGCGGCCCGACCAGAAGGACGTGTCCGCGCGCGAGGACGCTGCGGCCGCCGGCCTGAACGATTTCTTCGCCCGCTCGGGCTGCTTCGCCCATGCCGAGCTGCGGCGCGTGCCGGCGCTGACGTCCGCCGCGGTGCAGGCCGAGCTCGGCCGCAGCAGCGGCGCGGTCGCGCCGGTGGTGGGTATCGAAGTCCGCGAGCTGGGCCCGGTGGTCAAGCTGCTGTCGTCCGCGGCGCTGGTCGACGGCGGCACCGAGGTGCTGCTGCACATCAGCGTGTACGCGTCGCCGGCGGCCGCCGAGCTGCGCCAGTTCACGGTGCACTGGCAGGACGGCGGCCCCGGCGTGGTCAAGGGCGTGGCCAGTCTGCCGGCCGACATGCGCGCCGCGCTGCAGGCGGGGCTGCAGCCGGGCGCCGCGGCCAAGTGACGCACCGCACCGCGCCGCCGCATGCGGCCGGCGGGCGCACACTCCGCCGATGACGACCGAACTGACCCTCCGCCCGATCGAACGCGCCGACTACGCGCAATGGCGCCCGCTCTGGGACGGCTACAACGCCTTCTACGGCCGGCAGGGCGACACGGCGCTGGCCGAGGACATCACCGCCGCCACCTGGCAGCGCTTCTTCGACCCGGCCGAGCCGGTGCATGCGCGGGTGGCGGCAGAAGGCGGGCAGCTGGTGGCGCTGGTGCACTACCTGTTCCACCGCAGCACCACGCGGCTGCACGACGTGTGTTACCTGCAGGACCTGTTCACCGCGCCCGGCCACCGCGGCCGGCACATCGGCCGGCGGTTGATCGAAGCGGTCTACGACGCGGCGCGTGCCGCCGGCAGCAGCCGGGTCTACTGGCAGACGCAGCAGACGAACGCCGCGGGCCGGGCGCTGTACGACAAGGTGGCCACGCACGCCGGCTTCATCGTCTACTCGAAGGAGCTGTAGCTCGGCGTGCCGGGCCCGCGGTGGCGTGACGCCGTAACGCGTCGCCGTTTCGAAAGCGGGGTCGCGCTGCCTATCGCGGCGCCGGCAGCATGCGCCGCAGCGCCTCGAAGAACAGGTCCGACTGTTCGCGTTCGCCCTGGATCTGCGCCGCCACGTGGGCCGACAGCTTGTCGTCCACGCGCGCCAGCGGCCGGCCGGTGCTCATCGCCAGCACCTGGTGCATGCACACGCGTTCCAGGTAGTACAGGTCGTCGTAGGCATGGGCGATGGTCTCGCCGGCAACGATGACGCCGTGGTTGCTCAGGAAGGCCACGTCCTTGCCCTGCATCGCGCGGGCGATGCGCTCGCCTTCGGCCCAGTCCAGCGCCAGGCCGTTGTAGCCGGTGTCGATGCCGATGCGGCCATAGAAGCGCATCGCGCCCTGGCTGGCACACGGGTCCAGCGCGCGGTCGGTGGTCAGCGTCAGCGCGGTGGCATAGGGCATGTGGGTGTGCAGCACCACCGCGCGGCCGGTGATGCGGTGCGCCGCGGCGTGGATGAACATCGCCGTCGGCTCCACGCGGTGGCGGCCTTGCAGCACCGTGCCCTGCTCGTCGACCAGCACGATGTCCTCGGGCCCGATCTCGCTCCAGTGCAGCCCGCGCGGGTTGATCAGGAAGCGGCGGCTGTCGTCCGGCAGCGCCACGCTGAAATGGTTGCACACGCCTTCGCTCAGGCCGTGGTGTGCGGCGGCGCGCAGCGCCAGCGCCAGGTCGTCGCACAGGGGTTGCAGCATCTTCGGGTCGGCTTCGGGCATGGGTGTCTCCATCGGGTTTTGCGGTCGAGGCGGCTGCCTACAATCTAAGCGATGAGCGATGCGCCCCTGCCCGAACTTTGCGATGTGCTGGTCGTCGGCGCCGGCCCGGCCGGCAGCGCCTGTGCGCAGATGCTGGCACGTGCCGGGCTGCATACGGTGCTGGTCGACCAGCACGACTTCCCGCGCGACAAGGTCTGCGGCGATGGCCTGATTCCCGACGCGCATGCGGCGCTGCGTCGCCTGGGCGTGTACGACGAGGTCATGGCGCAGGCCCAACCGGCGCAGCACGTGGCCTGCATCGGCCCGCGCGGCGGCCGCGTCGACGTGCCCGGCTCGGTGGCGGTGCTGCCGCGCAAGGTGCTGGACCACATCCTGGTGCGCGCCGCGCAGCGCGCCGGCGTGGCGCTGCACACGCCGTGGCGCTTCGAGGCGCCGCTGCTGGACGGCGAGCGCGTGGTCGGTGCGCGGTTGAAGTCGGGCGAACTTGTGCACGAAGTGCGCGCGCCGTGGGTGGTGCTGGCCACCGGCGCACCGCCGCAGGCCATGCTGGCGGCCGGGCTGTGCCAGCGCCGCACGCCCACCGGCATCGCGCTGCGCGGCTACGTCAGGAACGAGGCGCTGGTCGGCCGCCTGCGCGCGCTGGAGATCGTCTGGCACAAGCGGCTGAAGCACGGCTACGGCTGGATCTTTCCGTGCCCCGACGGCGTGTTCAACATCGGCGTCGGCCTGGCCGACTGCTTCAGCCTGGCCGGTGCGCAGCGCCTGCGCATGCAGGACGTGAACCTGCGCCAGGTGTTCGAGGCCTTCTGCGAGATCTATGCGCCGGCGCGCGAGCTGATGGCCACCGGCACGCCGCTGGGCGAGCTGAAGGGCGCGCCGCTGCGCTGTTCGCTGGACGGCGCCGGGTACAGCCGCGCCGGCCTGCTGGCCACCGGCGAAGCCATCGGCAGCACCTACGACTTCTCGGGCGAAGGCATCGGCAAGGCGATGCAGACCGGCATGCTGGCCGCGGCGGCCATCGTCAAGGGCCGCGAGCAGCAGCTTGGCGAGGGCGCGGTGCGCGAGGCCTACGAAGCTTCGATCCGCGAGTTGCAGCCGCGCTTCGAGCTGTACCGCAAGGCCAGCCGCGTCAACGCCCACCCCTGGCTGGCCGACCTGGTGATCTGGCGCGCGCGCAAGAGCCCGCGCATCCTGCGGCGCATGAGCGGCGTGCTGGAAGAGACCGCGAACCCGGGCAACCTGGTCAGCGCCAAGGGCATCGCCAAGCTCTTCTTGCCGATCCGGTAGCGCGCATGTGTCAGTTGCTGGGCATGAACGCGAACACGCCGACCGACGTGATGTTCTCGTTCACCGGCTTGGCGACGCGCGCCGACGAGCACAAGGACGGCTTCGGCATCGCCTTCTTCGAGGACAAGGGCCTGCGCCTGTTCATCGACCCGGAGAGCGCGCGCCATTCGCCGGTGGCCGAGATGGTGCGGCACTACCCGATCAAGAGCCGCAACGTCATCGCCCACATCCGCAAGGCCACGCAGGGCCACGTGGCGCTGGAGAACTGCCACCCCTTCATGCGCGAGCTGTGGGGCCGCTACTGGGTGTTTGCGCACAACGGTGACCTGAAGGACTTCCAGCCGCGGCTGCACGGCGCCTTCCGCCCGGTGGGCAGCACCGACAGCGAGCGCGCCTTCTGCTGGCTGATGCAGGAGCTGGCCAAGGCCCATGCCAGCGTGCCCAGCGTGGACGAACTGAGCACCACGCTGCGCGAGCTGCTGCCGGTGCTGCGCGGCTACGGCAGCTTCAACATGCTGCTCAGCAACGGCCAGGCGCTGTGGGCGCACGGCGCCACGCACCTGCACTGGCTGCAGCGCCAGCACCCGTTCCGCCCGGCGACCTTGGCCGACGAGGACCTGAGCGTCGACTTCGGCGCCTTGACCCAGCCCAGCGACCGCGTCGCCGTGGTCGCCACGCAGCCGCTGACCACCGGCGAGGCCTGGCAGGCCATCGCGCCGGGGGAGCTGAAGGTGTTCGTCGACGGCACCGTCCGTTCCTGAAACGCAGACCCGCGCCATGCCCGACTTCCCGGTCCCCCGCTTCGACCAGTTCTACCGCTACCCCGAGCTGACGCAGCTGCTCGAGGACTACGCCGCGGCGCGGCCCGAGCTGCTGAGCCTCAGCTCCATCGGCAAGAGCCACGAGGGCCGTGACATCTGGCTGCTGACGCTGACCAACACGCTCACCGGCGCCGACACCGACAAGCCGGCCTTCTGGGTGGACGGCAACATCCACGCCGCCGAGCTGACCGCCAGCACCGCCTGCCTGTACTGGCTGCACCACCTGGTCAGCCACTATGGCGGTGCCGACGAGGTCGGCCGCCAGGTGACGCAGCTGCTGGACACGCGCGCCGTCTACATCGTGCCGCGCCTGAATCCCGACGGCGCTGAGCTGGCGCTGGCCGACTCACCCAGGCACATCCGCTCGAGCACGCGCCCCTACCCCTTCGACGAGCCGCACGTCGACGGCCTGACGATGGAAGACGTGGACGGCGACGGCCGTGTGCTCACGATGCGCATCGCCGACCCGCACGGCGGCTGGAAGAAGCACCCGCAGCAGCCGCGCATCCTGGTGCCGCGCGAGCCCGGCGACTTCGGCGGCGAGTACTACCGCGTCATGCCCGAGGGCCTGCTGAAGAACTTCGACGGCCTGCAGGTCAAGCTCAACCCGAACCGCGAAGGCCTGGACCTGAACCGCAACTTCCCCGCGTACTGGCGGCAGGAATTCGAGCAGCACGGCGCCGGCCCGTACCCGACCAGCGAGCCCGAGGTGCGGGCGATGGTCGACTTCATCGTCAAGCACCCGAACATCGGCGCCGCCGTCAGCTACCACACGCACAGCGGCGTGATCCTGCGGCCGATGGGCACGCAGAGCGACGACGACATGACGCCCGAGGACCTGTGGGTCTACAAGCGCTTCAGCGACCTGGGCGCCAGGCTGTCGGGCTACCCGGCCATCAGCATCTTCCACGACTTCAAGTACCACCCGAAGGAAATCATCACCGGCACGCAGGACTGGATCTACGAGCACCTGGGGGCGCTGTTCTGGACGGTGGAGCTGTGGGCGCCGAACCGCGAGGCCGGCATCACCGACTACGACTGGATCCACTGGTACCGCGACCATCCGCCGGACGACGACCTGAAGCTGCTGAAGTGGAGCGACGAGCAGTGCGGCGGCCAGGCGCACGTCGACTGGTACCCGTTCCAGCACCCGCAGCTCGGCGCGGTGGAGCTCGGCGGCTGGGACCGCATGAACTACTGGCGCAACCCGCCGCCCAACCTGCGCGAGCGCGAGGTCGCGCGCTTCCCCGGCTGGATGACGCAGATCGCGCTGTCGCTGCCCAAGCTGGAAGTGCTGCGCACCGAGGTGCGTGCGCTGGGCGACGACACCTGGCGCGTGCGCTTCGCGGTGGCCAACGCCGGCTACCTGCCGGCGTACATCAGCAAGCGCGCGCTGGAGCGCAAGGTGGCGCGCGGCACCGTCTTCAACATCCACCTGCCCGACGGCGCCAGCCTGGTCAGCGGCCAGGAACGCAGCATCGGCCCGCAGCTCGAGGGCCACGCGGCGAAGAACTCGCTGCAGGCCTTCCTGCCGAATGCGGCGGTCACCGCCGACCGCGCCGTGGCCGAATGGGTGGTGCGCGGCGCGCGCGGCACGCGCATCGGCCTGAGCGCCCGCGCCGACCGCGCCGGCGCGGTGCACACCGAGGTGGCGCTGGACTGAGCCGCCTTCAGCCGCGCAGCAGCGGCGCGCCCCACAGCGTCCACGCGGCCATCAGCGCCCAGGCCAGCAGCGTGCCCAGCAGGTTGCGGCCGGCATTGTTCTGGCGGAACAGCGCCCAGTTCCAGTAAGCCACGGTGGTGCCGGCCAGCGGCCAGCCGGGCCAGAAGCGGCGCACCCGGGCGCGGTAGTCGTCGTAGGGCTGGCCGAAGATCGGCTGCAGGTGCGCCTCTTCGCGCTCGACGCGCGCGTCCATGTACATCCAGTAGACCACCGCATAGACCAGCAGGATCCACCACTGCCCGAGCAGCATCAGGAAGCCGAAGGGGATGAAGAAGCGCCCCAGGTACATCGGGTTGCGCACCATCGTGTACGGGCCGCGGATCGTCAGCGTGGCGTTCTTGTCCAGCGAGGCGAAGCACCACAGCTGGATGAACTCGCCGAGCATCGAGACGGCGAAGCCGGCCCACAGCCATTCGGCGCGCACGAAGGGCGCCACCAGCAGCAGCACCAGCACGAACAGCGGCTTGCGCGTCTTGACCAGGAAGCTGCGCAGGCCCGGGTGCTGGAACAGGCCGTCCGAGGTTTGTTTCATGCCGCCATTGTCGCCGCGACGGCGCCCCTATTTGCGCCAGCCGAAGTAGCCGCGGAAGATCCACAGCCGGCGCCAGCGGTTCATCTGCTCGAAGTGCGCGCGCCGCTGCGCGCCCATGGCTTCGGGCTGGAAGCGCTGCCACTTCTTGTAGATGCCGCCCATGTCCAGGCCTTCGAACCAGCGCCGCAGGCCGGCCGGCATCCAGCGCGTGGACAGCGCGGCCTGGAAGTCGATGATGCCCGGCGCGCCGTCCGGCATCATCAGCAGGTTGTTGCCGCCGCGCGTGTCCAGGTGCACCAGGCCGCGCGCATGCACCTGTTGCAGCAGCGCTTCCAGCGCGGCCAGGAACTCGGCGCTCATGCGCCCGTCCTCGATCTCCACCCGGCCCAGCGTGCGCCCCGGCACGAAGCGCGCCGCCATCGCGAAACCGTCGACGCGGAAGGCCTGCGACGGAATGCCCGGCAGGCCCTCCAGCCGCTGCAGCGCGCGCACCTCGCGGCCCAGCAGGAAGCGGCCGAAGCCATGGCGCACCCACGCAGCGCGCGAGGCGAAGTCCTTGAGGATCCAGTCGACGCCGTCCAGGCGCACGCGCTCGACGCGCGCATTGGCGAAGCGCCCGTCGCGCAGCAGGTGGTGCTCGGCGCGGGCCAGGTCGGCGCGGGTGAAGGGCTTCGGCATCGAGTCTTCAGCGGCGCAGCACGGCCAGCCAGTCGCGCTGCGCGGCGCTCAGCGCGTCGTCCGGCGTCAGCATCGCGTGTTGCAGCGCGCCGCGGATCTCCGGCTCCTCGGCCGGCAGCGGCGTGGCCAGCAGCGCGTCGAGCAGCCGGCGTGCGCGCTGCAGGCTGTCGCGGTACTGGGCCAGGATCGCGCTGACGCTGACGTGCATCGCCGGGTCGTCCATCCAGCAGTCGTAGTCGGTGGCGATGCAGACGCTGGCATAGGCGATCTGCGCCTCGCGCGCGAGGAAGACCTCCGGCACGTTGGTCATGCCCACCAGATGGCAGCCCGCCTGGCGCATGAACAGGCTCTCGGCCCGTGTACCCAGGCGCGGCCCCTCGACGCAGGCGTAGGTCAGCTCGCGGTGCAGCTTCAGGCCCATGCGCCCGGCCATCGCCGCCACCCAGTCGACCAGGTGGCGGCTCACCGGCTCGGCCGTCGACACGTGCGCGGCCACGCCTTCGCCGAAGAAGCTGCGCGCGCGTGCGCCACGTGTCCAGTCGAAGTACTGCGACGGCATCGCCAGGTCGCCGGGCGCCACCTCCTGCACCAGGCTGCCCACGGCCGAGAAGCCCAGGATCTGCGTCGCGCCGGCGCGCTTGAGCGCATAGATGTTGGCGCGGTAGTTCACCTCGTGCGGCAGCAGCCGGTGGCCACTGCCGTGGCGCGCCAGGAACAGCAGCTCGCGCCCGCCCAGCCGGCCGTGGACGATGCTGCCCGAGGGCCGGCCGAAAGGCGTGTCCTCGTCCAGGTGCCGGTCCACCTGCATGCCGTCCAGCTGGTACAGCCCGGTGCCGCCGATGATCGCGAGCATCGCTTCGTTCTCCGTGTGCGCCGTGTGTTGCGGCGGCATTCTGCCCGCTCGCGGCGGCGGCGGTGCCGGCGCTTGGCTACCATCGCGCGACGCTCCCGCCATGAGGTGACCGATGAAGAACCGTTTTGTTGCCGCGCTGCTGTGCGCCTGCGCGCTGTCGCTGACCGCAGCCCCGGCGCTGGCCCAGCCGAAGAAGGACTCGGTGGTGCTGGCGATGACGCTCGAGCCGCCGGGCCTGGACCCGACCGCCGGCGCGGCCTCGGCCATCGCCGAGATCGTGCTCTACAACATCTTCGAGACGCTGACCAAGGTCAACGGCGACGGCAGCGTGACGCCGCTGCTGGCCGAGAGCTGGACGATCTCGCCCGACGCCAAGGCCTACACCTTCAAGCTGCGCAAGGGCGTCAAGTTCCAGAACGGCGAGCCCTTCAACGCGGCCGCGGTGCGCTACAGCTTCGAGCGCGCGGTGGCCAAGGACAGCGTCAACAAGGACAAGGCGACTTTCGCCAACATCGCCGCCATCGACACGCCCGACGAGCACACGGTGGTGCTGACGCTGAAGAACGGCAACCCCGACCTGCTGTTCCAGCTGGGGCAGGCGACGGCCGTGATCGTCGAGCCGAAGAGCGTCGCCACCAACAACACCCAGCCGGTGGGCACCGGCCCGTACAAGCTGGACAGCTGGAGCCGCGGTTCGTCGGCCACGCTCGTGCGCTGGGACGGCTACCGCAACGCCGCCAACGTGAAGATCCGGCGCGCCACGATCCGCTTCATCAGCGACCCGTCGGCGCAGGTGGCGTCGCTGCTGTCCGGCGACGTCGACGCCTTTCCACGCGTGGCCGCGGCGCGCAGCCTGGAGCAGTTCAAGCGCGACAAGCGCTTCCAGATCCTGATCGGCGGCTCGCGGGCCAAGGTCATCGTGGCGATGAACAACAAGCGCAAGCCGCTGGACGACGTGCTGGTGCGGCGTGCCATCGCCGCCGCCATCGACCGCAAGGCGGTGATCGACGGCGCGGTCGACGGCTTCGGCGTGCCGATCGGCAGCTACTACACGCCCGGTGCACCCGGCTACGTCGACCTGACCGGCATGAACGCCTATGACGTGGCCAAGGCGCGCGCACTGCTGCACCAGGCCGGCGTGACGCTGCCGCTGGAGCTGACGATGAAGCTGCCGCCCACGCCCTACGCGCGCCAGGGCGGCGAGATCGTCGCGTCGATGCTCGACAAGGTGGGCATCAAGGTGAAGCTGGAGAACGTCGAATGGGCGCAGTGGCTGTCCGGCGTCTACAAGGACCGCGCCTACGACCTGACGGTCATCGCCCACGTCGAGCCGCTGGACTTCGGCAACTTCGCCCGGCCCAACTACTACTGGGGCTACGAGTCGCCGAAGTTCAACGCGCTGTGGGACAAGATCCAGGCCACCGCCGATGCCGGCGAGCGCAACCGCCTGATGGGCGAGGCGCAGCGCCTGGTGGCCGAGGACGCGGTGGCCGCCTACCTGTACCAGCCGACCTGGATCACCGTGGCCAATGCGCGGCTCAAGGGGCTGTGGAAGGATGTGCCCCTGTTTGCCAACGATATTGCGGCGCTGAGCTGGCAGTAGCCGGGCGACGCGTCAGCGGCCTGCGCCTTGGCGTCGGTTCCGGCGCCAGCAGGTTCTGCAGGCGATAGCCGTCCCAGCACTGCAGTGCATGGGCATGGGTCTCGCGGGCCACGGTGCTGGCCGTGTCGACCAGCCGCTCGCTCGTCGCCCGTGCCGCCACGATGCTGTGGCCGCGACGCCCCAGCTCGCGCTGCGTGCTCAGCACGTGCAGCGGCAGGCCCAGGCGCGTCAGCGGCCCGCTCTGGCGCATCTGCGACGGCGTGTAGCAGCTCAGACCGGCGGCGTCGAAGCCGCGCTGCAGCAGCAGCAGGACCGCCGCACTGGCATCGTCGGCGGACAGGAAGCTCATCACGACCTGATGGGCGACCTGATGGGCGACAGGTTGGGCAACGGAGTGGCCCTGGGGCGCGGACACGTTCTGCATCTTCTTCTCCTGCACGGCCAGCGGGCCGTGGGCGAATGCTGCAACCTCGCGGCACCGCTGCCTGTCGGCTGCGGCTGCAGGCGTCTGTCGGACGTGTCCTACGTCGCCTGAACGCGCCGTCCGCGCGCCTGGATCGCCGGGCCGTTGTGGACGGCGAAGGCGCCATCGGCGAATGAAGGCCTTGCCGCCTTCATGCCTTCAGCTTGTAGCCGGTGCGGAAGATCCAGGTCACGGCGCCCAGGCACAGCAGCAGGAAGGCCAGCGTCATGGCCAGGCTCCAGCCGACCGCCACGTCGGCCACGCCGAAGAAGCTCCAGCGGAAGCCGCTGACCAGGTAGACCACGGGGTTGAACAGCGCGATCTGCTGCCAGGGCGAGGCCAGCATGTGGATCGAATAGAAGGTGCCGCCCAGGAAGGCCAGCGGCTGCACCAGCATCAACGGCACCACCTGCAGCTTCTCGAAGCCGTCGGCCCAGACGCCGAGGATGAAGCCGAGCAGGCTGAAGCTCAGCGAGGTCAGCACCAGGAAGGCGAGCATCCAGACCGGGTGCGCGATGTGGAACTCGACGAACAGCCGCGCGGTGGCCAGCATCAGCAGCCCCAGGATCACCGACTTGGTGGCGGCCGCGCCGACGTAGCCGAGCACGATCTCCAGCGCCGACACCGGCGCCGACAGCAGCTCGTAGATCGTGCCGCTGAACTTGGGCATGTAGATGCCGAAGGAGCCGTTGGCCACGCTCTGCGTCAGGATGGCCATCATGATCAGCCCGGGCACGATGAAGGCGCCGTAGTGGATGCCGTCGATCTGCTCGACGCGCGCGCCGATGGCCGCGCCGAAGACCACGAAGTACAGCGAGGTGCTGAGCACCGGAGAGGCCACGCTCTGCATCAGCGTGCGCCGCATGCGCGCCATCTCGAAGGCATAGATGGCCTTGACGCCGTACCCGTTCATTGGCCTGACCTCCGCGCTGCGCGCTCCGGGATTCGCGCTTGGGAACGGCCCGGCGCGCTCATTGATGCACCAGTCCCACGAAGATGTCTTCCAGCGAACTCTGCTCGGTCTGCAGGTCCTTGAAGTCGATGCCTAAGCCGGCCAGGCGGCGCAGCAGTTCCGGCACGTTCGACGGGCCCTTGGCGGTGTCGAAGTCGTGCACCAGCGCATGGCCGCCGTCGGCCAGCGCCAGCGGCCAGTCGGCCAGTTCGGGCGGCAGGGCCTGCAGCGGCCGCTGCAGCTGAAGCGTCAGCCGCTTGCGGCCCAGCTGCCGCATCAGTGTCGCCTTGTCCTCGACCAGGATGATCTCGCCCTTGCGGATGACGCCGATGCGGTCGGCCATCTCCTCGGCCTCCTCGATGTAGTGCGTGGTCAGGATGATCGTCACGCCGCGCTGCTGCAGGCCGCGCACCATCTGCCACATGTCGCGGCGAAGCTCGACGTCGACGCCGGCCGTGGGCTCGTCCAGGAACAGCACGCGAGGATCGTGGCTCAGCGCCTTGGCGATCATCACGCGGCGCTTCATGCCGCCGGACAGCGTCATGATGCGCGCATCGCGCTTGTCCCACAGCGACAGCTGCTTCAGCAGCTCTTCCAGGAACTGCGGGTTCGGCGCCTTGCCGAACAGGCCGCGGCTGAAGCTCACCGTGTTCCAGACCGACTCGAAGGCGTCGGTGGAGATCTCCTGCGGCACCAGGCCGATGGCGTTGCGCGCGGCACGGTAGTCGCGGCGGATGTCGTGGCCGTCCACCGTCACCGTGCCGCGCGTGGCATTGACGATGCCGCAGACGATGCTGATCAGCGTGGTCTTGCCGGCGCCGTTGGGGCCGAGCAGCGCGAAGATCTCGCCGCGCTGGATCTGCAGGTTCACCTGTTTCAGGGCGGCCAGGCCGGAGGCATAGGTCTTCTCCAGCCCCTGGATGTGAATGATCGGCGGCATGGGGGGATTGTGGTCCACGGGCAGAATCGGCGCGTGAAGGGACTCAGCTGCGGCATCCTCATCCTCGACCCGAGCGGCCGGCTGCTGCTGTGCCGGGCCACCGGCAGCTTCCGCTGGGACATTCCCAAGGGCGGCGGCGAGGCCGGCGAGACACCGCTGCAGACCGCGCTGCGCGAGACGGCCGAAGAATGCGGGCTGCAGTTCGCGCCGCACGAGCTGCTCGACCTGGGCCGCTTCGCCTATCGCCCGGCCAAGGACCTGCATCTGTATGCCGCGCTGGTGGACGACGTGGACGCCGCCGAATGCCGTTGCCGCAGCCAGTTCACCGACCCCTGGGGCCGGCGCCGGCCGGAGATGGACGCCTTCGAATGGACGGTGTTCGATCGCGTGCCGCGGCGCTGTGCGCGGCGGATGGGTGCGCTGCTGACGCAGACGCTGTCGCTCGCGCAACTGCTGCGGCAGTTGCAGCAGCGCGGCGTGATGGCCCGGCCGCTGCGTCTGGGTCCTGCCTGAACGGCCGGTGGGCGGCGGCGACAATCGCGCCCCATGTCCGCCGTCCTGCCGCCGCCGACCGCCGCCGCCGCCCGCAGCGCCCGGCTGCGCCGATGGCTGCAGGCGCTGCGGCCGGCGCCGCAGACGCTGGATGCCCGCGAGCGCCTGCGCATCGTGCTCGGCGCCGGCCTGGGCCTGCTGCTCACCGCGCTGGTCTGCCAGTGGCTGGTGCCGCATGGGCCGCTGCTGCCCTGGCTGGTGGCGCCGCTCGGCGCCAGTACCGTGCTGGTCTTCGGCGTGCTCCCTCAGCCCGCTGGCCCAGCCCTGGGCCGTCGTGGCGGGCAATACGCTGTCGGCGCTGGTCGGCATCGCCTGCCTGCGTTGGCTGGCCCACCCGAGCTGGCGGCGGCCGGGCGACGCCGCGGCCATCGGGCTGATGCTGGCCTGCCGATGCCTGCACCCGCCGGGTGGCGCAGCCGCGTTGCTGATGGTGATGGCGGGCGTGCACGACTGGTCCTTCGCGCTGTACCCGGTGCTGGCCAATTCGGTGCTGCTGGTGGCCGCCGGCATGCTCTACAACACGCTCACCGGCCGCCCGTATCCGCACCCTCAGCGCAGTGCGGCGGCTGCGCCCTCCGCCGCCACGGCGGCGCCGCGCTTCGGCGCCGCCGATCTGGAGGCCGCACTGGCGCACTACAACCAGGTGGTGGCGATGCCCCGCGACGAACTGCAGGAACTGCTGCAGGACGCCGAACTGCGCGCCTACCGCCGCCGCCTGGGTGGGTTGCGCTGCGCCGACATCATGTCGCGCGAGCTGAAGACCGCCGAGTTCGGCACGCCGCTGCGCGAGGCCTGGGCGCTGCTGCACCGGCACCGCATCAAGGCGCTGCCGGTGGTGGACCGGGCGCAGCGTGTGGTCGGCATCCTGACCGTGGCCGACTTCATGCGCGCCGCCGAGCTCGACCGGCACGACGGCCTGGCCGAACGGCTGCGCCGCCTGCTCACGCCCACCCCCACGACGCACAGCGACAAGCCCGAGGTGGTGGGTCAGATCATGACGCGCGCAGTGCGCGTGGCCAGCGCCGAACGACCGCTGGCCGAACTGGTGCCGCTGTTCGCCGAGGGCGGGCACCACCACATCCCCATCGTCGGCAGCGAAGCGCGCCTGGTGGGCATCATCACGCAGTCGGACCTGGTGGCGGCGCTGGCGCGCGGCCACGAGCCGCTGGCCTGAGGCCGGCGCCGGTGAGGGCTCCGGCTATCGCGGCGATCGCCGCTGCCGCATTGCCCGCCCGCGGGCGGCACGGCACACTGTGTCGCATGGACAACCGAATCGACTTCGACGGCTTCCGCGACAGTCCACCGGCCCAGCGCTTCAGAGAAGCTTAGGAGGCCGCGTGGAGCCCGATCGCGGCGCCGCCGAGCGCTACCGCAGCAACCTGCAGGGCGAGGTCGACGGCGCCGCGCTGTACCGCGCGCTGGCACAGGCCGAAGCCAACCCCCATGTCGCCGAGGTCTACCGCCGCCTGGCGGCGATCGAAGACGCGCATGCCGAACTGTGGCGCAAGCGGCTGGCCGCGATCGGCCTGAAGCCCGGGTCGCGCCGCCCCGGCTGGCGCACGCGCACGCTGGCCTTCCTGGCGCGGCGCTTCGGCCCGGATTTCGTGCTGCCGGTGATCAACACGCTGGAGCAGGTCGACAGCAGCCAGTACGACCGCCAGCCCGAGGCCGTGGCCGCGCGCCTGCCGCAGGCCGAACGCTCCCATGCGCGCATCCTGCAGGCGCTGGGCGCACGCTCCGCGGCCGGCGTGCCCGGCAGCGTGCTCGGCCGCATCGAGGGCCGGCACCGCAGCGGCGGCAACACGCTGCGCGCCGCGGTGCTGGGCGCCAACGACGGCCTGGTGTCGAACCTGAGCCTCGTCGCCGGCGTGGCCGGCGCGGCCAGCGACACGCGCACGCTGCTGGTCACCGGCCTGGCCGGCCTGGTGGCCGGCGCCTGTTCGATGGCGATGGGCGAATGGCTGTCGGTGACCAGTTCGCGCGAGCTCTACGGCGCGCAGATCGCGGCCGAGAAGGACGAGCTGCAGCAGGCACCGGACGAAGAAAAGGAAGAGCTGATCCTGATCTACCAGTCCAAGGGCCTGCCCGAGGCGCAGGCGCGCGCGCTGGCCGAGCGGCTGATGGCGCGGCCCGACACGGCGCTGGACACGCTGGCGCGCGAGGAACTGGGCATCGACCCGCAGGAACTCGGCGGCTCGGCCGGTGCGGCGGCGGCGGTGTCCTTCGGCCTGTTCGCGCTGGGCGCGCTGTTCCCGGTGGCCCCGTTGCTGTTTTTCGACGGCCGTGCGGCGCTGGTCGCGGCGATTGCCAGCAGCACGCTGGCGCTGTTTGCCATCGGCGCGGCCACCAGCCTGTTCACCGGCCGCCATCCGCTGTTCGCCGGCGGCCGCCAGGTGGCCATCGGCCTGGCCGCTGCGGGCGTCACCTACGGCATCGGCCGGCTGATCGGCGTCAACCTCGGCGGCTGACGCCCCGGGGCGCGGCATGGCGCGCTCAGTGATCCTCGGGTGGCGCCGTCGGCGGCTGCTCGGGCAGGCCGGACAGGTGCGCATCGTCGGCCCAGCGCAGGATGTCCAGCGTGCCGCCGCGCCAGCGCAGCCGGTTGATGCCGGTGTTGGGTATCGCGCATTCGCGCGGCCCGTTCAGGCTCAAGCCGTGGGCGGTGCGCCACAGCATGTCCAGCACGCCGCCGTGCGTCACCACCAGCAGCCTGCGGCCTTCGTGTTCCTGCGCCAGCGCGCGCAGCGCCGCCAGCACGCGGGCATGGAACTGTCGGACGCTTTCGCCTTCGGGCAGCGCGTAGTCGGCGTCGTGACGCAGCCACTGCGCCCACAGCTCCGGGTGGCGGGCCTTGATCGTCGGCACGTCCAGCCCTTCGAGCAGGCCGAAGGACTGTTCGCGCCAGCCGGTCTGCGGCAGCGCGGCGTGCGCCAACGCCTGTTCCAGCGGCTGCACGGTCTGCCGCGCGCGCCGCAGGTCGCTGCTCAGCAGCGCGTCGAATCGTTCGCCGGCCAGGGCCTGCGCCAGGCGCTGGGCCTGCAGGTGGCCGGTGGCATTCAGCGGCACGTCGATCTGCCCCTGGAAGCGCTGCTCGCGGTTCCAGTCGGTCTCGCCGTGGCGGATGACGATGAGCTCGGTCATGCGGGTGTCACTTGCAGTCGCCGCCGATCGCCGACTTGCTGCGCTCCAGCGGCTGGATCTTCAGCGCCAGCAGCGGCTTCAGCACGTCGTGCTCGAAGGCGCGCATCGACTTCGGGTGGTACGGGGCGGGGCGCGAGGCTTCGAGCAGCACGCTGCCGTCGGCCAGCCGCCATTCCTCGACCTTCAGCTTGCCCGAGCGCAGCCGCGTCATCGTGCTGGCGCAACCCTTGGGCCGCGCCTGCAGCGCCGGCGGCGGCGCGACGTCGGCGCCCTCGGCATTGAGGTCGCAGCTGCGCGACCAGGCGGTGACCGTACGGCCGGCGTCGAGAAAGCCGACGTCGACCTCGTCCTTGCGGTCGTCGGTGGCGCCGAGCGGGCAGGCCCAGGCCTTCAGCGTCGGTGCGTCCGGCAGGGCCTGGCTGCCGCGCAGCTTGAAGCTCAGCTCGTGATGGCTGCCGCTGACGCGCCGGCGCAGGATCGGCGTGAAGCCCGCGGGCACGTCCGGCGGCGGCGTGAAGTCGAAGTACTGCACTTCGGAGCGGCTGCGTTCGCCGACCTTCAGGCCGAGCTCACGCAGCGTGTCTTCCGGCGTGGCCGGGCCGCCCTGGCGCGGGTCCCAGCGCACCGCGAACTCGGCGTCGGGAACGCCGGCCCGGGCCGGGGCGGCGGTGCCGAGCAGCAGGCCCAAGGCGAGGGCGGCGAGGGCGGCATGGGGCGTGGCAGACATCGTTTCAGTGTAGGCCCAGCCGCAGCGCACGCAGGATGACTCGTTTCACGAGCATTCAACGCGTTTGCCTTCGTCTGCGTGGACGGACCGACTTGCACGGCGTGTCGTGCGGGCCGCCGCGCGGCAGCTGACCGAAGCGCCCCATGGCCGCGGCCGGCCTGCCCTGCCACCGACCCGAGGGCTGTGATGCGCCGCAGGGGCGATCAGGCCCCCGCCGCCCCCGGCACTTCCACCTTCAACTCCACCCCGTCGCCATGGCGCCGTCGCTCGACGCGCACGCGCACTTCGCGGCTCGGCACCTTGGCGTACTTGCTGACCACGCGCACCAGTTCGCGCTGCAGCGCGGGCAGGTAGTCGGGCAGGCGAGCGCCGCCGCGCGAGGCGCGTTCGGCTTCCAGCACGGCCATCAGCCGCTGCTTGGCGGTCTGCGCGGTGTTCTTCTTGCGCCAGAAGAGCAGATGGTCGAGCCAGGACTTCTCGGCGTGGCTCGCGCGCGCCGGGCTGCCGGCCCGGGTGCTGTCCTTGCGGCGGCGGCTCATCGGCTTGCCCTCCGCGCTGCGCGCTGCGGAATGAGCGCTTGGGAGCGGCTCGGCGCGCTCATGTCCCGGCCCTCGCGAACAGGCGCTGGAACAGCGTCGGCCTGGCCGGCTGCGTGAAGCGCATCTCGCGCCCTTCGCCAAGGAAGCGGCGCACCACGTCCTTGTAGGCCTCGGACACGGCGCTGGCCTTCAGGTGGATGGCCGGCACGCCCTGGTTCGACGCCTTCAGCACCGATTCGCTTTCCGGCACCACGCCGATCAGCGGGATGCGCAGGATGTCCTCGATGTCCTGCACCGACAGCATCTGCCCTTCGGCCACGCGCGACGGGCTGTAGCGCGTGATCAGCAGGTGTTCCTTCACCGGCTCGCCGCCGTCGATGGCGCGCTGCGTCTTCGACGCCAGCATGCCCAGGATGCGGTCGGAATCGCGCACCGACGACACCTCGGGGTTGGTGACCACCAGCGCCTCGTCGGCGAAGCGCATCGCCAGCAGCGCGCCGGTCTCGATGCCGGCCGGCGAATCGCAGACGATGTATTCCATGCCCATCTGCGCCAGCTCGTCGAGCACGCGCTTGACGCCGTCGACCGTCAGCGCCTCCTTGTCGCGCGTCTGCGAGGCCGCCAGGATGTGCAGGTTCTCGCTGTGCTTGTCCTTGATCAGCGCCTGGCTCAGGCGGGCCTCGTCGTGGATGACGTTGACCAGGTCGTAGACCACGCGCCGCTCGCAGCCCATGATCAGGTCCAGGTTGCGCAGGCCGACGTCGAAGTCGATGACCGCGGTCTTGTGCCCGCGCAGCGCCAGGCCGGACGCGAAGCTGGCGCTGGTGGTGGTCTTGCCGACCCCGCCCTTGCCGGAGGTGACGACGATGATCTTGGCCATCGGGGGTGGGTCCTTTCGTGGGGCGTGCGGGCTGACGTGCGGGCGGGCGGGCTGAAGGCAGCGCTCAGGCGCCGCCCTCCAGCGCCTCGATCTGCAGGCTGTCGTAGGCCAGACGCACCATCGCCGCACGACCGGCCACCCCGGCGGGCAGCTCCTCGGTGGTGCGGTGCACGCCGGCGATGCTGAGCAGCTCGGCCTGCATCAGCGTGGTGAAGATGCGCGCGTCCCGGTTGCCCTTGGCGCCGGCGATGGCACGGCCGCGCAGCGGCGCGTAGACATGCACGTGGCCGTCGGCGATGACCTCGGCGCCATGGCTGACGAGGCCGAGCATGATCAGGTCGCGGCCCTCGTCGGCATACACCTGCTGGCCCGAGCGCAGCGGCTTGTCCACCACCAGCGGCGGGGGCGGCGGCAGTTGCACCTCCACCTTCACCTCGACGATGCGCTCCACCGGCGGCGGCGGCTCGCGCAGCGGGCGGCCGCTTTCCGGCGCCGGCACCAGGCCCGCGGCAAAGGCCGCGGCCATCTGCAGGTCGTTGCCGCCGCGCACCGCCAGCGGCACCATGCGGTGGCGGCGCAGCAGCGCCAGCAGCGCGCCGAAGTCGATCGGCTCTTCCTCGTCGCGCAGCCGGGACAGGTCCACCGCCACCGGCTCGTGTTCGAACAGGCCGGGCATCGCGCTGGCGTGTTGTTCCAGTTCGGCGGCCAGCGCCTGCAGGTCGATGGTCTTCAGCATCACCGCGATCAGCGTGAGTGCGGTGCTCCTCAGTTCGAGGATGGCGGTGGTGTTCTCACGAGAGACGACGGCCATGCGGTGTGCACCCGAAAGCGCGCGATTGTATCGGCGCGTATCGGCACGCCCCGCCGCGGCGGCACCCCCGCATATGGGTGGTGCGGCCGCGCCGCGTTGACCTTTCGGCGTCCGCCGGACGCAGCAGGCGACGTCGATCCATGCCCGATGATGTCGGCCATGGACACGCCCGATTCGCTGCACGTCGCCTGCCTCTGCGCCGCCTGGTGCCGGCTGTGCGACGGCTATCGCCCGGTGCTCGAGCAGGTCGAGGCCGAGCTGCGCGCGGCCGGCGCCGCCCCGCGCTGGCACTGGATCGACATCGAAGACGAGGCCGAGCTGGTCGGTGAACTCGATGTGCAGACCTTCCCGACCATCGTGGTCTGCGACGCCGATCATGTGCGCTTCGCCGGCCCGGTGACACCGCAGCCCGAGACGCTGTTGCGGCTGTTGCGCTCGCTGTTGCTCGACGTGGCGCGTGATGCGGCCTGGCCGGCGGTGCCGCCCGAGGTCGAGGACTTCGCCCAGCGCCTGCGCTTGCGCTAGGTCAAGCCAGGCCAGAGCCCGCAGGTCGCCGATGGCGGCCGGGCCGGTTGTTGCCGCGAAGATCGGACGCAGGAGGATCCCGGTGCCCACGCAGCCCACTCTCGACCCAGCGCAGAGCGACCCCATCGCCTGGCATGCACTGCCCGCGGACGAGGCGCGGCGCCGCCTCGACGCCGACGACGCCGGCCTGGATGCGGCGCTGGTGCAGCAGCGCCTGCGCCGCTACGGCCCGAACCGCCTGCGCCGTGCGCCGAAGCGCGGGCCGCTGCGGCGCTTCCTGGCGCAGTTCCACAACGTGCTGCTGTACGTGATGCTCGCATCGGCGCTGGTCACGGCGCTGCTCGGCCACTGGATCGACACCGGCGTGCTGCTCGCGGCCGTGGTTGTCAACGCCGTCATCGGCTTCGTGCAGGAAGGCAAGGCCGAGTCGGCGCTGGACGCGATCCGCGCGCTGCTGTCGCCGCAGGCGCTGGTCTTGCGCGGCGGCCGGCGCGAGGCGATTGCCGCCGCCGACCTGGTGCCCGGCGACCGGGTGCTGCTGGCCTCGGGCGACCGCGTGCCGGCCGACCTGCGGCTGCTGCAGGTGAAGGAACTGCGCGTCGACGAATCGGCGCTGACCGGCGAGTCGCTGCCGGTCGACAAGGACGGCGCTGCGGTGGCGGCCGACGCGCCGCTCGGCGACCGGCGCGGCATGGTCTATGCCGGCACGCTGGTCAGCTACGGCCAGGCCACCGGTCTGGTGGTGGCCACCGGCGCGGCCACCGAGATCGGCCGCATCGACACGCTGCTGGCCGACGTGGCCAGCGGCACCACGCCGCTGCTGCGCCAGATCGACCGCCTGGGCCGCGTGCTCGCGGCGGCGATCGTGGCCGTGTGCGCGCTGACCTTCGCCTTCGGCGTGCTGCTGCGCGGCCAGGCGGCGTCGGACATGTTCCTGATGGTGGTCGCGCTTGCGGCCTCGGCCATCCCCGAAGGGCTGCCGGCCATCATGACCATCACGCTGGCGCTGGGCGTGCAGCGCATGGCCAGGCGCCAGGCGATCGTGCGCCGCCTGCCGGCGGTGGAGGCGCTGGGCTCGGTGACGGTGATCTGCTCCGACAAGACCGGCACGCTGACGCGCAACGAGATGACGGTGCAGCGCGTGGTCTGTGCCGGGCTGGACGTGGCGGTCGGCGGCGCCGGTTATGTACCCGAAGGCGAGTTCAGGGCCGGCGAGCGCGTGATCGATGCCGACCGCCACCCGGCCGCCTGGCCGCGGCGCGACTCGATCCCCTTCGAATCGCAGCACCGCTTCATGGCCACCGCGCACGTGGACGACGAAGGCCGGCCCTGGATCTTCGCCAAGGGGGCGCCGGAGAAGATGCTCGATATCTGCACGCTCGAGCTCGGTCCCGACGGCGAGCGCACCCTCGACATCGACACCTGGCGGCGCAGGGCCACCGACATCGCGGCGCGCGGGCTGCGCCTGCTGGGCCTGGCGGCCAAGCGGGCCGCGCCGGCGGCTGGCGCGCTGGCCTTCGCCGATGTCGAACAGGGCTACACGATGCTGGCGCTGGTGGGCATCGCCGACCCGCCGCGCGACGACGCGGTGCGCGCGGTGGCCGAGTGCCACCGCGCCGGCATCCGCGTGAAGATGATCACCGGCGACCATGCGGAGACGGCCCGGGCCATCGGCGCGCAGCTGGCCATCGGTGTCGGCAAGCCGGCGATCACCGGCGCCGAGCTGCAGCTGATGGACGACGCCGCGCTGCGGCGCGTGGTGATGGAGGTGGACGTCTTCGCGCGCGCCAGTCCCGAGCACAAGTTGCGCCTGGTGCAGGCGCTGCAGGACGGCGGGCAGGTGGTGGCGATGACCGGCGACGGCGTCAACGACGCGCCGGCGCTGAAGCGGGCCGACGTCGGCGTGGCCATGGGCCGCAAGGGCACCGAGGCGGCCAAGGAGGCGGCCGACGTGGTGCTGTCCGACGACAACTTCGCCACCATCGCCGCCGCGGTGCGCGAAGGCCGCGCGGTCTACGACAACATCCGCAAGTTCATCCTGTTCGTGCTGCCCACCAACGGCGGCGAGGCGCTGGTGGTGATCGCCGCGATGCTGTTCGAGCTGACGCTGCCGATGACGCCGGCGCAGGTGCTGTGGATCAACATGATCACCTCCGCCACGCTCGGCCTGGCGCTGGCCTTCGAGCCGGCCGAGGACGACGTGATGCGCCGCCGCCCGCGCCCGCCCGGCGCGCCGCTGCTGTCTGGCTTCTTCGTCTGGCGGCTGGTCATGGTGTCGGCGCTGATGATGGCCTCGGCGCTGGGCCTGTTCCTGTGGGAGCTGGCGCGCGGCACCGATGTCGACACCGCGCGCACGATGGCCGTCAGCGCGATCGTCGTCGCCGAGATGTTCTATCTGCTGAACAGCCGCTCGATCCTGGCGCCGGTGCTGACCCGGCGCGGCCTCGGCGGCAACCCGGTGGTGTGGTGGGTGCTGGCCGCCTGCCTGCTGCTGCAGCTGGCCTACGTCTACCTGCCGCCGCTGCAATCGGTGTTCGGTTCCGAGCCGCTGCACGCCGACGAATGGCTGCGTGTCGCGGGCGCCGGGCTGGCGGTGTTCGTGCTGGCCGAACTCGAGAAGCTGCTGCAGCGCCGCCGGCTCGAGCCGGCCGCCTGAGCCTGCGGCGCCGGGACGCTTGACTCTGCACCTGCTTCAGGGTTTCCAATCCGCATCCGGAGCGTGCTGCGGCAACGTCGTGCCCTGCGCGCCGACCGCGCTTTGAAGGGCCCTGCGTAGAATCGTCCTCATGCATCGCTGGCTGTTGATCCTGGTGTTGGTCATCATCCCGGCCCAGCTCGTCTGGGCGGCGGCGGCACCCTATTGCGGCCACGAGACCGAGGCTGCGGCAAAGCAGCACGTCGGCCATCATGAGCACCGGCACGCGGCCGGCGACCCGGCGCCCGCCGGCGACGACGGTGGCCCGGCCGGCGTCACCACGCATGCCGACTGCCAGGCCTGCCACCCGGGCGCCGCAGCCTCGTTCCCTGCGGTGCCGCGCCTGCCGGCGCAAGCGCCGCCGCTGTCGCCGCAGGTCGCGGCCGAACCGCGCTATCGATCCCCCGTTCCTTCCGGGCCCGAGCGCCCCGACTGGGCCCTGCCCGCTGCAGCCGTGCGATTCGGCGGCGGCGTGGCGCCCGGTCCTTTTCCGCTTTCCTGAAGACCCGCACGTCGCCTTCGAATCGCTTCTGTCCTGAGACCAGAAGGATGATTCGATGCGAGTCCATTTCATGGCGCTGGCCGGCGTGCTGGCGTCCTTCGCCTGCGCGAGCCCCGCGCAGACCGTCGCCGGCGCACCGCTGACGCTGGCCGAGGCGCTGCGCCGCGCCGAGATCGCCAGTCCCGCGGTGCGCGCACGCGAGGCGCAGATGGCGGCCGCCGAAGGCACGCGCCGCGAAGCCCAGGCGCTGCTGTACAACAACCCCGAGTTCGGCGTCGAAGGCACGCGCCGCAAGTTCACGTCGCCCGACGGCCGCGCCAACGAATGGAACGCCGGCGTTGCCCAGCCCTTCGAGATCGGCGGGCAGCAGGCACGGCGGCGCGAGGCCGCGGCCGTCGGCCTGGAGGCCGTGCGTTCCGAGATCGACCAGGCGCGCCTGCAGGCCGGCGCGCAGGCGGCGCTGCGCTTCCATGCGGTGCTGGCGGCGCAGCGCCGCATCGGCATCGAGCAGCGTCTGCTGGTGCTGTTCGACGGCACGGCCGAGGCGATCGCCAGGCGCCGCCGCCGGCGAGGACACGCGCCTGGACGCCAACGTCGCGCGCATCGAGTCGGAACGCGCGCACAACGCGCTGGCGGTGGCACGCGAACAGCTGCTCGACGCGCGCGCCGACCTGGCCGAGGCGTTGCAGCTGCCGCCCGAGGCGCTGCCCGAGGTGGCCGGCGAGCTGGCGCTGCCGAGTGCGGAAGGCTCGCCCTACAAGCTCGACGACCTGCTGGCCAGCGTCGCCACGCAGCCGCGCCTGCGCGCCTTGGCGGCACGCGAGGATGGGGCGCGAGCCCGCCTCGGACTGGAGCGCGCCGCGCGCTACCCCGACCTCAAGTTCGGCGTGTTCGTCGGCCGCGAAGGTGCGGGCGACGCACGCGAGAACATCACCACGCTGACCCTGTCGGTGCCGCTGCCGCTGTTCAAGCAGAACGACGCGGCCATCGGCCAGGCGCTCAGCGACAGCGGCCAGGTCGAGGTCGAGCGCGCCGCCGTGGCGCGCGACCTGCAGGCCCAGGTGCGCAAGCTGTGGCTGAAGCTGCAGAGCCAGCGCGAGCGTGTGCTGCGGCTGCAGGCCTCGATGCTCAGCGTGGCCATCGACAACCGCCAGCTGTCGGCGCGTTCGCGCCAGGCCGGGCAGATCGACCTGCTCGACCAGCTGGTCGTGGACCGGCAGTCGCTCGACGCCGAGCGCGACCTGAACGACGCGCTCGCCGAATACCACGCCACCCGTATCGAACTCGAACAAGCGGCGGGTCTGCCGCAGGAAGGAAACACCCGATGAACACCCCGATCAAGGCCCCGCGCCGTCCCGTTCTCGCCGCCTGCGTGCTGGCCCTGACGCTGGCGTTGTCGGCCTGCGGCAAGAAGGACGACCATGCCGAAGGCGACACGCATGCGGGCGAGGAGAAGAAGGAGGAAGGCGGACACAGCGAAGGCAAGGAGCTGACGCTGACCACCGAGGAGGCCGAACGCGCCGGCATCCAGGTCGAGCCGATCCGGCCGCAGCGGCTGGGCGACCGCGTGGTCGTGACGGCGACGATCCAGCCCGATGCCGACCGCCTGGCCCGCGTCGCACCGCGCATCGAAGGGCGCATCACCGCGGCGCCGGCGAAGCTGGGCGATCGCGTGCGCGCCGGCCAGACGCTGGCCACGCTGGACAGTGTCGAGGTCGGCGAGGCGCATGCGGCCTGGGTGCAGGCGCAGGCCGAACTGACGCTGGCCGAAACCGACTTCCAGCGCGCGAAGCAGCTGGCCGACGAGGAGATCATCGCGCGCAAGGACTTCCTGCGCGCGCAGTCCGACCGCGACAAGGCGGCGGCCGCGCTGCGCGCCGCGGCCGACACGCTGCGCCTGCTGGGCGGCAGCCCGCAGGCCGGCGACGTCTCGGCCTTCGCCGTGACCGCGCCCTTCGCCGGCACGGTGATCGCCAAGGATGCGACGCTGGGCGAACTGGGCCGCCCCGGCGAAGCGATGTTCACCCTCGCCGACCTGAGCCGGGTCTGGATCCAGGCCGACCTGCCGGAGGCCGCGCTGGCCAAGGTGCGCGTCGGTGCCGCCGCGACGGTGACCGTGCCGGCCTATCCGGGCGAGAGCTTTTCCGGCCGCGTCGACCTGATCGGCGCCGTGCTGGACAAGGACACGCGCACCGTCGCCGCGCGCATCGTCGTGCCCAATGCCGACGGGCGGCTCAAGCCGCAGATGTTCGCCACCGCGACCATCGACTCGGGCGCCGAGCAGCGCGAGGCGCTGCTGCTGCCCGACGCGGCCATCGTGCTGATGCAGGGCCAGCCGACGGTCTTCGTCTTCGAGCAGGGAGCGTACGAGGCGCGCCACGTCGAACCCGGCGAGCGCAGCGGCGGCCGGACGGTGCTGAAGTCGGGCGTCAAGGCCGGCGAGCAGGTGGTGACCGCGGGCGCCTACGCGCTCAAGGCGCGCCAGCAGAAGTCGCAGCTCGGCCACGGGCATTGAGAGAGGCCACAGACCATGCTCAATGCAATCGTTGATGCCGCACTGCGCTACAAGGTGCTGGTGCTGGTGGCCTTCGGCGTGCTGATCGGCCTGGGCCTGATGGCCCTGCGCCAGGTGCCGGTGGACGCCTTTCCCGACGTGACGCCGGCACAGGTGAACATCTACACCGAGTCACCCGGCGTCGCCGCCGAGGACATCGAGCGCCTGCTGACGGTGCCGATCGAGGCGGCGATGGCCGGCCTGCCCGACGTGGAGGTGGTGCGCTCGGTGTCGCTGTTCGGCCTGTCCTACGTGGCGGTGTACTTCAAGGACAGCGTCGACATCTACTTCGCGCGCCGCCTGGTCGGCGAGAAGCTGCAGGAGGTGAAGGAACGCCTGCCCGAAGGCTACGGCGAGCCGGTGTTGGGGCCCAACAGCTCCGGCCTCGGCCAGGTGTTCTGGTACACCATCGAGGACGCCGACAAGAAGCTGTCGGCGATGGACCTGCGCACGCTGCACGACTGGACGGTGCGCACCATCCTGCGCACCGCGCCGGGCGTGGACGACGTCACCACCTGGGGCGGGCACGAAAAGCAGTTCCAGGTGCAGATCGACCCACGCCGGCTGCTCAAGTACGGCCTGAGCTTCCGCGAGGTGATGGAGCGCCTGACCGCCAACAACCGGCAGGTCGGAGGCCAGTTCCTCAACATCGGCGCCGAGCAGTACCTGGTGCGCGGCCAGGGGCTGGTGGCGCATGCCGAGGACATCGGCGCCATCGTCGTGGCCGAGCGCAACGGCGCGCCGGTGTTCGTGCGCGACGTGGCCGACGTCAAGGAGGCGCCGGCGGTGCGCTTCGGCGCGGTCACGCGCGACGGCCGCGAGGCGGTGCTGGGCATCGCGCTGGCGCGCATCCACGAGAACGCGGCCCACGTGGTCGAAGGCGTCAAGGCCAAGCTGGCCGTCGCGCAGGCGGCGCTGCCCAAGGGCGTGGAGCTGAAGGCGGTGTACGACCGAACCGACATCGTGCAGAAGGCGCTGAAGACCGCCGAGAGCGCGCTGCTCGAGGGCTCGATCCTGGTGGCGGTGGTGCTGTTCCTGTTCCTCGGCGAGCTGCGCTCGGCCATCGTCGTCATCGTCACGCTGCCGCTGGCGATGCTGTTCGCCTTCATCATGATGAAGCAGTGGGGGCTGTCGGCCAACCTGATGTCGCTGGCCGGCCTGGCCATCGGCATCGGCATGATGGTCGACGGCGCGGTGGTGATGGTGGAAAACGCGTTCCGGCTGCTGTCGCATGCGCGCGAAGAGGCCCTGAAGACCGGCCGGCCGGTGAACCGCACCCACGTGGTGCTGGAGGCGGCGCGTGAGGTGGCCAACCCGATCGCCTTCGCGATCCTGATCATCATCGTCGTGTTCCTGCCGCTGTTCTCGCTGACCGGGCTGGAAGGCAAGCTGTTCAAGCCGATGGCGTTGACCATCACCTTCGCGATGGCCGGCTCGCTGCTGCTGTCGCTGACCCTGGTGCCGGTGCTGTGCGCGCTGATCCTCAAGCCCAAGGAGGAGAAGGACACCTGGCTGGTGCGCGGC
>JBGAII010000059.1:0-24870 GCA_044225625.1 Rubrivivax sp.
CGATGCCGCCGCACGTCGAGTCCGCAGCCGCCGGTCGGGACATCGACGCGCGGCCGCCTGCGTACAAGCTGCTGCACGAATACCTGGCCCGGGTGCCGCACGATCATCCCGCGTCCCGGTGGCCCTGAGGCGACTCGCGTGCCCGGCACCCGTCTCGCCCAAGTCCGCCGCCACGCGCTGTCGCTCGAGGCGGTGACCGAAGCGCCGCATCACGATTTCTCCTCGTTCCGCGTGCGCGGCAAGATCTTCGGCACCGTGCCGCCCGATGGCGGCCACCTCCACGTGTTCGTACCGGACGAGGTGCGCGACCCGGCGCTGGCGCTGTACCCCGGGTGCATGGAGAAGCTCTGGTGGGGCAGCAAGGTGCTGGGCCTGCGCATCCGCCTCGCCGACGCGCCCTATGCGGCGGTGAAGCAGCTGGTCGACGCGGCCTACGCGGCCCGCGTGGCCCGTGACGCCGGGCCGCCGCAGCGCCGCAGCAGGCCGACGCCGTGAACACGGCGGTACGCGGGGCTGACGTCATGTTCGTGCAGGCCGACACCGGCGCCGAGCGCCGGCCGGCCATCGCGCTGTACGAGCGCCTGCGCGGCCGCGCCGAGCGGATGCTGCACCTCGACAGCGCCGTCGACGCGCCGCCGCGAGGCTGAAGCCGCCCGTCCGATGCTCGCGCTGAAGCTGCTGCTCGTGCCGGCGTTCCTGGCGCTGCTGACGCTGGCGGGGCGCGTCTTCGGCCCGGGCATTGCCGGCTGGCTGGCCGGGCTGCCGTGGGTGGCGGGGCCGATCCTGGTGGTGCTGGCGCTGGAGAACGGCGCCGCGTTCGCGGCCACGGCCGCCACCGCCACCGTGACCGCGGTACTCGCGCTGCTCGGCTACAGCCTGGCCTATGCGCACGCGGCGCAGCGCACGCAGTGGCCGCTGGCGCTGGCCGCCGGCGTCGCGGTCTGGCTGCTGATCGCCGCCGCCCTGGCCGTGCTGCAGCCTGGCCTCGGCATCGCGCTGCTGCTGGCGCTGGTGGCGCTGGCCGTCGCGCCGCGGCTGTTCCCCTCGGCCGCAGCGGAAGCGGGCAGAGGCGTCGGCCCCTCCGAACTGCTGGTCCGCATGGCCGCGGGCGCACTGCTGACGCTCGCCGTGTCGGCGGCCGCGGCACACGTCGGCGGCACGTGGAGCGGGTTGTTTGCACTGTTCCCCGTGCTGGGCAGTGTGCTGGCGGTGTTCTCGCATCGCAGCAGCGGCGCGGGCTTCGCCGCCACGCTGCTGCGCGGCATGGCGCGCGGGCTGTTCTCGCTGGTGGCCTTCTGCGCGGTCGCCGCCTGGCTGCTGCCGTCGCAGCCGCTGCCGGCGGCCTTCGGCGCCGCGGTCGCCGCCTGCCTGCTGGTGCAGCTGGCCACGCTGCGACGCGCTTCGTGATAGTTTGGGTCCGTCTCATCCACCCTCTCCGCCCATGGCCACCGTTCCCCTGCCCGACGCGCCCGAAGCCGATGCGCGCGTGAAAGCCGTGTTCGACGACATCCGCGCCACGCGCCAGACCGATTTCGTCAACAACCTGTGGCGCGCCCTGGCCTTCGACCCGCCGCTGCTGGAGCGCACCTGGGCCGAGGTCAAGGCGCTGATGGCCGCGCCCACGCTGCTGGACCCGCTGACCAAGGAGATGATCTACATCGCGGTGTCCATCGCCAATGGCTGCAGCTACTGCGTGCATTCGCACACCACGGCGGCGCGCGCCAAGGGAATGAGCCACGCGCAACACGCCGAGTTGCTGGCCATCGTCGCGCTGGCCGCCAAGACCAACCAGCTGGCCACCGCGTTGCAGGTGCCGCTGGACGCGGCCTTCGACGCCGCCCGAGCGCAGGAGCCACGATGATCGTCACCACCCTCCCCAGCATCGAGGGCAAGACCCTCAGCGCGTACTGCGGCGTGGTCGCGGCCCGCGGCACCGCGGTGCGCTGCGGCTAGCCGGCAGCGCCGACCCGGCCCGCCCCGCGCCAGCGCGCGCCATGGCATCGCCGCCTGCCTCCGACCCGATGTCCGCGACGATCCTGGCCGCGCGCACGCTGTCGATCGTCGGCCACCCGGGGCTGCTGATGCCGGCCGCGGTCGCGATCGGCACCGCCGCGGCCGACCTGCCGACCCCGCACGTGCGGGCCGCCGTGGCCGCCGCGTTGGGCGTGGCCGCGATCATCGGGGCCTTCAGCCTGTGGCAGGTGCGACGCGGCCGCTGGGCGCACGTGGACGCGTCGCAGCCGCACGAGCGCCGTCAGCTGAACCCGCTCGCCGCGCTGGTGCTGCTGGCTGCCGCGCTGGCGCTGGCCGTCTGGGGCGGCTCGCCGCACGGCGCCGTCGGCGCCGCGCTGGCCGCGGGGCTCGTGCTGGCGGCTCAGGGCCTGGGACGGCAGCTGAAGCTGTCGCTGCATTGCGCCTTCGCCGCCTATGCTGCGGCCATCGTCTGGCCGGCGGCGGCCGCCAGCCTGGTGCTGGCGCTGCTGGCCGTGGGGGTGGGCTGGTCGCGCGTGCGGCTGCAGCGCCACACGCGCCGCGAGGTGCTGGCCGGCCTGGGTCTGGGCGTGCTGGCCGGCCTGGCCTACCTCGGCACCGGCAGCCTGCTGCACGCGGCCTGAGCCGGTTCGCCGCGTGAAGCGGGCCGCGGCGGCTCAGCCAGGCTCGCGCCGGCCGATCAGCATCTGCCGCTTCCGCCCGTGCCCGGGC
The DNA here is from genome assembly GCA_044225625.1 of Rubrivivax sp. Classification (GTDB taxonomy): domain Bacteria; phylum Pseudomonadota; class Gammaproteobacteria; order Burkholderiales; family Burkholderiaceae_C; genus Rubrivivax. Next base: position 2,704 of record JBGAII010000059.1, read on the forward strand.
ACGCGCTGCATGGCGAAGCCGACGGCCTGCAAGCCGCGACGCACCCAGCCGGCGCTGGTGTAGGTGGACAGCGTCGCACCCTGCGCCGATGCACGCGCCACCTGCTCCAGCACCGTGTCGCTCCACATCTCGGGATTCTTCGCCGGCGAAAAACCGTCCAGGAACCAGGCCTGGATCGTGGCCGCAGGCCAGGCGCGCAGTGCGGACGCGACGTCATCGACGTCCAGTTCCAGCCGCACCGCGCCGAAGTCCCACGCATGGCGGCCCGGTGCCGGTGGCGCCCAGCACGCACGAAGCGCATCGGCCTGCGGCCGCAGCGCCGGCCACAGCGCCAACGCGGCCTGCAGGTCGGCGGCGGCCAGCGGCCAGCGCTCGACACTGTGGAACACCAGCGCGGCACCGGGCGGCGCGGCCTCTTCGAACAGCGCGCGGGTGCTCAGAAAGTTCAGACCGGTGCCGAAGCCGGTCTCGCCGACGTGCAGCACCTCGCCGCGACGCAGCGCGGCAAAGCGCTCCGCCAGCCGGTTGCCCTGCAGGAACACGTGGCGCGTTTCGTCCAGCCCCGAATCGGACGAGAAGTAGCGGTCGCCGAAGCGCGCCGACCAGGGCTGGCCGTCGCGCCACTGCAGCGCGGGTTCGGCAAGGCTCACTGCGCCACGCTCGGCAGCGCCCGCGGGCCGTCGTGCCGGTCACGTCCGCCACGTCCGTCACGTCCGTCACGTCCGCCACGGCCACACCGCCACTCCCGTACGCCACGCATCATCGGCTCCGCAAAGTCGAACGCCGGCGATTCTGCAGCCGACACACCAGTCGACCGCCGCGGACGACCGCAGCCGCTTCCGCCGTGCCCGCCGCGGTGGTGAAAACATCAATCCCGTTTGCGGTCTAGGCTGGCTGATAATGGCTGCCGAACCCATACGAAGAACAAGGTTCGCGATGACGTCGTTGGAAGCGCGGCTGCGGCCGCTGGCGGGTACCTGCGTGGTGCCGGCAAGACCATGAGCGCGGTGATCGCTCGGCCTGCGGGCATGTCTCGCTGGTGGATGCTCGGCCTGCTGTTCGCCTGCCGTGCGACGCTGGGCTTCGAGTTCCAGACGCTCGGTTCGGTGTCGGGCTCGCTGGTGTCGCAGTTCGGCTTCAGCTATGCGCAGGTCGGCACGCTGATCGGCCTGTTCATGTTGCCGGGCCTGCTGCTGGCACTGCCGGCCGGCCTGCTGGGACGCCACGTCGCCGACCGGCCGCTGGTCAGCCTCGCACTGTGCTGCATGGCCGGCGGCGGTGCGCTCGCGGCGCTGGCGCAGGGCTTCGGCCAGCTCGCGCTCGGCCGCCTCGCCTGCGGCGTGGGCTTCGTCTTCTGCACGATCTACATGACGAAGATGGCCACCGACTGGTTCGACGGCCACGAGCTCGCCACCGCGCTCGGCATCCTCGTCATGAGCTGGCCCTTCGGCATCGCCGTGGGCCAGCTGGGCCAGGTGTGGATCGACCTGCACTTCGGCTGGGAGGCGGTGTTTGCCGTGGCCGCGCTGTGCTGCGCCGCGGCGGGCACGGCGTCGTGGCTGTTGTACCGCCCGCCGGCCGGCCTGCCACGGCCGCGGCCCGGCGCGGTGCGCCTGCCCCGGCATGAACTGCTGCTGACGCTGCTGGCCGCCCTCTGCTGGGGCCTGTACAACGCCGGCTACATCGTCTACCTGAGCTTCGCGCCGCGCGTGCTGCAGGGCGTCGGTTACGGCGCCGCACAGGCTGCCGCGGTGATCAGCCTGGCCAGCTGGGCGATGATCGTCTCCGGCGCCCTCGGCGGCCGTTTCGCCGACCGCAGTGGCCGCGGCGCGGCGATGTTCTACCTGTGCACGGTGCTGGGCATCGCGTCCCTGCTGTTGCTGCGCCTGCCCGGCTGGGCGGTGCCACTGAGCCTGGTGTTCGGTCTCGCCGGCGGGGCGCCGGCCGGCGTCATCATGGCGCTGACCGGCGAGGCCATGGCGCCGGAGCGACGTGCCGTCGGCATGGGCCTGTTCTTCAGCCTGTACTTCGTCCTGCTGGCGGTGGCGCCGGCGATGGCCGGCTGGCTGCACGACGCCCGCGGCGATGCCTTCGAGCCGCTGCTGTTCGGGATCGCGCTCTTCGTCGCCGCGTCAGGCTGCTTCGGCCTGTTCGGCGTGTTGAAGCGGCGGCTGCCCGCGGTCGCCGGCACGGCGCGAGCGCGCTGAGGCCGCCGCGGCGTCTGCGGCGCCGACAGCACGAACCGTCCGCGACCCTCAGGCCCAGTGCGCGGCCACCAGCGCCTTGACCAGTGCGATCGACTGCTCCATCAGCGGCCCGCCGGGTCGTTGCGCCGACGTCGCCAGGCGCAGCGTCGCTGCGAGCCGCGGCTTGCCGATCGGCCGGGCCTGGAAACCGGCCTCGTTGCCGCTGCGACGGATGGCATTCAGCGTCAGCACGGCCTGGAAGCCCTCGTGCTGCACCAGGTCCAGGATCGTTGGCACGCTTTCGATCTCCAGCGCCACGCGCGCCTTCAGGCCGGCATCGGCCAATGTCGAATCGAGCAGCATGCGGATCGAATGCGGCCGCGGCGGAATCACCAGTTCGGCCGCCGCCACCTGCGCCAGGCTGACGGCGGGGCCGACGAGCCGGGCGCCGCCGCGCGCCGGCCGCGCGCCGACCAGGAACATCGGCTCGACACGCAGCGGCTCCAGCTCGATGGACGGCGGCGCGCTGCCGCTGTAGACCAGCGCGAAATCGACGCGGCCGACCGCCAGCCATTCGAGCAGGTGATCCGAAAGCCCCTCGACGATGCCGAAGCTGGCCCCGGGGAAACGCTCGCGGAACGCACGCACCAACGGCCCGGTCAGCGTGCGGCTGACGCTGGGCGGCAGGCCGATCACCACCCGGCCGCTGACCGCGCCGCGCTGCTGCTCCAGGTCGTGGCGCGCTCGCTGCACCTGCTGCAGGATGCCGCGCGCATGCTCCAGCAGCCGGCGGCCGGGCTCGGTGAGCGTCACGCCGCGGCCGTTGCGCTCGAACAGCGTCTGCCGCAGTTCCACCTCGAGCGCGCGCACCTGCCGGCTCAGCGCCGGCTGCGCCACGCGCAGGAAGCGCGACGACTGCGTGAAGCTGCCGAACTCGGCGACGTGCACGAAGTATTCGAGCTGCTTCAGGTCCATGTCGCGCTCACGCCCCCAAAGGACCTGCAGTCCGGCCCCCGAAGAGGCGCGGGCCGCTTGGCATTGGCCGTGCGGTGCTCATTCCGGCTCGATCTTCGCGGCGCGGATGACCTCGCCCCAGTGCCGCACTTCGCTGGCCAGCAGCGTCTGCAGTTGCTGCGGCGTGCCGCCCTGCGCACGCACGCCCAGCGCCAGCAGCCGCTCCTGCACCGCCGGGTTCTTCAGCGCCTCGTTGGCGGCGGCGTTCAACCGCTCGATCACCGCGGTCGGCGTCTTCGCCGGCGCAGCCAGCGCGTTCCACGACGCCACCTCGTAGTCGGCCACGCCGGCCTCGCGCATCGTCGGCACGTCGGGCAACGCCGCGAAGCGCCGGTCCGAGGTCACGGCCAGTGCGCGCACCGCCTTGGCCTGCAGCTGCGGCAGCCACGGGCCGAGGATCTCGAAGGCTGCATCGATTTCGCCGGCGCGCAATGCCGTCAGCACCGCCGGCGTGCCCTTGTAGGGCACGATCAGCGCGTCGATGCCGGTGCGCGCCCTGAACAGCTCGGCCGACAGGTTCTGCGTGCTGCCGACGGCGATCGTGCCGATCGTCAGCTTGCCGGGCCGCGCCCGCGCGTCGGCCAGCAGCTCGCGCACGCTCTTCAGCTTCGATTCCGCGCCGACGAACAGCGCCAGATCGAACACGCCGAGCAGGCCGACCGGTGCGAAGTCCTTCTGCACATCGAAGGGCAGCTTGCGGAACAGGCCGGCGCTGACCGCATTGGCATTGCTCATCAGCAGCAGCGTGTAGCCGTCGGGCGCGGCCTGCGCCACCGCGGTGCTGCCGACGATGCTGCCGGCACTCGGCCGGTTGTCGACGACGATCGGCACCTTCAGTGTCGCGCTCATCGCCTGCGCCACCGTGCGTGCCGTCAGGTCGGCAATGCCGCCCGGGCCGAAGGGCACGATCACGGTGATGCTGCGTTCGGGCCAGCTCGATTGCGCGCGCAGCGGCAGCAGCGGCGCGAGCAGCAAGGTGGCGAGGATCGCGCGGCGGTGGACTGGCGGCTTCATGGGTCGTCTCGGGCGGCGGGCCCCGGGATTCTGCCCGCTTGCCCTGTAGACTCGCCGCCGCAGCCCGCCGCACCATGCCAACGCCGCCGTCGACCGCAGCCTCCGGGCGCCCCGCGCGCAGCCAGGGCCTTTCCTCCGCGGTGACCGCCGCACTGCGCGCCATCGACGACGCCGCCTGGAGTGGACGGCGGGCCGACGCGGTCGCCCTGGCCGACCGGGCTCTGGCCGCTGCGCCGGCCGACGCCGCAGCGCAGATCGAATTGCTGGACCGCCGCGCCGAGAACCTGATGGCGCTCGGCGAACAGGCCCGCGCGTTGGCCGATGCCGAGCGCATGCAGCCACTGGCCGCTGCCGCCGGACGCCCGGCGCTGCGCGCGCAGGCGCTGTGCCGCCAGGCGGCCGTGCAGCTGCGCCAGGGCCAGTGGGCCACTGCCGATGCCTCGGCCAGCGCGGCGCTGACCGAGGCACGCGCTGCAGGCCGGCGCGCGCTGCAGGGGCGCGCGCTGCTGCTGCGCAGCGAGGCCCGCTTCCGCCGCTTCGAGAATCGCGACGCGCTGGACGATGCCGAGCAGGCCGCGTCGCTGTTCGCGGCGCAGCACGACAGGGTGCACGAGGGCCATGCGCTGTGGGCCGCGGCCTACGCGTACGACCAGCTCGGTCAGCCGCAGCGGCGCGACCGCTGCGCCGCCGACGCGCTGGCGCTGGCGCGCGAGACCGGCGATCAGGCCGGCATCGGCGCCGCCGCCAACCTGCTGTACCGCGAACATGCCGACATGGCGATGCGCATCCGCGGCTTGAAGGAGGCCATCGCCGCCTTCGTCGCGGCCGGCCTGCCCGAGCGCGCCAGCGCCGTGCTGGGCAACCTGTCGATGGCCTACGGCTCGATCGGCCTGTTCGCGCGCGCGCGCAATCCGGGCGGGCATCTGGTCGACATCGAGAGCCTGAACCTGCTGCGCCAGCAGAGCGGCTACTTTCCGGCGGTGCAGGCGGTGATCGAAAGCCAGCTCGGGCACCGCGAGGCCGCGCGGCGCTTTGCCAACGAGGCCGCCGCCGCGGGCGAGCACATCGACGATCCATGGTTCGCCGCGATCCTGCAACTGGTGCTCGGTCGGGCCGCGCGGCTGCACGAGGAATGGCCGGCAGCCCACCGGCATTTCGAGGACGCACTGGCCCGCGCCGAGGCCCAGGGCGACACCACGCTGCGCGTCATCGCGCTCACCGAACTCGGCCACCTGCGGGTGCTTAACGGCGACGCCGCCGGCGCGCTGCAAGCCACCAGCCGGGCCGTCGCCCAGCTGCGGGCGCGTGGCGGCAGCGGCCTGGGCAGCATGTTCACGCCCGCCTCCACCTGGTGGTGGCACGTGCGTGCGCTGCAGGCCAACGGCCACGCGCGCCAGGCCCGCGACGCCCTGGCCACCGCCTACCGGCTGATGGTCGACGGCGTGGCCAACCTCAGCGACGAAGGACTGCGACGCAGCTGGTTCAACAAGGTGCCGGCCCACCGCGAGCTGATCGCCGCCTGGGTGGCCGACGGCCGCCGCAGCGGCCGCAAGGCCTCGCGCCGGGCCGCCCACCTGCGCGCGCGCACCCAGCTGCACGAGCCGGTGGAGCGGCTGGTGGATGCCGGCGTGCGCATGAACCAGATCCACGCGTCGGCCGAACTGCGCGAGTTCCTGGTCGAAGAAGCCATCGAACTGAGCGGCGCAGAGCGCGTGCTGCTGGTGCTGAGCGAAAGCGAAGGCCCGACGATCGCCGGCGCGATGCTGCCGCCCGGCGAAAGCGCCGACGCGCTGCTGCAGGCCGTCGCCCCGTGGCTCGAGGAGGCCGGCCACACGCGTCTGGTGCGGTTGCGCCACGGGCCGGAAGGCGCCGACGCGGTGGACCAGCGTTCCTGCCTGGTGGCACCGCTGGTCGCGCAGCGCGAACTGTTCGGCTGGCTGTATGCCGACATCGAAGGCCTGTTCGGCCGCTTCACCGACACCGACCGCGACCTGCTGGCGATGCTGGCCACGCAGGCCGCGGTGGCGATGGCCAACCTGCGCACCAACGAGGCGCTGGAATCGAAGGTCGACGAACGCACCGCGCAGCTCGAGCAGCGCGCCGGCGAACTGGCGGTCATCAACCGCATCCAGCAGGGCATGGCCGCGGCGCTGGACTTCGACACCATCATCGACCAGGTCGGCGACGAACTGCGGTCGGTCTTCGGTACCGGCAGCCTGCACGTCATGCTGCTGGACGAGAGCCGCGGCGAAGTGCTGACACCCTATGCCAGCGAGCAGGGCCAACGCATCCAGCTGCCGCCGATACGGCCGCGGCGCGATGGGCCGATGTGGAGCGCGCTGTCCGCCAACCAACCGGTGGTGGCCGGCAGCCTCGAAGAGATGCAGGCCTGGGGCCTGAAGCCGCTGCCCGGCGCGCGGGCGAGCAGCGCCTGCGTGATGGTGCCGCTGCACAGCGGCGGCCGGCTGCGCGGTGCGATCTCGGTGCAGCGCTTCGCGGCCGACTGTCGCATCGACGACGCCGAACTGCGCCTGCTGCGCACCGTGGCCGCCGGCATGGGCACCGCGCTGGAGAACCTGCGGCTGTTCAACGAAACCCGGGAAGCGCTGGAGCGGCAGACCGCCACCGCCGAGGTGCTGCAGGTCATCAGCAATTCGGTCGCCGACACCGCGCCGGTGTTCGACAAGATCCTCGAGGGCTGCGCGCGCCTGTTCGACAGCGCAGAGCAAGGCATCGTGCTGTTCGGGCCGGAGGGGCGCGTCGAGCTGGCGGCGCATCGCGGGCCAGCGCAGCCGGTACTGCAGCAGGTGTTCTCCGAGGCACTGCCCATCGAGCATTTCGAGGCGCTGGCGCGGCGCCGCAAGCCGCTGCACTTCCGCGACGTGCTCGCGGCGGACGCGCACCCGTTCGTGCGCGGCATCGCCGAGCGGCTCGGCGCCGAACCCTATTCGCAGCTGCTGGTGCCGATGGTCCGCGAGGACCGCGCGGTCGGCCTGCTGAGCGTGATCCGGCATCCGGCCACGGGCTTTGCACCCGACGAGATCGCGCAGCTGCAGACCTTTGCCGACCAGGCCGTGATCGCGATCGAGAACGCCCGGCTGTTCAACGAGACGAAAGAGGCGCTGGAGCGGCAGACCGCCACCGCCGAGGTGCTGAACGTCATCGGCGGCTCGGTGTCCGACACCGCCCCGGTGTTCCAGAAGATCCTGCAGAGCTGCCGACGCCTGCTGGACAGCCATCGCGCCAGCATCACGCTGGTCGACGACGATGGGCTGATCCACATGAGCGCCGACCTGGGCGGCAGCGAGGCTTTCAACGGCGCGGTCAAGAACTACTACCCGCGACCCGTCGCCGAGACGGTGCAGGCCCGCGCGATCGCGGCGCGCCGGCCGCTGCATTTCCCGGACGTGGCCCGCGCCGCCGACGCGCCGCCGGCGTGGCGCGAGCTGGCGGCGCGCGTCGGCAACTATTCGGTGCTCGTCGCGCCGATGCTGTGGGAAGAGCGCGGCATCGGCGCGATCATGCTCAGCCGGCTGCCGCAAAAGCCGTTCAGCGACAAGGAAATCGCGCTGCTGCAGACCTTCGCCGACCAGGCCGTGATCGCGGTGCAGAACGCGCGGCTGTTCGGTGAGACGCAGGAAGCGCTGGAGCGGCAGACCGCCACCGCCGAGGTGCTGGAAGTCATCAGCAGCTCGGTCGCCGACACGCAGCCGGTCTTCGACAAGATCCTGAGCAGTTGCGCCAGCCTGTTCCACAGCAGCGAGCAAGGCGTGGTGCTGCTCGGCGCCGATGACCATGTCGGCGTGGCGGCGCACCACGGCCCGGCGCTGCCGGGCCTGAAGAGCTACTACGCGGGCCAGCGCGTGCCCAACAGGATCTATGCCGGTGCGATCCTCGAAGGCAAGACGCTGAGCGTGACCAACGTGCTCGACCCGAAGGTGCACTGGTCGCTGCGCGCGGTGGGCGAGCACCTGCAGATCGGACCCTATTCGCAGCTGCTGGCGCCGATGACCTGGGAAGGCCAGCCGATCGGCTGGCTGTACGTGATCCGCCAGCCGGCCACCGGTTTCAGCGGCAAGGAGGCCTCGCTGCTGGAGACCTTTGCCAGCCAGGCGGTGATCGCGATCCAGAACGCGCGCATGTTCAACGAGACGCAGGAGGCGCTGGAGCGACAGACCGCCGCCACCGAGGTGCTGCAGGTCATCAACGCCTCGCCCGGCCAGCTGGGGCCGGTGTTCGAAGCCATCGTGCAGCGCGCTTCGCGGCTGTGCGGAGCCGATGCCGGCGGCCTGTGGCTGGCCGATGGCGACATGGCCCGCTACAGCGGCGGGCAGAACCAGATGCCCGCGGCCTTCCTGCAGGCCGGCTCGGCGCTGCAAGGCGTGCCGCTGGCCTATCTCCTGGGCCGCGACTGGGCGCAGAGCCCCTACCTGCAGGTGCCGGACATCAGCGACACCGACGCCTACCGCAATCGCCTGCCCTTCTTCGTCGATTGTGTGGAACTCGGGCAGATCCGCACCTACCTGGGGGTGCCGTTGGTGGATGACCAGCAGCAGGTGGCGGGCGTGTTCACGCTGGTGCGGCACGAGGTCAGCCCCTTCAATCCGGCGCAGATCGCGCTGGTGCAGTCCTTCGCCGCCCAGGCCCAGCTGGCGATGAAGAACGCCCGGCTGATCCGTGAAACCGAAGACGCCCGCGCCGCGGCCGAGGCCGCCAACGAGGCCAAGAGCGCCTTCCTGGCGACGATGAGCCACGAGATCCGCACGCCGATGAATGCGGTCATCGGCATGAGCGGGCTGCTGCTCGACACGCCGCTGACGGAGGAGCAGCGCGACTTCGCCAGCACCATCCGCGATTCGGGCGATGCGCTGCTGACGATCATCAACGACATCCTCGACTTCTCGAAGATCGAAGCCGGCCGCATGGACATCGAGATGCAGCCCTTCGACCTGCGCGAGTGCGTGGAGTCGGCGCTGGACCTGATCGCCGCCCGCGCGTCCGAGAAGCACCTGGACCTGGCCTACCTGTTCGAGCCCGACGTGCCCGCCGCCATCGAGGGCGACGTGACGCGGCTGCGCCAGATCCTGCTGAACCTGCTGAGCAACGCGGTCAAGTTCACCGAAAAGGGCGAGGTGGTGCTCAGCGTGCGGGCCGAAGGCGAGCTGCTGCACTTCGCGGTGCGCGACACCGGCATCGGGTTGAGCGAGCAGGGCAAGTCGCGGCTGTTCCAGAAGTTCAGCCAGGCCGACAGCAGCACCACACGCAAGTACGGCGGTACCGGGCTGGGCCTGGCCATCAGCAAGCTGCTGGCCGAGCTGATGGGCGGAACGATGTGGGTGGAGAGCGACGGGCCGGGCACCGGCTCCACCTTCCACTTCACGCTGCGCGCCAAGGCCACCGCCCTGCCCGAAGGCCGCAAGCGCGACTTCGTCGGCGAGCAGCCGGCGCTGAAGGGCAAGCGCGTGCTGGTGGTCGACGACAACGCCACCAACCGGCGCATCCTGGCGCTGCAGACCGCCAAGTGGGGCATGGAGTCGGTGGACGTCGAGGCGCCGGAAGCGGCGCTGCCGCTGCTGCGCGAGCAGCCCTTCGACCTGGCCATCCTGGACATGCACATGCCGGGCATGGACGGCAGCACGCTCGCCGCGCGCATCCGCGAAGCCGGGCACACGCTGCCGCTGGTGCTGTTCAGCAGCCTGGGCCGGCTGGAGAACACCGCCGGCCTGTTTGCCGCCACGCTGGCCAAGCCGCTGCACCAGAGCCAGCTGTTCGACACGCTGGTCACGCTGCTGGGCACCGACGCGGCGCCGAAGGCCGCCCCCACCGTCAGCAAGCCGAAGATCGATGCCACGCTGGCGCAGCGCCACCCGCTGCGCATCCTGCTGGCCGAGGACAACGTGGTCAACCAGAAGCTCGCGCTGCGCCTGCTGCAGCAGATGGGCTATCGCGCCGACGTGGCGGCCAACGGCATCGAGGCCATCGAGAGCATCGAACGCCAGACCTACGACGTGGTGCTGATGGACGTGCAGATGCCGGAGATGGACGGCCTGGAAGCCAGCCGCCGCATCGTTGCGCGCTGGCCCGCGGCCGAGCGGCCGCGCATCATCGCGATGACCGCCAACGCGATGCAAGGCGACCGCGAGGAGTGTCTGGCCGCCGGCATGGACGACTACGTCACCAAGCCGATCCGCGTTGAGGCTCTGGTCGCGGCCCTTCGGCAGGCCCGGAGCCGCGATGTCCAGTGAGGTGCTGCAGGCGCTGACACGGCTGGCCCGCAGCGGCCAGCAGGCCGCACTGGTCGAACAGGCCGGCGCCGCGCTGGACGCGCGCGGCCTGCCGCCGGCCACCCGGACAGCGCTGCTGGACCTCCGCGCCGAGGCGCTGATTGCGCTGGGCCGATTCGACGACGCGGCCCGGGACGCCGAGGCGATGCACGCGCTGGCCGCCGGCGTGCCGGCGCTGCAGGTCCGCGCGTGGATGCGCCAGGCCCTGGTGCAGATGCGCCTGAGCCACAACCGGCAGGCCCTGGCGCTGGCCGAGCAGGCCATGGCGCTGGCCGAAAAGTGCCGCGACCGCAGCCTGCCTGGGCAGGCGCTGCTGTGCCTGGCCGAAGCGCAGCTGCGCGCGGCCGAGCACGACGCCGCGCTGGCCAGCGCCCAGCGCGCGGCGGCCTGGTTCGACGCGCGGAACGACCGCTCGGGTGCGGCCCGTGCGCAGTGGCTGGTGGCCTTCGCCTGCACCCGGCTGTCGCGCAACGACGACTCGCGCGCGGCGGCGCTGCAGGCCGTGGCGCTGGCGCGCGAGGCCGGCGATGCCTACGGCCTGGCCAATGCGCTGAACGTGCTCAGCTTCAGCTGCACCGACATTGCCGAGCGGCTGCGGGTGCTGCGCCAGGCCGAGGCCGCGTTCGAGCGTGCCGGCTACCTGTTCGGCCGCATGGTGGTGCTGGGCAACCTGTCGCTGACCTTTGCCGAACTGGGCCTGTGGCGCCATGCCTGCCGGCTGGGCGAGCAATGCATGGACTGGGCCGAACGCAGCGGGGCACGGCTTCACCTGGTGCTGGAGATGGGCGCGGTGATGATGTGGCAGGTCGAGCTCGGCCACCTGGCCGGCGCCCGCGCACGCTGGGCCACCTACGACGCACTGGTCGACGCGCTGAACGAGCCCGTCACGCGCACCGACCGCGAGCTCTGGGCGGCCGAGCTGGAAGCGGCAGAAGGCCATCGCAGCGCCGCGCTGCGGCGGCTGCGCGGCTTTCTTCGCCAGGTGCGCAGCGACAACCCCGGCTTCGAGCTGTACGTGCTGATCCCGCTGGCACGGCTGCTCGTGCAGGCCGGCGATGCGGCGGCCGCGCTGCGCATCACGCGCCGCGGCATCGCCTGCCTGCGTGAACGCGGCTTTGCCCGCGCCGGCTTCGGCCAGAGCCACGACATCTGGTGGTGGCATGGGCGCGCGCTGGCCGCGCTGGGCCGCGAGGACGAAGCGTGGGCCGCGCTGCGCGAGGCACATGGCCTGCTGCTGGGCGCCGTGCGCAACGTGCACGACGAAGGGCTGCGCCGCAGCCACCTGAACAAGCGGCAGATCCACCGCGACCTGGTGCGGCTGTGGCTGGCCGAATCGGCCCGCCGCGGGTTGCCGCAGGCGCAGCGCCTGGAACACCTGCGCCTGCCCAGCAGCCTGGCCGACCCGTTCAAGCGCCTGGCCGACAGCGGCCTGCGACTGAACCAGCTGCGCAGCGAAGCGGCGCTGCACGAATTCCTGATCGACGAGGTGGCCGAACTCAGCGGCGCCGAGCGTGTGCTGCTGGTGCTGCGGTCCGGCGAAGGCCGTCACATCGCCGGCGCGCTGCTGCCCGCCGGCGAGGATGCGGCGCCACTGCTGCAGGCGGTGACGCCGTGGCTGGACGATGCCGCGGCCTTGCAGGAGCCGAAGCTGCGCCACGGCCCCGAGGGCGTGGCCGAGGAAGACCAGCGCTCCTGCCTGGTGGCGCCGCTGGTGGCGCAGGGCGAGCTTCTGGGCTGGCTGTACGCCGACATCGAAGGCGCCTTCGGCCGCTTTGGCGAGGCCGATCGCGACCTGCTGGCCATGCTGGCGGGCCAGGCGGCGGTGGCGCTGGCCAACCTGCGCTTCGCCAGCGGGCTGGAGGCGCAGGTGGCCGAGCGCACCGCACAGGCGCGCAGCGCGCAGGCCGATGCCGAGCGGCGCGCCGCCGAACTGGCGGTGATCAACAGTGTCCAGCAGGGCATGGCCGGCAGCCTGGATTTCCAAGGCATCGTCGATCTGGTGGGCGACACGCTGCGCGAGGTGCTGCACACCGACACCCTGGGTATCCGCTGGTACGACGAGGCCACGCGGCGCGTCAGCTTCCTCTACGAGGTGGAACGCGGCCAGCGCCTGCACCCGCCGCCGCGCGAGATCGTGCCCGGCGGGCCGGTGGAGCAACTGAGCCGCGGCCGCCAGGGCATGCTCTACCCCACCCGCGAGGCGCTGCGCCAGGCCGGGCTGCTGCAGGTGGGCAAGGAGCAGTGCCTGTCGGCGATGCGCGTGCCGATCCTGCGCGGCGAGCACATGGTCGGCTTCATCTCCGTGGAGGACTACGAGCGCGAGCAGGCCTATGGCGAGGCCGAGCTGCGGCTGGTGAGCACCATCGCCGCCAGCCTGGGCGTGGCGCTGGACAACGCGAGGCTGTTCAAGCAGACGCAGGAGGCGCTGCAGCAGCAGAAGGCCTCGGCCGAAGTGCTGGGGGTGATCAGCCGCTCGGTGTCGGACACGCAGCCGGTGTTCGAAAAGATCCTGGACAGCCTGAAGCACCTGTTCGGCGCCGACGAGCTGGACGTGTTGCTGGTCGACGAGCAAGGGCAGCTGCAGCTGGCAGCCTATGTCGGCAAGGCCCGCGACATCGTCGCCGCCACCTTCCCGGCGCCGGTGGAGATCACGCCGGCCGGCCGGGCCATCCGCGAACGGCGCGTGGTGCACTACCCCGACGTGCACCATGGCACTGACGTGCCGAACGTGATGCGCAAGATGGGCCGGCTGATCGGCTACCAGTCGCTGGCCTTCGCCCCGATGCTGTGGAACGACCAGGGCGTGGGCGCCATCGGCCTGGCGCGCTCGACGGGCTCGTTCACCGACAAGGAACTGGACACGCTGCAGGGCTTTGCCGACCAGGCGGTGGTCGCGATCCAGAACGCACGGCTGTTCAACGAGACGCAAGAGGCGCTGGAGCGGCAGACCGCTACCGCCGACGTGCTGCAGGTCATCAGCGGCTCGATGGCCGACGCGAAGCCGGTGTTCGAGAAGATCCTGGACAGCTGCGAACGGCTTTTCGGCGGCGGCGACATGGGGCTGTTCCTGGCGCAGGGCGACCAGCTGGCAGCGGCAGCGTACCGCGGCAGGATGCGCGACGAGGTCCAGCGCATCTACCCCAAGGCCCTGCGCGGCTCGGTCAGCGAGTACGTGATGGAGCGCGGCGTGCTGCTGCATTCGCCGGCCGTGTGCAACGATCCGAAGCTGCCGGCCTACATCCGCGATATGACGATGGCGCTGGGCGACTACTCGCTGCTGGTGGCACCGCTGCGCTGGAACGGCCGCAGCATCGGCACCATCGACATTGCCCGCAACCCGCCGCGCGCCTTCTCGGCCGACGAGCAGGCGCAGTTGCAGACCTTCGCCGACCAGGCCGTCATCGCCATCCAGAACGCGCGGCTGTTCAACGAAACGCAGGAGGCGCTGGAGCGCCAGACCGCGACCGCCGAAGTGCTGCGCGTGCTCGGCCGCTCGATGACCGACACCCAACCGGTGTTCGATGCCATCGTGCACAACTGCGGCAAGCTGTTCGGTGACAGCCGCGTGGTGCTCTGGCTGATCGACGACGACCGGCTGCGCGCCCGCGCCAGCAACGGCGGCCTGCCCAGCGAGACGATTCCGATCGACTACCAGAGCCCGATCGGCGCCTGCGTGGTCGACGTGCAGACGGTGCATCTGAAGGACCTCGAGGCCGCCGCCGAGCAGTACCCGTTGGTGCGCAATTTCGGCCTGAAGAGCGGCTTCCGCACCGGCGTCTACGCGCCGCTGGTACGCGACGGCCGTGCGATCGGCGGCCTGGCGGTGCTGCGCCGCCTGCCCGGCTCGTTCACCGACAAGGACGTCGGCCTGCTCGGCAGCTTCACCGACCAGGCGGTGATCGCGATCGAGAACGTGCGGCTGTTCAACGAGACCAAGGAGGCGTTGCAGCAGCAGACGGCCACCGCCGAGGTGCTGCGCGTGGTCGGCGAGTCGGTGGCCGACATCCGGCCGGTGTTCGACAGCATCTGCGCCAGCCTGCAGCGCCTGCTCCCGGGGGCCGTGCTGGCGCTGAGCGCGACCGGCAATGATGGCCGGCTGCACTGGCAGGCCGGCAGCGGGGAGGAAGCCGAGCGGCTGCAGCGGCTGTTTCCGCGGCCCGCGCCGGGCGGTCTGCTGACCGGGCAGCCTTCGCACTGGCCCGACCTGGCCCACGGGCCGGACGTGCCGCAGGGCCTGCGCGACGCGGTGCGGGTGATCGGCCGCAATGCGTCGATGCTCAGCGCCGCGATGGTCTCCGGCGGCCAGGTGGTCGGGGCGCTGTCGGCCCTGCGCTTCGACCTGCGGCCCTTCAGTGAACGCGAGTCGCGGCTGCTGAAGACCTTCACTGACCAGGCGGTGATCGCGATCCAGAACGCGCGGCTGTTCCGCGAGACGCAGGAGGCGCTGGAGCGGCAGACGGCCACGGCCGACATCCTGAAGGTCATCGCCAGTTCACCGTCGGACGTGCAGCCGGTGTTCGAGGCCATCGCCGCCAGCTCCAAGCGGCTGCTGGGCGGGCACTCGACCACCGTGTTCCGCATCATCGACGGCGTGCTGCACCTGGTGGCCTACACCGCCACCAACCCGCAGGCCGATGCCACGCTGGCGGGCATGTTCCCACGGCCGCTCGCCGATTTCCCGCCCTTCGCCATGATCAGCGACGGCCAGATGGCGCGCGTCGAGGACACCGAGACCGATGCCGACGTACCGGAGATGCTGCGCAGCCTGGCCCGCCAGCGCGGCTACCGCGCCATGCTGTTCACGCCGCTGGTGCGCGACGGCGCGGTGATCGGGACGATCGCGGTCACCCGCGTGGCGCCCGGCCCCTGGGCGGAGCACCACGCGCTGCTGCTGCGCACCTTCGCCAACCAGGCGGTGATCGCCATCGAGAACGTGCGCCTGTTCAACGAGACGCAGGAGGCGCTGGAGCGACAGACCGCCACCAGCGAGATCCTGCAGGAGATCTCGGGCTCGCCCACCGACGTGCTGCCGGTGCTGCAGGCGGTGGCCGAACGCGCGGCCAAGATCTGCAAGGCGCAGTTCGTCGACATCATCCTGCGCGAGGGCGACACGATCCGCGGCGTGGCCGTGTACGGCAACCTGGGTGGCCCCGGCGAGGCCATGCCGCTGGACCGCAGCACCGTGATGGGCCGGGCGATCCTCGACCGCGCGCCGGTACAGGTGAAGGACCTGCAGCAGGCACAGGACGAGTACCCGCGGGGCAGCGCGCTGGCGCGCCTGCACGGCCACCACACGACGCTGGCGGTGCCGCTGCTGCGCGAGGGCCGCGCGCTGGGCGCGATCCTGGTGCGACGCACCGAGGTCCAGCCCTTCGACGACAAGCATGTCGCGCTGCTGCGCACCTTTGCCGACCAGGCCGCCATCGCGATGGAGAACGTGCGGCTGTTCAACGAGACCCGCGAGGCACTGGAGCAGCGCACCGCAACGGCAGACATCCTGAAAGTGATTGCCGATTCACCGTCGAACGTGCAGCCGGTGTTCGACGCCATCGTGGCGGCGGCCCCGCCACTGGTCGGTGGCTTCTCCTGCGCCGTCTGGCTGCGGCAGGGCGACACGCTGCAACGCGTGGCCTTCACCGAGATGGGCGATGCGGCCGACGAGGCGGCGCGGGCCCAGCCCAGCCGGCCGATCCGCGGCAATGCGCTGTTCGAACCCGTGGTCCGCGATCGCGCGGCCCGGTGGATCGTCGACTACGAGGCCGACCCCACCGTCACGGCCGACATGCGCGAGCTGGCCCGGGCGCGCGGCTTCCGCAGCGCGGTGGCCATACCCCTGCTGGCGGACAACGAGGTCACAGGCGTGGTGGCCGTGACCTGCCGCGAACCCCACCGGTTCACGACCAAGGAGATCGAGCTGCTGTCGACCTTCGCCAGCCAGGCGGTGATCGCGATCCAGAACGTACGGCAGTTCAAGGAAGCGCAGGAAGCACGCGCCGCGGCCGAGGCCGCCAACGAGGCCAAGAGCGCGTTCCTGGCGACGATGAGCCACGAGATCCGCACGCCGATGAATGCGGTCATCGGCATGAGCGGGCTGCTGCTGGACACGCCGCTGACGGAGGAGCAGCGCGATTTCGCCGGCACCATCCGCGACAGCGGCGACTCGCTGCTGACGATCATCAACGACATCCTCGACTTCTCCAAGATCGAAGCCGGGCGCATGGACATCGAGCGCCACCCCTTCGACCTGCGCGAGTGTGTGGAGTCGGCGATGGACCTGATCGGCCCGCGCGCGGCCGAGAAGCACCTGGACGTCGCCTACGTCTTCGAAGGCGAGGTGCCGGCGGCGCTGGACGGCGACGTGACGCGGCTGCGGCAGATCCTGCTGAACCTGCTGTCCAACTCGGTGAAGTTCACCGAGAAGGGCGAAGTCGTGCTGAGCGTGCGCGCCGAAGGCGACGAGCAGACCGGCGAAGGCAGCCTGCTGCATTTCACCGTGAGCGACACCGGCATCGGCTTGTCGGAAGCCGGCCTGTCGCGGCTGTTCCAGAAGTTCAGTCAGGCCGACAGCGGCACCACGCGCAAATACGGCGGCACGGGCCTCGGGCTGGCGATCTCCAAGCTGCTGGCCGAGCTGATGGGCGGCACGATGTGGGCCGAGAGCGCCGGGCCGGGGCTGGGCTCGACCTTCCACTTCACCATCCGCTGCGTGCCGGCCGAGCTGCCGCAAGGCCAGCGGCGCGACTTCATCGGCACGCAGCCCGTGCTGGCCGGCAAGCGCATCCTGGTGGTGGACGACAACGCCACGAACCGGCGCATCCTGGCGCTGCAGACCGCCAGGTGGGGCATGGGCGTGCAGGACACCGAATTCCCGGCACAGGCGCTGCAGATGCTGCAGGCCGAACGCTACGACCTGGCCATCGTGGACATGCACATGCCGGCCATGGACGGCGCGATGCTGGCGCAGAGGATCCGCGAGGCGGGCCACTCGCTGCCGCTGGTGCTGTTCAGCTCGCATGGCCGCAAGGAAGCCACCGACAGCCTGTTCGCCGCCACGCTGGCCAAGCCGCTGCGCCAAAGCCAGCTGTTCGACACACTGGTGCAGCTGCTGGGTCATGAGGAAGCGCCCCGCCCTGCCGCCGCCGCCGCCAAGCCGCGCATGGACGCGCAGATGGCCGAACGCCACCCCTTGCGCATCCTGCTGGCCGAGGACAACGTGGTCAACCAGAAGCTGGCGCTGCGCATCCTGCAGCAGATGGGCTACCGCGCGGACGTGGCCTCCAACGGCGTCGAAGCCATCGAGTGCTGCGCGCGCCAGCCCTACGACGTGGTGCTGATGGACGTGCAGATGCCGGAGATGGACGGGCTGGAGGCCAGCCGCCGCATCGTGGCGCGCTGGCCCTCCCCCGCCCAGCGCCCGCGCATCGTCGCCATGACCGCCAATGCCATGCAGGGCGACCGCGAGGCATGCATCGCTGCCGGCATGGACGATTACGTCACCAAGCCGATCCGGGTGGACGTGCTGGTGGGCGCGCTGGAGAATGTGCACCCGAGGAAGGACCGCTGAGATGAACGACCAGCCGATCGACGCCGCCACCTTTGCCGAGCTGAAGGACACCGCCGGTGCCGATTTCGTCAGCGACCTGGTCGCCACCTTCGTCGACGAGGAAGCGCCGCAGATGCTGGCCGAACTGCGCGCGGCGCGGGCCGAGGGGGCCGTAGAGCGCTTCCGCCGCGCCGCCCATTCGCTGAAGTCCAATGCCAACACCTTCGGGGCCCTGGCCTTGGGCGAGATGGCGCGAGCCCTGGAACTGGGCGGCGTGCCGGCCGACGAGGCGCCTTTGGCCGCACTCGAAGCCGCCTATGCCGACGCCGCGGCCGCACTGAAGCAGCTGTGCCATGGCTGAGACCGGCGCGCGGCTGCTCGTCGCCGACGACAACAAGGTCAACCGGCTGCTGCTCGGGCGAAGCCTGGAGCAGCTGGGCCACCGCGTGGCGATGGCCGAGAACGGCCGCATCGCGCTGGAGATGTTGAAGCGCGAGTCCTTCGACCTGCTGCTGCTGGACATGGAAATGCCCGAGATGAGCGGCTTCGAGGTGCTGGAGCAGTTGGTCGCCGACCTGCAGCTGCGCGACCTGCCGGTCATCGTCACCAGCTCGCTGGAGGGCGTGGCGCACGTGGCCCGGTGCATCGAGCTGGGCGCCGACGACTACCTGCCCAAGCCGGTGAACCCGGTGCTTTTGCGCGCGCGCATCGGCTCCAGCCTGGAGAAGAAGCGCCTGCGCGACCAGCAGAAAGAGCTGGTGCGGCGCTTTGCCACCAGCGAGGTCGCCGAGGATCTGCAGCGCTCCGGCTTCGCGCTCGGCGGCAAGCGCATCGAAGGCACGGTGATGTTCTGCGACATTCGCGGCTTCACCTCGATCACTGAAGCGCAATCGCCCGAAGAGACGATCGAGCTGCTGAACACCTTCTACACGTTGATGTTCGACGCCATCACCGGCGCCGGCGGCGTGGTCAACCAGATGGTCGGCGACGGGCTGATGTCGATCTTCGGCGCGCCGCTGCCGCTGGCCGACGCGCGGGGCAGCGCCGCGCGTGCCGCACGCGAGATGATCGAGCTGATCGACATGCTGAACGTCGAGCGCCAGGCGGGCGGCCGCCTGCCGCTGAAGATCGGCGTGGGCATCGCCACCGGTGCGATGATCGCCGGCTACACCGGCACGCATTCACGCGCCACCTACACCTGCATCGGCGACGCGGTCAATCTGGCGGCGCGGCTCGAGGCCTACACGAAGGAAGCGGGCCGGCCGATCCTGGTCGACGCGGAGACCGCGGCAGGGCTGGACGGCACCCAGGTGCTCGAGGCGCTGGGCGGCGTGCAGCTGAAGGGCAAGGCGGCCGCGGTGGAGGTGTACGCGCTGGCGGTCTGAGGGCCGTCCACCGCGGCGCGCTGTGATAGCGTTTCGGCTGGCAACGACAACAACGAGGAGCCCCCCATGTCCAAGGACCGAGCCACGATCGGCACCGATGGCCAGCCGCTGCCCATCCTGCCGCCGGAGCGTGACGCCCGCGTCTGGGCGCGCGCCTGCCGCATCATGTTCTACACACCGGGCTTCCTGGCCCTGCTGCTGCTGAAGGTGGGCGAGCCCACCGGTTTCGGCATCAGCGTCGAGCTGCTGATGCTGGCCAGCATGTCGGCGGTGGTGGCGGTGATCTTCATGGGCTCCAGTTCCGACGGCGCCGGCGCCGACCATTCGTCACGCACCGGCGTCTGGAGCGGCTGCCTGGTGCTGGAGCTGCTGGCGGTGGTGCCGCTGTTGACAGCCGTGCCCAGCCTGTTCCACGAGCTGGCCAACAGCAAGCTGCTGCACGACCCGGCCGTGCAATCGGTCGACGTGACGCTGGGCTTTTCCGAGCTGATCCCGGCGGCCGCCATCCTGCCTTTCATGCTGTACCAGCTGGCCGGCTACGGCACCCTGCACTTCGTGCTGCCCAAGGCGGCCAACGTGCTCGTCAACGTGGGCATCCTGGTGCTGATCGTCAGCTCGTACGTCGCCAATCGCCAGGGCAACTTCCCGGTCGAAAAGGCGCTGGTCGGCGTGCTGATCCTGGGCATGATGGCCCTGGTGTTCTATGGCGTGATGTCGCTGCGCAGCAACCAGCTGCGCTACGACAGCTTCCATCCCGAAAAGGCCAAGGAAAAGGACAAGAAGGCCGCCGCCTGATCAGGCGGGGAATTCCTCGGTATCGATCTCGGCCTGCGTGGCCGGGTTGTAGCGCGCCCCGGCCACCGTCTGCCGGTTGATCAGCGCGTCCAGGCGCTGCAGCAGGTCGGCATCGAGCCGCACCGAGGCGGCGCCGAGGTTCTCCTCCAGGTGCGCCTGGCTCGTGGTGCCGGGCAGCGCGATGACCTGCTCGCCGCGCGACAGCACCCAGGCGATGGCCAGCTGGGCCATGCTGCAGCCGGCGTCGCGCGCCACCTGCGCATAAGCGTCCAGCAGCTGCAGGTTCCTGGCGTAGTTGTCCGGATAGAAGCGCGGCATGCCGCGGCGGATGTCCTTGGCATCGAGCGCGGCCACGTCGCGCAGCGTGCCGGTCAGGAAGGCACGTGCCGTGGGGCTGAAGGCCACCAGCGACGCGCCGATGTCGCGGCAGGCCTGCAGCACGCCGATCTCGACATTGCGGCTCCACAGCGAGTATTCCGACTGCACGGCCACGATCGGGTGCACCGCATGCGCGCGCTTCAGCGTCGCCGCCGAGACTTCGGACAGGCCCAGCGCGCGTACCTTGCCTTCGCGCACCAGCTCGGCCATCGCGCCCACCGACTCTTCGATCGGCACTGATCTGTCGCAGCGGTGCAGGTAGTACAGGTCGATGTGCTCGACGCCCAGGCGCTTCAGGCTGTCCTCGCAATTGCGGCGGATCGCCTCGGGGCGGCCGTCGATGACACGCTTGACGCCGTCGTCGAAAGTCACGCCGGCCATGCCGCCCTTGCTGGCCAGCACGAAACGGTTGCGGTGGGCCTTCAAGACCCGGCCGACCAGCGTCTCGTTGGCACCGAAGCCGTAGAGCGCAGCGGTGTCGAACATCGTCACGCCCAGCTCCAGCGCGCGCAGCAGCAGCGCCTCCGCCTGCGCCGCCGGCGGCGGCGCGCCGTAGGCATGGCTCAGGTTCATGCAGCCCAGGCTCACCGCCGAGACGGTGAAGGGGCCGATGCGACGCGCTGGCAGGCTCATCCGAACCGCAGGATGAACAGCGTGATCACCGGGAAGATCACGATCAGCGTCACGCGGATCAGGTCGCTGGCCACAAAGGGCCAGACGCCGCGGTAGGTCTCGCGGATGCTGATGTACGGCGCCATTGACTGGATGACGAACAGGTTCATGCCCACCGGTGGCGTGATCAGCCCCACCTCCACCACGATCAGCACGATGATGCCGAACCAGATGGCCAGCTCTTCGGGCGGCAGGCCGAAGTCCAGGCCCGAGACCATCGGGAAAAAGATCGGGATCGTCAGCAGGATCATCGACAGCGAGTCCATGATGCAGCCGAAGATCAGGTAGAAGACGATGATTGCCCACAGCACCGCATAGGGGCTGAAGCCCTGCGCGCCGACCCAGGCCGCCAGCTCCTGCGGCAGCTGCGACAGCGCGAGGAAGCTGTTGTAGGCCGCGGCGCCCAGCACGATCATGAACACCATCGCCGTACCGCCGGCCGTGGACTCGAAGGCCTCCTGCAGCTTCTTGCGCGTCATGCCGCCGCGCTGCCAGGCCAGCAGGCCGGTGGCCACCGCGCCGACGGCCGCGCCTTCGGTCGGCGTGAACAGCCCGGTGTAGATGCCGCCGACCACGACGACGAAGATCGTCAGCACCGGCCACACCGCGGCCAGCGCCTTCATGCGCTCGGGCCAGGGCATCGGCGGGATGTTGCCGGCCAGCTTGGGGTTCAGCCGCACCATCAGGTTGATGACCAGCATGTAGCCCAGCGCCGCCAGGATGCCGGGGATGAAAGCCGCGGCAAACAGCTTGGCGATGTTCTGCTCGGCCAGGATCGCGTAGATCACCAGCACGATCGACGGCGGGATCAGGATGCCCAGCGTGCCGCCGGCCGCCAGCGCGCCGCTGGCCAGGCTGTTGGCATAACCGGCGCGCTTCAGTTCCGGCAGCGCCAC
>JBGAII010000060.1:0-24636 GCA_044225625.1 Rubrivivax sp.
GCAGCGCCGCGCCGAGCGCCCGCACCGCATGGGCGCTGGCGCTGCCGAGGATCAGCGCACCGATCAGCCAGCCCAGCGCGGCACCCAGCCCCTGCGGGAACCACTGCGAGGCGATCTTCATGCCCACCGGATAGATGCCAGCCAGGCAGAAGCCGGTCAGCGTGCGCCACAGCAGCAACTGCCGGAACGAACCGGCGCTCCACGCGCCGGCGAAGGTGCAGGCGGCGCCGGCCAGCGCGCACAGCAGGAACACGCGCCGCGCGCTGAAACGATCGGCGATGGCCAGCAGCGCGAACACCAGCGTGCCGGCGATGAAGCCGAACTGCACCGCCGAGGTCAGCGTGCCGACATCGGCCGCGGGCCAGCCGTAGTCGCGCTGCAGCTCCGGCATCACCGCGTTGACCGCGAACCAGGGCGACGTGCCGGCCAGTTGCGCCAGCACCAGCACCGGCAGCACGTGGCGCGGTGCCGGCTGGGAGCTCACGCCGGCCTCGGGCGCCGTGCCAGCCAGTCGCCGATGCAGGCCTCGTAGCCGGCTGCCGCGTTCAGCACCGCCAGGTCGCCCAGCGGCGGGCCGATCAGCTGCAGGCCCATCGGCAGGCCGTCGTCGCTGAAGCCGGCGGGCACGCTGATCGCCGGCAGGCCGGCCAGCGTGGCATAGATCACCACCTCCATCCAGCGGTGGTAGGTGTCCATCGGGCGGCCGGCGATGTCGCGCGGCCAGGTCCATTCGGCCGGAAAGGGCCAGGCCTGTGCGCTGGGCAGCACCAGCAGGTCGTAGCGCTGGAACAGGCTCACCATGTGGCGGTAGAAGCGCGTGCGGCTGGCGCTGGCGGCATAGACCTGCGGCCCGCTCAAGCCCTGCCCCTGGTCGTATTCCCATTGCGCCTCGGGTTTCAGCTGCGCATGGCGGGCCGGGTCGGCACCCAGCGGGCCCAGCGTGCCGGCCACCAGGAAGCGGCGCCAGGTCAGCCAGGTCTGCCAGACCTCGTCGCAGGAATAGCCGAGCGCGGCCGGCTCGACCGCGGCGCCTGCGGCCTCGAAGCGCTTCAGCGCCGCCTCGCACAGCGAGAGGATGCCGGGCTCGAAGGGCAGGTGGCCGCCCAGGTCGGACAGCCAGCCGATGCGCAGCCCGCGCACGCGCGGCTGCAGCGGTTGTGCGAAAGCGCTGCCGTCCTGCGCGATCGACAGCGGCTGGCGCGCGTCGTGGCCGGCCTGCACCGACAGCAGCATGGCCACGTCGCGCACCGTACGGCCCATCGGGCCTTCGGTGCCGAGCAGCGCCACGTAGCCGTCGCCGGCATGCGGGTCGTAGGGCACACGGCCGAGGCTGGGTCGCAGGCCGAAGACGTTGTTCCAGCCCGCGGGGTTGCGCAGCGAGCCCATCATGTCGCTGCCGTCGGCCACCGGCTGCAGCCGCAGCGCCAGCGACACCGCCGCGCCGCCGCTGGAGCCGCCGGCGCTGCGCGCCGTGTTCCATGGGTTCAGCGTGGTGCCGTACACCGGGTTGTAGGTGTGCGAGCCGAGGCCGAACTCGGGCACGTTGCTGCGGCCGATGACGATGCCGCCGGCCGCCTTCATGCGCGCCACCATCAGCGAGTCGTGGTCCGGCCGCTGGTGGCGCAGCAGCGGCGAACCCAGGGTCGTGAGCACGCCCTGCACCGCGCTCAGGTCCTTGATGGCCATCGGGAAGCCGTGCATCCAGCCCATGCTGTGCCCGCGCGCCAGCAGTGCGTCTCGCTCGTCGGCCTGTGCCAGCAGGTCGTCGTGCGGCAGCATGCCGACCAGCGCATTGACCCGCGGGTTCAGCGCGTCGATGCGTGCCAGGGTGGCCTGCATCACCTCGCGCGCCGAGACGTCGCGCCGGTGGATCGCCTCGCTCAGGCGGCAGGCGTCGAGGGCGGTGATCTCGTCATGGGCGTCGGCGGACATGGGGCTCTTGCGCTGTCGCAAAGACAGCCAGCCTAGCAGTTCGCGGCGCTGGCGATAACGGGCCCGGCCCTAGTACAGTCGGCATCGAAAGGGATCGACTGGCGCGTCTGCGCCGAAGGAGACGCCCCATGCCCAGCCCAGCCTCGAACGGCGCCGCGAGCGGCGCCCCGAACGGCATCGACGCCGTCGCGCGCATCCGCACCCTGGCCCTGGTCGGGCCGGCGGCGGCCGGCAAGACCACGCTGGCCGAAGCGCTGCTGCACCGCGCCGGCAGGATCACGGTGCCGGGATCGCTGGAACGCGGCAGCACGGTCAGCGATTTCGATGCGCTGGAAAAGCGCATGCAGCATTCGCTGAACGCCTCGGTCATGCACCTGGCGCATGGCGACACGCGCGTGCACTTCATCGACACGCCCGGCGCGCCGGATTTCGTCGGCCAGTCGCTGCCGGCACTCGAGGCGGTGGAAACCGCGGCGGTGGTCATCAGCGCGGTCAACGGCATCGAGCCGATGGCCGTGCGCATGATGGAGTACGCGGCGCAGCGCCAGCTCGACCGGCTGATCATCGTCAACAAGATCGACGCCCCGGGCGTGGACCTTGCGGGGCTGCTGGCACAGATCCAGGCCACCTTCGGCAAGGAATGCCTGGCCCTGAACCTGCCCGATGCCGGCGGCAGCAGGGTGGTGGACTGCTTCTACAACCGCGAGGGCCACAGCGACTTCGGCGCGGTGGACGCCGCCCACCGCGCGCTGGTGGAGCAGGTGGTCGAGGTCGATGCCGACTTCGTCGACCGCTACCTCAACGATGGCGACATCGATGCCAGCGAACTGCACGCGCCGCTGGAGCAGGCGCTGCGCGAAGGCCACCTGATCCCGGTGTGTTTCGTCTCCGCGAAGAGCGGCGCCGGTGTGGCGGAGCTGCTGGACGTGATCGTCAAGCTGCTGCCCAATCCGACCGAGGGCAACCCGCCGGATTTCCTCAACGGCGAAGGCACGGACGCGAAGCTGATGCACGCCCAGCCCGACCCGGCGAAGCACGTGCTGGCCCACGTGTTCAGGATCACCGCCGACCCCTTCGTCGGCAAGCTCGGTGTGTTCCGCGTGCACCAGGGCACGGTGTCGCAGGGCAGCCTGCTCTACGTCGGCCACGGCCGCAAGCCCTTCAAGGTGGCGCACCTGTTCCTGCTGCAGGGCAAGGAGCATGTCGAAGTGCCGAAGGCCCTGCCGGGCGACATCGTCGCCGTCGCCAAGGTCGAGGAGCTGCATTTCGACGCGGTGCTGCACGATGCCGCGGAGGACGAGCACATCCACCTCAAGCCGCTGGACTTCCCGGTGCCGGTGCATGGCCTGGCCATCAGCCCGAAGCGCCATGGCGACGAGCAGCGCATGTGGGAGATCCTGGGCAAGCTGGTGGCCGAGGACCCGTGCCTGAAGGTCGAGCATCTCGCCGCCACCAATGAGACCGTGCTCTACGGCCTGGGTGAACTGCACCTGCGCGTGCTGCTGGAGCGGCTGCGCGAGGTCTACAAGTTCGAGGTCGAGACGCGTCCGCCGCGCATCGCCTACCGCGAGAGCGTGACCGCCAACGCCGAGGGCCACCACCGCCACAAGAAGCAGAGCGGCGGCGCTGGCCAGTTCGGCGAGGTGTTCCTGCGCATCGAACCGCTGCCGCGCGGCGGCGGCTTCGAGTTCGTCGATGCCGTCAAGGGCGGCACGATTCCCGGCCAGTTCATGCCGGCGGTGGAAAAGGGCGTGCGCGAGGTACTGCACGGCGGCGCGATCGCCGGCTACCCGGTGGTGGACGTGCGCGTCATCGTCCACGACGGCAAGCACCACAGCGTGGACAGCAAGGAGATCGCCTTCGTCACCGCCGGCAGGAAAGCGTTTATCGCGGCGATCCGCGAAGCACGGCCGATCGTGCTGGAGCCGATCGTGCACATCGAGATCACCGCGCCCGATGCGGCGATGGGCGACATCACCGGCGACCTGTCGGCCAAGCGCGGCCAGGTCAACGGCACCCACAACGGCGCCGCCGGAACGATGGTGGTGCGCGGCCAGGTGCCGATGTCGGAACTCGCCGGCTACCAGTCGCGGCTGAATGCGATGACCAGCGGCCAGGGCCGCTACACCATTGCGCTGTCGCACTACGAGGCGGTGCCGCCGAACGTGCAGCAGCAGTTGGTGGCCGCGCACCAGGTGCACGACGAGGACTGAATCCCCCACGCGACGCGGGGCCTTGATCGCCCCGGCAGAATCCGGCCCGTCGAAGGGGGAGTAGCGGGCGGTTCCCCACCGCCGCGGACCCCGTCAGTACGAAGCCCGGCGCTCGCCGGGTTTCCGGGCCCGCAGAAGGACTCGTCCTTCAGCAAGACCTTTCGGCGCGACCTTCAACCCTTTCTACGGGAGTGTCCATGGACACCATCGCGCCGACCTGGCTTTGGTTCTTTTTCGTCGCGGCCGTGCTGGCCGCCCTGTTCGTCGACTTCGTCGTGCTGAAGAAGCAGGGCGCGCACGAGGTCGGCGTGAAGGAAGCGCTCAACTGGTCCATCGTCTGGGTGGCCTTGAGCTTTGCCTTCAACGGCCTGTTCTGGTGGGCCGTGGCCCAGGACCACGGCACTGCCGTGGCCAACGAGAAGAGCATGGAGTTCCTGACCGGCTATCTCATCGAGAAGAGCCTGGCGGTGGACAACATCTTCGTCTTCCTGCTGATCTTCAGCTACTTCGCGGTGCCGCCGGCCTTCCAGAAGCGGGTGCTGATGATCGGCATCATCGGTGCGATCGTGCTGCGCACGCTGATGATCCTGGTGGGCAGCTGGCTGATCGCCGAGTTCCACTGGGTGCTGTACGTGTTCGGTGCCTTCCTGCTGATCACCGGCATCAAGATGTGGTGGGCGGCCGGCCAGGAGCCCGACCTGGAAAGCAACCCGGCGCTGAAGCTGCTGCGCCGGGTGATGCCGGTGAGCAAGAACTTCGACGGCGAGAAGTTCTTCACCGTGGACAACGGCAAGCGCATTGCCACGCCGCTGCTGCTGGTGATCGCGCTGGTCGGTCTGACCGACGTGATCTTCGCGGTGGACTCGATCCCGGCGATCTTCGCCATCACCACCGACCCCTTCATCGTGCTGACCAGCAACGTCTTCGCGATCCTGGGCCTGCGCGCGATGTACTTCCTGCTGGCGGCGGTGGCCGCCAGGTTCCACCTGCTGAGCTACGGCCTGGCGGTGATCCTGGTGTTCATCGGCACGAAGATGATGCTGATCGACGTCTTCAAGATCCCGGTGGCGGTGTCGCTGGGCGTGGTGGTTGCGGTGCTGGCGGCGACGATGTGGCTGAGCCTGCACATCGCGCCCCGGCGCCCGCAGGCGCCGGAACCCTCGCGGCCGGAGTGATTCAGCCCACCGCCAGCGGCTGCTTGCGCCGCGGCGGAGGGAACAGCGCATCGATCTGCTGCAGCGTCGCCGCGTCGAGCCTCATCGACGCGGCGTCGAAGTTCTCGCGCAGCCGCGCCGGGTCCGAGGACTTCGGGATCACCATCACGCCCGGCTCCGCCAGCAGGCGTGCCAGCGCCAGCTGTGACGGTGTCGTGCCCAGGCCGTCCGCCAGTCGCCGCAGGCCCGCATGGCGGGCGAGGGCGCCCTGGTCGATCGGCGAATAGGCCATCAGCGGCATCTGCCGCGCTTGCTGCCACGGCAGCAGATCGAATTCGACGCCGCGGTGCGTCAGCGAGTACCACACCTGGTTGGCGGCGCAGCCTGCGCCCTGCGGCAGCGCCGCCAGCTCCTGCAGGTCGGCCAGGTCGAAATTGCTGACGCCCCAGTGGCGGATCAGCCCGCGCGCCCGCAGGCGCTCGAAGCCGTCGATCGTCTGCGCCAGCGGGATCGACCCGGGCCAGTGCAGCAGGTACAGATCCAGGTGGTCGAGCTGCAGCCGCTTCAGGCTGCGTTCGCAGGCCGCGATCACGCCCGGCGTGCTGGCGTTGTGCGGATAGACCTTCGAGATCACACACAGCGCCTCGCGGCGCAGCGGGCCGCGCAGCGCCGCGGCCAGCGCGCTGCCCAGCAGCGTCTCGGCGCCGCCTTCGGCGTACATCTCGGCGGTGTCGAAGGCGCGGTAGCCGATGTCCAGCGCAAGGCGCAGCGCCGCCAGTTCGGCCGCCTGGGTGCGGCGGCTCTCGCCCATGCGCCAGGTGCCCAGGCCGAGGGCCGGCAGCGGCAGCGCGCCAGGCAGCAGCGGGATCGCCATGCGTGGCATCTTAAGCCGCATACTGGGCGCACCGGAATAGCTTCCATGGAGACAAGCCGATGACCGACGAACAGGGCGCGCGCCTCTGGGTCGCGCGGGCCGACCTGCACAGCGTGCGCATCGTCCCGGACCCCGATGCGCCCGCGGCGCGGCCGCTGGCCGAAGGCGAGGCACGCCTGCGCATCCACCGTTTCGCGCTCACGGCCAACAACATCACCTACGCTGCCTTCGGCGAGGCGATGCACTACTGGGACTTCTTCCCCACCGGCGACTCGGCCTGGGGCTGCATTCCGGTGTGGGGCTTTGCCGAGGTGGCCGAATCGCGCGCGCCGGGGCTCGGTGTCGGCGAGCGCTACTACGGCTACTGGCCGATGGGCCGCTGGCTGGTGCTGCGGCCGGAGCGCGTCGGGCCACGCGGCTTCGTCGCCGGCGACGCGCACCGCGGCGCGCTGCCGGCGGTCTACAACCAGGCCGTGCGCTGCGATGCCGACCCGTCCTACGTGGCCGCGCAGGAAGCCGAGCAGGCGCTGCTGAAGCCGCTGTTCACCACGTCGTTCCTGATCGACGACTTCCTTGCCGAAGAGGGCTTCTTCGGCGCCACGCAGGTGCTGCTGTCCAGCGCATCCAGCAAGACCGGCTTCGCCACCGCCTTCTGCATGAAGAGAGCCCCCGGGTCCGGGCCGATCTCCCGGCCCGCCCCGCAGGGGGGGGCGAGCAGCCCGGCGGAGCCGGATCTGCTCAGGCGCCGCCGCGGCACGGCCTCGGCCGTGCGCGTGCTGGGCTGCAGCTCGCCGCGCAACCTCGACTTCTGCCGCTCGCTCGGGGTCTACGACCAGTTGCTCGCCTACGACGCCATCGGCACGCTCGACCCTCAGCAGCGCACCGTGTATGTCGACTTCGCGGGCGATGCCGACTTCCGGCGCCGCGTACACGAGCACTTCCGCGACGCGCTGGCCTACAGCTGCTCGGTGGGCGGCACGCACTGGCAGGCGCTGGGCGGGGGGCGCGAACTGCCCGGGCCGAAACCCGCGCTGTTCTTCGCGCCGTCCCATATCGCCCGGCGCAGCGCGGCGCCGCCCGAAGGCTGGGGTGCGGCCCTGCTGGGCCAGCGCATCGGCGAGGCCTGGAGCGCCTTCCTGCAGCGTGTCGGCGCCGCCGATCCGCCGTGGCTGCAGGTGCGCGACTTCGTCGGCCCGCAGGCGGCGCGCGAGGCGCTGGCCGCGATGGTCGAAGGCCGCGCCGACCCGCGCGAGGGCTGGATGCTGTCGGTGTAAACCAGCAGGCTGCCTCAAGCCGGTGCGGCTGGCGGCCGATAAACGAACGAACGCCCTTCGCCCGCCGATGGACCTCGACCGCCCCGCGCCGCCCCGCCTGACCGAAGCGCTGCCCGACCTGGCCGCGTGGACCGCGTTCTGCCTGGCCGCGCCGCTGCCGGTGATGGACGACACCGCGCTGCGGCTGGAAGAGCTGCGCGCGGCCGAGGACGCCGTCGACGCGCACCTGATCGCCGATGCGGTGGCGCACGATCCGCTGATGACCTTGAAGGTGCTGGCCCATGTGGCCGGCGTGCGCAGCGCGCGCAGCAGCGGTGACCCGGAGACGCTGACCTCGGCGCTGGTGCTGCTGGGCATCGGCCCGTTCTTCCGTGCCTTCGGGCCGCAGCCAACGGTGGCGCAGCACCTGGCCAGCGAGCCGGAAGCGCTGCGCGGTTTCGAGGCCGTGCTGCGGCGTTCGAATCGCGCCGCCGCCTTTGCGCTGGGCTTTGCGGTGCATCGCATGGACCCGGATGCCGCGGTCCTGCATGTCGCGGCGCTGCTGCACGACTTTGCCGAACTGCTGCTGTGGCTGCATGCACCGACGCTGGCGCTGCGCATCGCACGCCTGCAGCGCGCCGACCCGACGCTGCGCTCCGCGCAGGCGCAGCGCAGCGTGCTCAACATCGAGCTGGCCGACCTGCAGCAGGCGTTGCTGCGCGCATGGCGGCTGCCGGACATGCTGGTGCGCATCGAGGACGACCGCCATGCCGACACGCTGCAGGTGAGGAACGTGCTGCTGGCGGTGCGCGTGGCGCGCCACAGCGCGCGCGGCTGGGACGATGCCGCGCTGGCCGACGACGTGAGCGACATTGCGGCGCTGCTGAACCTGGGCGAGACGCCGACGCGCACGCTGCTGCGCCAGATCGACGGCTGAATGCGCGCCGGCGCCGCGGCGCCCGGCCATCCGGCGTGCTACATGCTGCCGAAGCGATGCACCGTCGCGCTGCGGAAGGTCTCGCCCGGGTGCAGCACCACGGACGGAAAGTCGGGCCGGTTCGGCGTGTCCGGACAGTGCTGCGTTTCCAGGCAGATGCCGTCGCCCTGGCGGTAGGCCTCGCCGCGATGGCCGCGCAGCCGGCCATCCAGGAAGTTGCCCGAATAGAACTGCACAGCCGGCTCGGTGGTCTCGATGTCCATCGTGCGGCCCGATGGCGGGTCCACCAGCCGGGCGGCGGGTGTGAGGCCGGAGCCGGTACGGTCGAGCAGCCAGCAATGGTCATAGCCCCGTGCCGCCAACAGCTGTGCATGGCCGAGCCGGATGCGCGTGTCGATACGGGTCGGCGTGCGGAAGTCGAACGGCGTGCCGTCGACCGGCGTGACGCGGCTCGGAATCAGCGTCGGATCGACAGCCAGGAAGCGGCTGGCGTGCAGCACCAGCTGCTGGCCGAGCGCCGAGCCGCCGCCTGCCAGGTTGTAGTAGCCGTGGTGCGTCAGGTTCAGCACCGTCGTGCGCGTGGTCGTTGCGGCGTAGTCGATGCGCCAGGCGTTGTCGCACGTCAGGCTGTAGCGCACCGCGACCTCGAGGCGTCCCGGATAGCCCTCGTCGCCATCCTCGCTCGTCAGCGCGAGATCGACGGCCACACTGCCGTCGTCCGCCGGCGGCAGCGGCTCGATGTCCCACCAGCGCCGGCCGAAGCCGGCCGGGCCGCCGTGCAGCGCATGCGGGCCGTCGTTGCGCGCCAGCGTGTAGAGCTCGCCGTCCAGCGCGAAGCGGCCGCCGGCGATGCGGTTGGCGTAACGGCCGACCAGGGTGCCGAAGTTCGGGTTGCGTTCGACGTAGTCGGCCAGGTTGTCGAAGCCGAGCACGACGTTGGCGCTGCGGCCGCTGCGGTCCGGCCATTCGATCGCGGTGACGATGCCGCCGAGGTTGATCGTGCGCAGCACCAGGCCGCGGCCGTTGTCGAGCGTGTATTCGCGCACCGTGCGGCCATCGGCCAGCCGCCCATAAGGACGCATGGCGACCGAAGCGGCCATCGCTGACTCAGACCCAGCCGCCGTCGACGACGAAGTTCTGCGCGGTGCACATCGCACTGTCGTCGGCGGCGAGGAACAGCACCATGCGCGCGACGTGCGCCGGCAGCAGCGCTTGCGGCAGACACTGGCCGCGCGCGATGTCCTGCTTGCCCTGTTCGTCCAGCCAGAGGCGGACCTGGCGTTCGGTCATCACCCATCCCGGTACGACGGTGTTGACGCGGATGTTGTGCGGCCCCCAGTCGCGCGCCAGGCTGCGTGTCAGGCCCTGTACGGCGGCCTTCGACGTGGTGTAGACCGGCATGCCGCCCTGTTTCAGCATCCAGCTGATCGATCCGAAATTGACGATCGAACCGCCGCCGGCGGCCTTCATGTCCGCGGCGACGTTCTTTGCCGCGAAGAACTGGTGCTTCAGGTTCACCGCGATGCCGGCGTCCCAGCTGTGCGGGGTGGTCGCGTCGATCGTGTGGCGCTGGTCGTTGGCGGCGTTGTTGACCAGCACGGTGATCGGCCCGATGCCGGCGCGCACGCGCTCGATCGCGGTGTCGAGGGCGGCGAAATCGGTCAGATCGGCCTCGACGAACACCGGCGCATGGCGTGCCTGCGCGGACAGCCGTTGCACGGCCGCCTCGGCGGGCGGCACGTCGATGTCGATGAAGCCGACGCGCGCGCCCTGCGCGACGAACGCCTCGACCAGCGCCGCGCCGATGCCGGTGGCGCCGCCGGTGATCAGCACGGCCCGGTCCTGCAGGCTCGGGTATCGGGCAAAGGTGTTCATGGGACTTTGAGATGGGATTCGATGGACGGCTGGCGCCGGGCTACTCGTTGGCGTTGCGCACGCGCAAGCGGTCGAACAGCACCGCCACGACGATGAAGCTGCCGATGAACGTGCCCTGCCAGAAGGTGCTGATGCCCAGCAGCGTCAGGCTGTTGCGGATCACCTCGATCAGCGCCGCGCCGACCACCGCACCGAACGCGGTGCCGATGCCGCCGGACAGATTGGCGCCGCCGATCACCGCTGCGGCGATCACCGTCAGTTCCATGCCCTGGCCGAGGCCGGTGGTGATGGTGCCGAGCCAGCCGACCTCGAGGATGCCGGTGATGCCCGCGCACAGCGCCGAGAACACGTAGACGCTGACCTTCATCGCCTTGACCGGCACGCCGGTCAGCATCGCGGCGCGTTCGTTGCCGCCGATGGCGAACAGGTAGCGGCCCCAGCGCGTCCAGCGAAACGCGAGGCTGGTGACGATCAGCAGCGCCACCATCCACACCAGCGGGTTGGGGATGCGGATCGCGTCGACGAAGGGCAGCGTCACTTCGACGAAGCCGCCGCCGAGCGCGAGCAGCGCCGGCTGGTCCGGGCCGAACTCGTAGACCATGCGGTTGTTCGACAGCACCATCGCCAGGCTGCGCGCGATCGACAGCATGCCCAGCGTGACGACGAACGGCGGCACGCCGACATAGGCGATCAGCACGCCGTTGACCAGGCCGACGAGCACGGCAGCCCCCAAGGCCAGCGGCACCGCCAGCCAGATCGACAGGCCGGCGTTCATCGTCATGCCGATGACCATGCCCGACAGCACCAGCACCGCACCCACCGACAGGTCGATGCCGCCGGTGACGATGACTGCCGTCATGCCGATGGCGATGATCGCGACGAAGGCGAAGTTGCGCCCGACATTGAACAGGTTCTGCTGCGTCGCGAACACGTCGCTGGCCAGCGTCAGCGCGACGAAGGCGGTGAGCGCGGCGATCGACACCCAGAAGGTCTGCTGACTCACCAGCCAGGCGAACCCATGGCCGTGCACGCGGCGGCCGATTGCGCGGTCGAGGCTCGGGTCGCTGGAGACGGGGTCGGTGGCGCTCACGGCGGCAACTCAGGCGCTGGCGAGCGCGCCGGTGATGAGGCCGGTGACTTCCTCCGGCGAGCTGCGTTCGATCGGCTTGTCGGCGACCTTCTCGCCGCGGCGCATGACGACGACGCGGTCGGCGACCGAGAACACGTCCGGCATGCGGTGGCTGATCAGCACCACGGCGATCTGCTGCTCGCGCAGCCGCCGGATCAGGGCCAGCACCTCGGCAACCTGGCGCACGCTGATCGCCGCCGTGGGTTCGTCCATCAGCACGATCTTCGGGTTCGACAGCCGCGTGCGGGCGATCGCCACCGCCTGGCGCTGGCCGCCCGACATGCGCCGCACCAGGTCGCGCGGCCGCGTCTCGGACTTCAGCTCGGCAAACAGTTCGCCGGCGCGCCGGTGCATTGCCGCGTAGTCGAGCCAGCGCAGCGGACCGAAGCCGCGCATCAACTCGCGGCCGAGGAAGACGTTCTCGCCGGCGCTGAGGTTGTCGCACAGCGCGAGATCCTGGTAGACGATCTCGATGCCCTGCCGGCGCGCGTCGGTCGGCTGGTGGAAGGTCACCGGCCGGCCCGACATGGTCATCGTGCCCGCGCTCGGCGGGAAGTTGCCGGCCATGATCTTGACCAGCGTCGACTTGCCCGCGCCGTTGTCGCCCATCAGCCCGACCACCTCGCCGGCATGCAGCGTTAGCGACACGCCGGCCAGCGCCTGGATCGCGCCGAAGTGCTTGGCGACGCCCGACAGTTCCAGCAGCGCTGCCATGGCCGGCGAACTCGGGTCGGGCGATCCGCCTTCAGGCACGCCGCGCCGTCACTTCGCCGGGCAGGTCCCGAGGTTGGCTGCGGTGCATTCGTCCAGGCCGGTGTAGAGCGGGTCCGCCACCTTCTTGCCGCCGATCAGATCGATCAGCACGGTGGGTGCGCGGTAGCCCATCTCGAACGGCCGCTGGCCGATCTGCGCGTGGCTGCGGCCGGCCTTCAGTGCGTCCAGCTGCGGCGGCAGCGTATCGCCGGCGATGATCACCAGATCCTTGGACTTCAGCCGGCCCATCACCTGGTCGGTCACCTGCGCATAGGCCTGCGGGCCGAATTGTGCCCAGCCGCCGACGAGGATGAACGCGTCGAGCTTCGGGTTCTTGGTGAACACGTCGGCCATCTGCTGGTTCGCCAGGTCGATCTGGTCGTTGGTGAACAGCGGACAGCCGGCGATCTCGGTCCAGCCGCCCTGGCCGGTGAGCTTGGTCGTGCCCTTCTTGCCGGCGATGGTGTCGCGGAAACCCGCGGCGCGCGCGTTGATGTTGTCGGCTGCGACGTTGCCGAGCTGCAGGCATACCGAGCCGCCCTTCGGCTTGAGCTGCTTCAGGTGCTTGGCCATGGCCACGCCCATGTCGTAGTTGTTGGTGCCCAGGTAGGTCTTGCGCAGTGCCTTGTCGGCAGCGCCGAGGTCGGCGTCGATCGTCATGATCGGCATCTTCGGCTGCTTGGCCTTCAGCATGTTGGCCATTGCCGGCGCATTGGACGGCGAGATGGCGATGCCGGCCACGCCCTTGTTGATCAGGTCCTCCACGATCTGCACCTCGCCAGCCTCGTCGGCGCTGGACGCCGGGCCGGTGTACAGGCAGGTGTACTCGGAGTTCGGGTTCTCCTTGTTCCATTTCGCGCAGCCGTCGCCGAGCACGGTGAAGAAGGGATTGTCCAGGCCCTTCACCACCACCGCGAGCGTCTTCTTCTGCGCCCAGGCCGAGCCCGTCATCAGCACCACCACCAGGGCTGCGCCCGTCAGCTTCCACATCGCCTTGTCCATCACTGCTCCTCCGCGTTGCTTCCAGCCACACACAGGACCCAGGACCTCGGATCCCGGAGCCTCATTCAACCCAGTCGGCACATTGTGAGGAACGTACCTCATTTCGAGTTTGGTGATTTCCCTTGGGTGCGGCGCAGCAAGGATGGAGGTTTCGGTGGCGGCGAAGATGTGCGGACCTCATTTCGCATCGGTATCATCGATGCATGTCGCAGCCTGCCCGCGCCAGCATTCACGATGTCGCCCGTGTGGCCGGCGTCAGTCTGGCCACGGTGGATCGTGTGCTGCACGGGCGCGGCGGCGTGCACGCGCGCACCGTCGCCCACGTGCGCGCGGTGGTCGAGCAACTCGGCTATCGGCCGGACCCCGCTGCCCGGCGGCTGGCCCGCAAGCGTGAGGCGCGCCTGGTCTTCGTGCTGCCCTCCGGCACCAACACCTTCGTCGACATGCTCGACGCGCAGGTGCAGGCCGTGCTGCCGTGGCTGCACGAGCAGCGCGCAGCGGCGGTGGTGCAGCGTGTCGATGTGTTCTCGGCCGAGGTGCTCGCACGCCACCTGGGCACCTTGCCCGGCCGCTTCGATGCGGTCGTGGTCATGGCGCTGGACCATCCGCTGGTGCGCGCGGCGATCGACGACCTGGCGGCCCAGGGCATCGTCGTGCTGACGCTGGTGTCGGACGTGCCGAGTTCGCAGCGCAGCCGCTTCGTCGGCATCGACAACGTCAGTGCCGGCCGCACCGCCGCGTCGCTGCTGGGTCGCTTCGTCGGGCCGCGCCCGGGACGGGTCGGCATCGTCATGGGCAGCCGTGCGCTGCGCGACCATGCCGAGCGGCTATTCGGCTTCGAGCAGGTGCTGGCCGCGGAGTACCCGGCACTGCGCCCGCTGCCGGCCATCGAGGGGCACGACCTGTCCGAGCGTACCGAGCCGCTGCTGGCCGCGCTGCTGGAGGCCGAGCCCGGGCTCGTCGGCCTCTACAGCATCGGTGCCGGCAATCGCGGCATCGAGGCGGCGCTCGAGCGCAGCGGCCGGGCAGGGCAGATCGTCTGGGTCTGCCACGAACTGACGCCGCACGCACGGCGGGCGCTGCTCGGCGGCGTGGCCGACGCGGTGATCAACCAGGACGCGGGACACGAGGTGCGCTCGGCCTGCCGGCTGGCGCTGGCCGCGCTCTCGGGCGAGCGCGTGCTGCCGGACCAGGAACGCATCCGCATCGACATCTTCCTGCGCGACAACCTGCCGTGACGCGATGGTCCGGCGCTTCGCGCGCCGGTGGCTCAGGCGCGGCGCAGGCGGCGCGCGCGCCGCGGTGACTCGGCCTGCTGCAGCGCCTGCTCGACTTCGCGCAACCGCAATCTGAACGCCAGCGCCGCCGGTGACAGCGGCCGGTCGCGGCGGTGGAAGACGGCATGCGAATTGCGCAGCAGCGCGTCGTCGACGTCCAGCAAGACCAGCCGTCCCGCAGCCACGTCGTCGTCCAGCTGGGCGGCAAAGCCGGGGAACAGCGCGTCGCAGCCACGGGCGATCTGGCGGCCCATGGCGAGCGAATTGACCAGAATCGGCGGCACCAGTTCGGGCAGCACGCCGCGGGCGAGGCCCGCGGGCAGGTAGTTCGGCATGGCCTGCAGCGCGTCGGAACCGCGCAGCCGGGTCGTCACCAGCGGATACGTCAGGGCCCGCTCCAGGGTCAGTCGCGGTTCGCGCGTCAGCGGATGGCCGGGCCGGCAGGCCAGATGCACGCGCAGCGGCGCGAAGCGCTCGATCTCCAGCTCGGCTTCGGGCTGCAGGGCCGCGTCGGTGCTGACGCCGATGTCGGCCTGTCCGGCCAGCACCTCGGCCAGCACGCGCTCCGGCGCAAGCACCATGCATTCGACGCGCAGCTTCGGGTGCGCGGCGACCAGGCGTGCCACCGCCTCGGCCACGGCCGCTTCCGCGGCGTAGGGACCGCTGGCGATGCGCAGCGTGCCGGTTGCCAGGTCCGCCAGCAGTTGCAGCTCGCGCCGCAACTCGGCATCGCTGCGCAGCAGCTGCTCGGCGCGTTCGAGGAAGACGCGGCCGAGCGCCGTGGTCGCCGCACCGCTGCGCCCGCGGTCGAACAGGCGCACGCCGAGGCTGCGCTCGAGCGCGGCGATGGCGCGCGTCAGGTTCGGTTGTGCGATGCCCAGCGCTTCGGCGGCGCGGGCATAGTTGCCGTGCCGGGCGAGCACCAGAGCCTGTCGGTAG
This sequence comes from Rubrivivax sp., assembly GCA_044225625.1. Classification (GTDB taxonomy): domain Bacteria; phylum Pseudomonadota; class Gammaproteobacteria; order Burkholderiales; family Burkholderiaceae_C; genus Rubrivivax. The sequence continues at coordinate 15,339 of JBGAII010000060.1, forward strand.
AGCTGCAGCGTATCCACGATGCGCGCAGCGTATCAAAGCTCCCCGCGAAGGGTATTGGACGTGCGTGCGCGGTGCCGGAATACTGCGCGACCGTTGCAAGGAGGGGAGACCCAGGCATGAACACGCTTCTTCGATCTCTGGTGCTGCTGCTGGCAGTGCTGCTCGCCGGCCCCGCGCCGGCCCAGACGGCCAAGAAACCGAACATCCTGATCATCTGGGGCGACGACATCGGGCAGTTCAACGTCGGTGCCTACAACATGGGCATGATGGGCTACAAGACGCCCAACATCGACCGCATCGGCCGCGAGGGCGCGATCTTCACCGACTGGTACGGCCAGCAGAGCTGCACCGCCGGCCGGGCCGCCTTCATCACCGGCCAGTCGCCCATCCGCACCGGTCTGACCAAGGTGGGCCTGCCGGGCGCGCCCGAGGGCATGCGCAAGGAGGACCCGACGATCGCCACGCTGCTGCGCGCGCAGGGCTACATGACGGGCCAGTTCGGCAAGAACCACCTCGGTGACCGCGACGAGACGCTGCCGACGAACCACGGCTTCGACGAATTCTTCGGCAACCTGTACCACCTCAATGCCGAGGAGGAGCCGGAGAACCCCGACTACCCGCAGAACCCCGAGTTCAAGAAGCGCTTCGGCCCGCGCGGCGTGATCCACAGCTTTGCCGACGGCCGCATCACCGACACCGGCCCGCTGACGCGCAAGCGCATGGAGACCATCGACGAGGAGGTCAACGCCAAGGCGCTGGACTTCATGGAGCGCGCGAAGAAGGCCGACAAGCCCTTCTTCCTGTGGTGGAACTCCACCCGCATGCACATCTTCACCCACCTGAAGGCGGGCTCGCAGGGCAAGACCGGGCTGGGCGTGTATGCCGACGGCATGGTCGAGCACGACGGCCACGTCGGCCTGCTGCTGGCCAAGCTGAAGGAGCTGGGCCTGGAGGACAACACCATCATCATGTACTCGTCGGACAACGGCGCCGAGACCTTCACCTGGCCCGACGGCGGCACCACCATGTTCCGCGGCGAGAAGAACACCAACTGGGAAGGCGGCTACCGCGTGCCCACGCTGATCAAGTGGCCGGGCACCATCAAGCCGGGCACCATCGTCAACGACATCGGCGCGCACGAGGACATGCTGCTGACGCTGGTCAACGCCGCCGGCGGCAAGGACGTGGCCGAGACGCTGAAGAAGGGCACCACCATCGGTGGCCGGCCCTACAAGGTGCATCTGGACGGCTACGACCTCGGCCCGGCGCTGCGCGGGCAGGCGCCCTGGCCGCGCCAGTCCTTCATCTACTGGACCGACGACGGCAGCGTGGCCGCGCTGCGTTACGACAACTGGAAGATCACCTTCCTGAAGCAGGAGGCGATGGGCCTGAAGGTCTGGCAGCAGCCCTTCACCGCGCTGCGCGCACCGACGCTGACCAACCTGCGCATGGATCCCTTCGAACGCGCCGAGGAAGAGAACGCGATGGGCTACCAGCGCTGGTACCTGGAACGCATGTTCGCCATCGCCCCGGCGGGAGCCTACGTGGCGCAGTGGTTGCAGAGCTTCAAGGAGTTCCCGCCGCGGCAGAAGCCGGGCAGCTTCAACCTCGATCGGGTGATGGAAGCGGTGATGGCGCCCGCGAAGAACTGACCCGTCGATAATCCGCGGATCAAACAACACGTCTCAGGAAGAAGGGGTAGCTGCCATGGACATGCAGAACATCCAGAACTTTCTCAGCACCACGATCACCGAACTGGCGATCAAGGTGCTGGCCGCCATCGCCTTCTGGATTGTCGGACGCTGGCTGATCGGCATGGTGGTCGGTCTGATGCAGCGGGCGATGAGCCGCAACCACGTCGACCCGACACTCACCAAGTACCTGGGCTCGATCGTCGCGGTGATGCTGAACATCGCGCTGGTCCTCGGCATCCTGGGCTACTTCGGCATCCAGACCACCAGCTTTGCTGCGCTGATCGCCGGCGCGGGCGTCGCCATCGGCGCTGCCTGGAGCGGCATGCTCGGCAACTTCGCGGCCGGCGCCTTCATGCTGGTGTTGCGGCCCTTCAAGGTGGGCGACTTCATCGCCGCCGGCGGCCTGGTCGGCACGGTCAAGGAACTGGGCCTGTTCGCCACGACCATCGTCACGCCGGAGAACGTGGTCGCGCTGATCGGCAACACCAAGATCTTCGCCGACAACATTCAGAACTACTCCGCCAACCCGTCGCGGCGCGTGGAGCGCACGGCGCAGCTGGCGGGCGGCGTCGACGTGACCGATGCGATGGCGCGCTTCAAGGCGGCGGTCGAGGCGATTCCCAATGTCGTCAAGGCACCGGGCGTGGAGATCAGCGTGCTGGACATCAACCTGGTCGGTCCGGTGATCGCGGTGCGCCCATACTGCCACACCGACCACTACTGGCAGGTCTACTTCGACACCAACGAAGCGATCCTGCGTGTCGCCAAGGAAGCCGGCTGGCCGGCACCGACACCGGCGCAGATCAACAAGCTGCTGCAGATTGGGAACGCCTGAGGTGCTTGTTTCCGGGCGGTGACGATTTGCGGCGCTTAGCCGTCGTTCGTTGTTGGCTCTGCTTGATGGCGTGCTGAAGTTCTGACGTGGGCCACGGGCGAACCGCCGGCAGGGCTTCGAAGGCGACGCCCCGCCCGGCGGGCGGGGTGCCCTGCGGTGCTCGGCTTCACGGCCTCGTCGCCAACTCACTTCGCGCGCTGATCGCGCGCTACGTTCAAACAGTCGCGACGAAGTCAGAAGTGGAGGCGCGCTGCGCGCGCTGGCCGTGAAACCTGCGCTCCTCGGCGTCGCATAGGCGCCCTGCCGGCGGTCCGCCGACTCCCGGCACCGCTGCGGATTCAAACCGTCCTTGCCGAGCCGTGGCGTTTGTCTGCGCCACGAACACCTTTGAAGTATCCGGCCGAGGATGGCGGGGAAGCGAATCCGGGAAGTAAAGGAGGAGCCCGGTCTGTCAGACCGGGCGGGGGACATGGACGGATTCGCTTCCCCGTCAGCCTCGGCTCGCGCCATTGCATCGAAGACGACGGTCCGCTACGCGCCGGCAGCGGAAGACCACTCCCATGGTTATGATGATTCGCGCGGCGCCGGGCAGTGCGCCATGGGGGGCTGACGATGGATGTCCGGAAGGAAACCGATAGCCTCGGTGAGGTCGACGTACCCGCCGACAAGCTCTGGGGCGCGCAGACACAGCGCTCGCTCGAGCACTTCAGCATCGGCCGGGACCTGATCCCGCGCGAGATGATCACCAGCTACGCGATCCTGAAGAAGGGCGCGGCCATCGCCAACCATGCCGACAAGCGGCTGGGCGACCAGCAGTTCAAGCTGATCGTCGCCGTCTGCGACGAGATCCTGGCCGGGCAGCACCACGACATGTTCCCGCTGCATGTGTGGATGACCGGCAGCGGCACGCAGTTCAACATGAACGTCAACGAGGTCATCAGCAACCGCTGCTGCCAGCTGGCCGGCACGCCGCTGGGCAGCCATGCGCCGGTGCACCCGAACGACCACGTCAACATGGCGCAGTCGTCGAACGACTCGTTCCCGTCGGCGATGTACATCGCCACCGCGCTGAACGCCAAGCAGCGGCTGCTGCCGGCCGTGCAGGCGCTGCACGATGCCATCGCGGCCAAGGCTGAGGACTGGCGCGACATCGTCAAGATCGGCCGCACCCACATGCAGGACGCGACGCCGCTGACACTCGGCCAGGAATGGTCGGGCTACGCCGGCCTGCTGGCCGACGGCATCGCCCGGCTGGAGACCGCGCTGCAGGGCGTGTACCAGCTGGCGCTCGGGGGCACCGCGGTGGGCACCGGCATCAATTCGGCGCCGGGCTTCGACACCGCCGCGGCCGCGCAGATCGCCAAGCTGACCGGCCTGCCCTTCGTCACCGCACCCAACAAGTTCACCGTGCAGGGCAGCCACGACGCGCTGGTGCAGTTCTCCGGCACGATGAAGACGCTGGCGGTGTCGCTGTACAAGATCGGCAACGACATCCGGCTGATGTCCTGCGGCCCGCGCGCCGGCTTCGCCGAGCTGAACATCCCGGCCAACGAGCCGGGCTCGTCGATCATGCCCGGCAAGGTCAACCCCACGCAGGCCGAGGCGCTGACCATGGCCGCCGTGCAGGTGATGGCCAACGACGTGGCGGTCAGCTTCGGCGGCGCCAGCGGCTACCTGGAGATGAACGTCTACAAGCCGCTGATCATCTACAACATCACCCACTCGATCACGCTGATCACCGACTGCTGCACCAACTTCCGCAAGTTCCTGGTCGAAGGCACCACGCCCAACCTGAAGAAGATCGGCGAATACGTCGAGCGATCGCTGATGCTGGTGACCGCGCTGTCGCCGGTGATCGGCTACGACAAGGCGTCGAAGATCGCGCACTACGCGATGGACAACGACCTGACGCTGAAGGCTGCGGCGCTGAAGCTGGGCTACGTGAGTGAAGCGGAATTCGACCGCGTGGTGGACCCGGCCAAGATGGTCAAACCCTATGTCGCCGCGGAGTAGCCACGACATGCCGCCTTCGAATCCGCCCCCCGTGCTGCACGGCGAGGCCGCGTTGCAGCGGCAGATCGGCGCCGAACGCTTCAACGCCGACTGGAAGAACCCGCAGCACCGCGTACGACGGCTGCTGGCCGAGTTCATCGGCACCGCGGGGCTGACCTTCGTGCTGTCCGGCGGCGCGGCCGTGCTGGCGCTGTACGCCGGCCGGCCGCTGCACCCCTTCGAAGCGGCCTTCATCCTGTCGGCCGTCTCGGCGCTGTGGCTGGTGGCCGCGGTGTACGCGCTGGGCGACATCAGCGCGCATTTCAACCCGGCGATGACGCTGGCCTTCACCGTGCGCGGCGACATGGGCTGGCCGATGTGCAGCGCCTACATTGCCGTGCAGCTGGTCGCGGCGGTGGCCGGCTCGATGCTGGCACGCGGCTTCTTCGGCATCGAAGGCAACCTCGCGGCCACGCAGCCGCAGGCCGGCATGGCCGCGGCCGCGGCCGGCTTCGAGGTGGTGCTGACCTTCGGCATGGTGCTGCTGGTGCTGTCGATGGCCAACGGTCCCAAGCTCAACGGCCCCTTCATCCCGCTGGCGGTGGGCGCGTACGTGATGTCGCTGGGCACCATGGGCGGGCCGTTCCAGGGCGCGGCCATGAACCCGGCCCGCGCCTTCGGGCCCGACGTGGCGCGAGGCGATCTGTCCACCTGGTGGGTCTACGTGGTCGGCCCGCTGGCCGGCGCGATGCTGGCCGTGGCGGTCGCCACGATCCTGCGCGGCCCGGCCAAGGCGCAGGAAGCGCAGGCCGCGATGGGCACGCCGTTGGGCGACGGCTGAAACCACGCCGCTGATCATTGCCGACGCCGGTGTGCGCGCGGCCGCGCGCTGAATCAGCTGGCCGACCACTGCCACAACACCCACCCGCGGCCGGCCCGCGCGAACGACTACCGGGTGATGCTCGAAGCCTCGATGTAGGGCGCAGGGAAGCGCGCCGCGTCCGGCTCCAATGGCAGCCGCAGCGCGTTGGTGAGGACGCTGACGGTGCGGTAGAAGCCGGCCAGCATCAGCAGTTCCAGCATCGCCTCCTGGCTGAAGTCCTCGCGCAGTTGCTGCCACAGCGCATCGTCGACATCGCAGTCGCGGTGCAGCGCGTCGCACAGTTGCAGCAGCTGCCGCTCCGGAGGCGTCCAGCAGGCATCGGTCGGACCGCCATGCACCAGCGACTGCACCTGCGCCGGCGTGAAGCCGACGCGCTCGCCGAAGATCGCCATGTGCACCCCCCATTCGTATTCGGATCTGCACAGCGCCGTCGTGCGGTCGATCACGATCTCGCGCTGGCGCAGCGTCAGATGGCCGCGGTCCAGCAGACCGGCAGCAAAGAACTTGCCGAACAGCCGCGGATCGCGCGCCAGCGTGGCAAACAGGCGCAGCGGCGGCTTGCCCGGCGGCATGGTGCGGTCGAGCCAGGCCTGGATGTCCTCGGGGTACGGCAAGGGGGCGGGGGCGATGCGGGCGTCCATGGCGACCTCGGTGCTACAGTTTCGATAGCACAGCATAGGTCGTCTGCTATGAAAAGTAAAGCATGAGCACGCCACGGCCAAGCCGGCCGGTGCGCGGCTCGAAGACCGGCCGGCCGATCATGGCCGCGCTGGACCTGCTCGGCCGGCGCAGCAGCCTGCGCATCCGGTGGGAGCAGCGCGCCGGCACAGCGCTGACCTATCGCGCACTGCAGGACGCGGCACAGACCAACCCCAGCCTGCTCAACACCCGGCTGAAGGAACTGCGCGAGGCCGGGCTGGTGGAACACCAGGGCGAGGGTTACCAGCTCACGGCCAGCGGCCGCGATCTGTTGACCGCGCTGCGGCCGCTGTCCGACTGGGCACAGCGCTGGGCCCGCGGCGCGACCCGGCTCAGCGACGAGGCCTGAGGCCGCGCGTCCCGCCGCGCCCCGCGGCTCAGGCCAGTGCGCCGGCCACGACCTCGTCCTGGCCGAGCACGCGGCGGATATGGGCGATCAGTTCGTCTTCCGGGTAGGGCTTGCCGAGCAGCACGCTGACGCCGGCCTGCGACGCCTCGTCACGGTGGCGCTCGTCGGCGGCGGTGATCATGATCACCGGAATGTCGGCCAGCGCGGCCTCGGCGCGGACATGCCGCGTCAGTGCGAAACCATCCATGCCCGGCATCTCGACGTCGGTGATGACCACGTCCGGCCGCTGCGCCCGCAATTGCTGCACCGCCTCCAGCCCGTCGTTGGCATAGGCCACCTGGTAGTGGTGCGCGGCGAGCAGTCGACCGGTCTTGATGCGCACGACCTTCGAATCGTCGACCACCATCACCAGCGACTGAGCAGGGCCCTTGACCGGCGTCTTGACCTGCACGAGCGACAAGCGTTCGCGCTCGGCCTGCTCGGCGGCCTGCTGCTCGGCTTCGGCACGCGCCGCCGCCAGACGTTCGATCTCGGCCTGCGCCGCAGCCAAGCGCTCGCGCTCCGCCGCGGCCTCCCTTGCAGCGATCTGTCGTGCCTGCTCCGCCTGCGCCAACGCCAGCCGCTCGGCCGCGGCGCGCTCTGCCTCCTGGCGCTGGCGCTCGAGTTCGGCTTCTCGTTCGGCAGCCTGTTCGGCAGCCCGGCGCTCACGCTCCGCCTGCTCGGCCGCCGCCAATCGTTCGGCCTCGGCCCGTGCAGCAGCCTGGCGCTCGGCTTCGGCCTGGGCAGCGGCCAGGCGTTCCCGTTCGGCCCGCGCTTCGCGCTCGGCGGCCTCGCGGGCCAGGGCGGCCTGCTCCACGGCCTGGCGTTCGGCTTCGGCCCGTGCCTCGGCCCGGGCGGCTGCTTCCTGCGCCGCCGCGGCCGCGCGTTCCCGCGCTGCAGCCTCGCGCTCCGCCTCGGCTTCTGCGGCCAGCCGCATCAGTTCCGCCTGCGCCTCGGCCACGTCGTCGGCTTCGGCCTGCGACGCCAGCGTCGGGCTCTCGTCGGCCGCCGCCGAAACGCCCCAGGCCGACGCCGCGTCGCGCTCGGCGGCACGCTGCCGCACTGCGCGGCGCCAGGCGAAAAGCCCGGCCACGGCCAGCGCGGCCACCAGCCACATCCACAACTCGCCCATCAGCGCCTCGTCACCGCCATGCTGTGGCCGGAGCATAGGCGCGCGCGACCACCGGCACGTGACACGGCGGCGCGCAGGACGGCGCTTTTTCTCGCGGTCGGCGCCTTTTGCGGCCGCATCCGCTCACCAGTGCGGCGCCGCCGCTACAGCCGCGGCGCCGGCACCGGCCCGAGCAGGTTCTCGAAGGCCAGGCCGATGCCCAGCAAGCGCGTGTCGCTGCCGAGGGGCCCGTCCAGCTCGAGGCCGACCGGCAGCCCGCCGGCCGTCATGCCCGCGGGCAGCGACAGCCCCGGGATGCCGGCATTGCTGCCAGGGTCGGTGTTGCGGATGAAGGTGCCGAAAGTGTCGACCAGCGGCCCGCCGTTGATCGAAATCTTGCCGGAACCGGCCGCCATGTCGATGGGCACCGCCGGCGCGATGGTGGTCGGGAACAGCATCGCGTCCAGCCGGTTCGCTGCGAAGTAGTCGGCATACAGCGCCTGCAGCTGCGGCCGGTGGACCTTGAGCGCGGCGTCGTAGGCCCCGCCGAACGCGTCGGCCAGGATCGCGCCGAACGCGCCTTTCACGTCCGGGCTGGCCACCTGCGCGGCAATGTCGGCCAGCGTGATGCCCTGCACGCCGGTGGCGGCCAGGTACGCCGGGATGTCGGCGATGGGCTCGTGCAGCGCCAGCTGGAACGAGATCTTGTCGTTCAGCTCGCGCAGGCCTTTCAGGTCGACGTCGACGAAAACGACACCGGCGCTGGCCAGCCGCGCCTTCGCGGCCTGGACCACCGTCGCCAGCTGCGTGTCCAGCCCCTCCCAGAACGAGGCCGGCAGACCGATGCGCAGGCCCTGCAGCGGCACGGCCGCGGCGACGGCGCTGCCGGTGATCACTGCGTCGAGCAGCGCCACGTCGGCCACGGTGCGGGCCATCGGCCCGACGGTGTCCCGCGTGTGGCTGATCGGCACCACGGCATTCGGGTCGTGGTAGCGGCGCTGCGCAGCGCCGTTGCCCACCGACGGCCGCAGGCCGACGATGCCGCACAGCGCCGCCGGCACGCGCGTCGAGCCGCCGGTATCGGTGCCCAGGCCGGCGGGCGCGATGCGCGCCGCGATGGCCGCCGCCGTGCCGCCGGAGGAGCCGCCGGGGATGCGGGTCGGGTCGTAGGGGTTCTGCACCGCGCCGGCAAAGGGCGTGAGGTTGGTGCTGGTGATGCCGAACGCCAGCTCGTGCAGGTTGGACTTGCCGAGCACGATGGCGCCGGCATCGACCAGCTTCTGCAGCGACGGTGCATGCCGCGCCGGGCGCACGTTGCGCAGCGCCGGGGTGCCGCCGGTGGTCGGCAGGCCGGCGGTGTTGATGTTGTCCTTGACGACGATCGGCAGCCCGGCCAGTGGCGGCAGCCGGCCGCCGGCATCGCGCAGGCCGTCGACCTGGCGCGCCGCGGCAATCGCCGCGCTGCCGTCGAGCACGATCATCGTGTTCAGGTTGTTCACCGCCTGGGCGCGCGCCAGCAGCGTCCTCACGTATTCCTCGGCCGTCAGCCGGCCGGAGCGCACCGCGGCCACCGCCTGCACCGACGTGAGCTGCAGCTGTTCGGCGGTGCTCATCGGCGCCCCCGCGTAGCGCGTGTCGCCCGGCCCGCCCGGGCTGGCACAACCGGCGATGCCGAGCAGAGAGCCCGCGGCCGTGG